>NZ_ASRV01000047.1 GCF_000401215.1 Clostridium sartagoforme AAU1 | reverse complement strand
GCTAACTTGTAGGCATTGGGGAACTGAAACTTTAAGAAGCATGTTTATAGTGGATAGTAAACCAAGAAATTTAAATGGATTAGCTATATTGGATTGGTTAAAAAGCAATAGTGAAGAGTATAAACAAGGTAAACAGTTTGCTAGGGATTTAGAAGTAAGCTCTAATTTAAGTGATTTAAAATCTATAAATGCTTGGCATGATAGCTTTTATAATATAGTTTCTGATTTGAAAGAACTTTATGGGTGTGAGATTAAAAAAGAAGAATTTAAGGTTGAATTGGTTGACTATGTAGGAAGTAAAATACCTAAATATAAAGTTGAATATGGGAAAAACTTAATTTCTAATGAAGCTGAAGAAGATTTAACAATTACTAAAGGAGTATTAGCTAAAGGTTATGATAAGCTTTATGCCGACAATATTATCTATAGTGGAAAGTTATCAACTAATATTAATATGTTAGGGGAAACAGTTGAGAAAGTATATCCAGTAAGAGTAAAAGAAGAAGGCAAAGAAAATGATGAAGGTTATACATATTACAATACCGAGGAAGAAGCAAAGGCAGAATTAGAAAGACTCGCTAGATTAGAATTTACAGTAAATAAAATTGATGAACCTAAAATGACTTTTGATACTAAGTTTTTAGAATTATCTACAGTAGAAGAACATAAGGATGATACTAAAGTATGGTTAAGCATAGGTGATAAGATTGCCACATATATTCCTAAATTCAATATAGATATAGAAACTAGAATTATTGAGATGGAAGTTGATGTATTAGCTGATGAAGTAACTAATATTACTTTAAGTAATAATGATATCAAAGATTTAAAACCGCCTACATTAAATAGCATTAAGAAAGAAATTGAAAAACTACCTACAGTAGAAGATGTTATACTAACTGCCAAAAAAGAGTCTATAAATACTGTAATGGATGGATTTGGTGGTTATAGTCATTATGCTAAAAATTTCACTGCTTGGACAGATGAAACTGACATAAAACAAGCTAGAAAAGGAATAGTAGCCAACAAGCATGGAATAATGTTTTTTAGGAATGGTATTAATATAGAAACTGGTGAAGCTAATGATGTTACTTTAATTATGGATATCAACGGGAATTTTAATTGTAGTATTTTAAATAGTGGGGAAATTAATGCTGCATTAATTAAAACAGGAATTATAAGAGGATTTAATGATAATCTGATAATAAATCTTAATGCTGGAGAAGTAACATTTAGAAAAGGTAAATTAGAAGGTAATAATGCTTTAATAGATATAACTAATGGGAATATATATACAAAAGCAAATGGAAATAAAGCACTAGAGTTTGTTGGACGTACTATAAATTTTTATGATTGGGAAGGAACAACAAGGACATCCCCAGTTGGATTTATTTATAGTTCAAGAAGGAATGGTGATGCTAATAAAACAGGATTGGGAATTGCTAATGGCATTAACTCATACTTTTCCATAGGCTATGACGAGAGTGAAAGTACAAACATTAATAGATCCTACGTTGATTTTGACTATTATGGAGTTACCGGAAATCCTAAACCAATAACTTTTTTTGAAGGGGTTAAGTTTTGGCAAAATATAAATCTAGAAGGTTCTAAAATATTAGGTGGAGAGTTATCAAGTCCAAACGGTCAACTCGGATTCTATGCCTTAAATGGTGGTACGTACATTAGTGGTAAAACTACTGTAATTGGTGATTTTTCTGTTGTTGGAAATAAAAACTGTATTCAACCTACACAAAAATATGGCAATAGATTATTTTACTCAACAGAAGATACAGAATCTTATTTGACAGATACTTGTTCTGAATTAATGACTGTATCTAAAACAGAAACAGGAATATTTGAAAGAGTTATACTAATAGATACCATATTTAAAGAGTGTGCAAACTTAGAGAACAATTATATTATAGACATTCATAAAATAGGTTGGGGAGATTTTAAGATAAAAGACCAAACTAAAGATTACTTCATAGTAGAGAGTGATAGGGAAGATTTCACTTTTAAATACACAATTAAGGCAAAGAGAAAAGGATATGAGAATCTAAGACTAGAAAAATTTAGCCAAGAAATTTAAAGTAAAGGAAGGTGAAGTGTATTGATTCAATTGGATACATTTATAAGTAATGTTGGGTTTCCAATAACAGTAGCTTGTGCATTAGCATATATTTTGTGGCAAATGTGGAGCACAATAAGAGCAACTTGTAATCAACTTACAAATGCGAACGCTGAACTAGTAAAGACTAATTCTGAGCTTGTAGCTTCTATTAATAATAAAATTGATGGAGTTGGAGTTAAAATAGACAAGTTAGTTGAAGAATTAAAATAATACATAATAAGGAAATAAGGTTAGATGTAAAAAGTCTAGCCTTTTTTGCATATATAAAGGAAGGAATTTTTTGGGGGGGATGTAAATGGATTATAAAAAGGACAAGAAAATAATTGAGAGTTTAAGAAAGGTATTAAAAACCAGTAAAAAATATTAGAAAATTAGAATACATAATATATAATATAATTAATTGTTTGGAGGATGATTATATGGATTTAAAGAAAGTAGTGGCTTATTGTAGAGTTAGTACAGATAAACTAGACCAAGAAAACAGTTTTCAAAATCAGAAGTCTTATTTTGAAGCTGAATTAAATGAGGAAAATGGATATGAATTAATAGATATTTTTGCAGATAAAGGATTGTCTGGCACAAAGTTTTCTAATAGAAAAGAGTTTAATAGAATGTTAGTTATGGCTGGATTAGATATAGACATAGTTAATGGAAAAAGTATATATACAGCTAGTAGGAATAAAGAAAGTAAGTTTAGTTATATTTATGTAACCAATACAAGTAGATTTGCAAGAAATGTTGAAGTTGTTTCCATAATAAGAGCATTAAAAGAAAAAGGTGTTTATGTTGTATTTAAGGATTTATCTAAATCTACAGAAAAGCCAGAGGATGAAACTTTATTGAATATATTCTTTACTATGGATGAACAAGAAAGTAGAGATAAATCAATAAAAGTTTCAAATGGATACAAAAGAAGTGCTATGAGAACTGATAAGATTCATACAAATGGGAATCTATACGGATATAAATTTATAGAGAGTGAGAACAGATTAGAGATAATAGAGGCAGAAGCTAAAGTAGTAAGATTAATATTTGACCTATGCATTGAAGGTTATGGAAATAGAGTTATACAAAGGATATTAACGGAGAAAGGAATATTAACTAGAAATGAAAAAGCTTTTGCAGTTAGTACAATTAATAATATACTGAGAAATGTTAAGTATTGTGGAATATCAAATCGGTTAACATACTCAGCCCCTAAATTATTTGAAAGCAATAAGATAAGTAGAAATAAAGAAGAGGATATAATTTATAAGGATAGTGATAGAATTCCAGCAATTATTTCAAAAGAAATATTCAATGAAGCGAAAGAGTTAAGAGCAAGAAGGTTAGGGGAAAATAAAGGTATAGGAAAATATTCAGGTAAATCTGTTTATTCAAATAAAATAGTTTGTGATAAATGTGGTTCGAATTATATATCAAACATGGATGATGGAAGAAGGTTTTTTAACTGTTGTAATAAAAAGCGTTTTGGAGTAAATAAATGTGACAACAAAAATATATCTTTAAGCAAATTAGAAATGATTTTAGATGAGTATATAAAAAATTTCTACATATATATATGTAATAAATTTAAAGATATAAAAATCAGATTGATAACAAAATTGAAGAGTATAATGGTGCTATTTTAGAAGAAGATATTGAAATAAAAAGGATAATATATTTAAAAGGATAAATATATTAAATGAGGATAATAAAAAATTACTAAATTTATATATGGATAGCAGTTTACCTAAAGAAATATTTGAGGAAAAGCAACAAGAAATTCTAACGAAGAAAGATGAGTTAGATAAAGAGTTAGATAATCTCAATAATGGAATTTCAGAGTTCGTACTTATAAGAGATGAATTAATTAATTTGCGAAAAGAAATAAATAACCAAATTTTAAAAAGTAAAAATATAAATAAAGAGAAGTTTATCAATATAATAGAATCAATTCGTATAAATAATGATGAAATAAACATAATTACTTCATTAGAAGTGTTAATAGAGGAAATCATTATTCTAATAAGTGAATAAAACATAATTCACATGTCTATAATTATCATATCAATTAAATAAAATCCTTGATTTTGTATTTAAATATATTACTTTATGGGTCGCCAGGGTCAGGGAAAACAATGCTTGCTAAAGCACTGCCATCTATCCTACCTCCTCTAACATATAAAGAAGAAATAGAAATTGCTAAAATATATAGTGCATCTGGTATATTTTCAGGGGATGAGGGAGTTATTAGACCTTTTAGAAATCCGCATCATACAATAACCAAAATAGCTTTAGTTGGAGGAGGAAAAGAAATAAAAGCAGGAGAAATAACTTTAGCCCATAATGGAATATTATTTTTAGATGAAATATTAGAATTTAAAAGGGATGTTTTAGAAGTTTTAAGAGAGCCTTTAGAAGAAAAGGTGATAAATATAAATAGAATTAATGGGACATATAAGCTTCCATCTAATTTTTTGCTTGTAGGGGCCTTTAATCCATGCCCATGTGGTTTATTTTTAAATGGAATTGATGAAAATAGGTGTACTTGTTCAGAAAGTGATAGAAAAAGATACTTAAATAGATTATCTAGAGCTTTATTAGATCGAATAGATTTGTTGAATTATGTTCCACGTTTAAAATATGAAGATATTTCTAAAAGAAAAGATAGTTTAAGTTCGGAAAAAATGAAGGAAAGAGTGCTAAAAGCAAGAGAAATACAAAGAGATAGGTATAAAAAAAGTGAGTATAATTATAATTCGGAGGTAAAAGGCAGGGATATAGAAAATTTATTTAATTTATCAGAAGAATCAAAAAAAGTACTAAAAATACACTATGAAAAACTAAATTTAACTATGAGAGGATATGATAAAATTATAAAAGTTTCACGAACTATAGCTGATTTAGAAGGGTCAGAAAAAATTCAAGATTATCATATTTTTGAAGCTTTAGGATATAGAAAAAATGTGGATGGAGAAATAGTTTAGTATGAGGGTGGTTACCATGAAAAATGATGAAATATGGTTTATTTTAACCAATATATCCAATGAAAAGAAAAATACACTATTGCAAGAATATGAAAATGAGAGTAACATTAGGAAATATAAAAACAATATTAAAGAATTACAAAAGATAAAAGATAAAGTAATTTCAGAGGATATGATTAAAGATTTTATTAATTACATGAATAATAATGGAATAGGATATATTACAATTAAGTCAAAAGACTATCCAGAAAGTTTAAAAAATAGCATAGATCCTCCATATGTATTGTTTTATAAAGGAAATATAGATTTATTAAAAGGAAAATTGGGAGCTGTAGTAGGTGCTAGAAAATGTACTCAATACGGTATGGAAGTAGCTAAGATTATAGGAAGAGAATTAAGTGAAAATAACGTAACGGTTGTAAGTGGATTAGCATCGGGAATAGATTCAGCTGCACAAAGAAGTTCATTAGAATTTAGAGGTAAAACAATAGGCATATTAGGTTGTGGAATAGATGTTATATATCCTAAAAGTAATAGATATCTTTATGAAAAGGTTATAAGGGAAGGATTATTACTTTCAGAATTTTTACCTAATACACCACCTATGCCGTATAATTTTCCAAGAAGAAATAGAATAATAAGTGGAATAAGTGAAAAAGTAATAATAGTAGAAGCAACTAAAAAAAGTGGATCATTAATAACAGTTGATTATGCATTAGAAATGGGAAAAGATATAATGGCTGTTCCGGGACCTATTATAAATGGTAATAGTGAAGGGTGTAATAAATTAATAAGAGATGGAGCAAGACCATTTACTGAACTACAGGATTTATATGATTTTTTTAATATAAAAAAAGAAAACAATGAAAAAACGGTAAAAAATGGTTTGAAAAGTTGCTTGTTAAATGTTATAAATAATGAACCGAAGCATTTGGATGATATAATAGAATCGGTAAATGTTGACAGAAAGGTATTGTTTGAGTTATTATTTGAAATGCAAAACAGAAATGAAATAATTTGCCTTCCTGGCAATTATTATGCAAAATCATTATGAATTTAAGGGGGTGTAGACTCCATAAAATTTACTGGAGTTTTTATGTATGGGACAAAATCTTGTAATAGTAGAATCACCTGCAAAGGCTAAGACTATAGGAAAATATCTTGGTAAGAATTATATAGTAGAAGCATCCATGGGGCATGTGAGAGATTTGCCAAAAAGTAAGCTAGGCGTTGATATAGAAGATAATTTTAATCCGAAATATATAACAATAAGAGGAAAAGGCGATCTTATAACTAAGCTTAAGAAAGCTGCTAAAAAAGTTGATAAAGTATATCTTGCAACTGACCCTGATCGTGAGGGAGAAGCAATATCATGGCATTTAGCTAATATATTAAATATTTCAGAAGATGAAAAATGTAGAATAGTTTTCAATGAAATAACAAAAAAAGCAGTAAAATCATCAATAAAAGAGGCTAGAAAAATAAATATCAACTTAGTAGATGCACAACAAGCTAGAAGAGTATTGGATAGGTTAGTTGGTTATGAAATAAGCCCAATCTTGTGGAAAAATATAAAATGGGGATTAAGTGCTGGAAGAGTTCAATCAGCAGCCTTAAAGCTTATTTGTGATAGAGAAGAGGAAATTAATAAATTTGAGCCTAAGGAATATTGGACTGTTGACTGTGTAGCAACTAAAGATAGAAAAAAGTTTCCTATAA
Organism: Clostridium sartagoforme AAU1; assembly: GCF_000401215.1. Classification (GTDB taxonomy): domain Bacteria; phylum Bacillota; class Clostridia; order Clostridiales; family Clostridiaceae; genus Clostridium; species Clostridium sartagoforme. The sequence goes on along the minus strand of NZ_ASRV01000047.1, from coordinate 43,812 downwards.
AATTAGTTCAGTATAAAAACAAGAAAATTGAGATAAATACTAAAGAAGAAAGCGATAAGATAATAGAAGAACTAAAAAAAGACAAATTTATAGTTACTAAAGTAAAAAAAGGTACTAAGGCGAAAAATCCATTACCTCCCTTTACAACTAGTACACTTCAACAAGAAGCATCAAAAAAACTAAATTTTATGACTAAAAGAACTATGTCAATAGCTCAAGTATTATATGAAGGAGTAGAAGTTAAGGGTTATGGTACAGTTGGGTTAATAACTTATATGAGAACTGATTCAGTAAGAATTTCTGATGAGGCACAAGGTAAAGCGTTAGAATTTATTAATTTAAATTATGGAAAGGACTATGCACCAAAGTCACCTAGAATATATAAAGGAAAGAAAAATATTCAAGATGCTCATGAAGCAATAAGACCATCAATAATTGAAATAACGCCGGAAATTGCAAAAAATTCTTTAACATCAGAACAGTTTAAATTATATTCTTTAATATGGAATAGATTTATGGCGAGCCAAATGGCTTCATGTGAATTAAACACTAATAGTATAGAAATTAGAAACGGTGATTATAAATTCAAAGCAAGCGGATCCACAATAAAATTTGATGGATTTATGAAGTTGTATGAATATGCAACTGAAGAAGATAATGAGGATGTTTTATTACCTAAGTTAGAAGAAAATGATGATTTAAATAAAGTTGACATAGAAGGAAAACAACATTTTACTCAACCACCAGCACGATATAGTGAAGCTTCGTTTGTAAAGTTATTAGAAGAAAAAGGCATAGGAAGACCAAGTACTTATGTGCCGACAATAACTACATTATTAAGTAGAGATTATGTTAAGAGAGAAAAGAAAAACTTAATTCCAACTGAGCTTGGATTTATAGTTAATAATATGCTTAGTGAATATTTTAAACAAATAGTAGATGTAGATTTTACAGCAGAAATGGAAAAGAACTTAGATCACATAGAAGAAGGCGAAGAAGAGTGGAGAAAAGTTGTAGCAGAATTTTTCCAACCATTAAAAGTAGCAATAGATAAAGCTGAAAAAGAAGTTTCTAAAGTTGTTATAGAAGATAAGGTAAGTGATGTTCCTTGTGATAAATGTGGTCGAATGATGGTTATAAAACGTGGGAGATATGGAAATTTCTTAGCATGTCCTGGATATCCAGAATGTAAAAATGCCAAACCTATTGTGGAAGAAATTGAAGCTCCTTGTCCAAAATGTGGTGGGAAGATTCTAGCAAAGAAAAGTAAAAAGGGGAAAAAATTTTTTGGATGTTCTAATTATCCACAATGTGACTTCGTAAGTTGGAACGAACCATTAAAAGATAAATGCCCAGATTGTAGTTCTTATATGGTTTTGAAATATAGTAAAACTAAGGGAAATTATGCTCAGTGTTCAAATTCTGATTGTAATAAAGTTATTATAATAAATAAAGAAAATAATGAAAATAAGGAATAGAAATCAATTACAAATTAATAAAATATTAAAATAAATGCTTTTTCAACAGAAATGTCGAAAATAGCAAGAAATTTGTTGAAAATAGAAATCTTCTATGATAGTATAAATAAGTAATAAAGATATTTTGAGAAAATTTTAAAAATTTTAAATTTTCAAAAAATTTATTATTGTATTTATAGGAGGAAGATGGGATGTCGTCATTATTAAACAAAACAAGAATGTTGAATAAAATATTACAAAAATCCGGTACAGATCCTGTAGCTTTTGAAGATATATGCGCATTATTAAGTGAAGTTTTATTATGTAATGTTTATGTAACAAGTAGGAAAGGTAAAATACTTGGATATGCATTTTCGAAAAATTTTGAATGTGATGTTATGAAAAATCAAGTCATAGATGAAAAGAGATTTCCAAAAGATTATAACGATAATTTACTAAATATTCATGAAAGTATTGCTAATTTAGCAAATAAAGGTCTATGTGTATTTGAAGATCAAGGAAATTGTATTATGAAAGATAAAATAACTACAATAGTTCCTATAATAGGTAATAGAGAAAGATTAGGTACTTTAATGCTTGCAAGATTTGGAGAGAAATTTACAGATGAAGATTTAGTATTAGCTGAATATAGTGCCACTATAGTTGGCATGGAAATACTAAGATCTAAACAAGTTGAAATAGAAGAAGAAGCAAGAAAAAAAGCAGTAGTACAATTAGCAATAGGAACTTTATCATATTCAGAACTAGAAGCTGTAGAGCATATTTTTGGAGAGCTAGAAGGAAATGAAGGATTACTAGTTGCATCTAAGATAGCTGATAAAGTTGGAATAACAAGAAGTGTTATAGTTAATGCACTTAGAAAATTTGAAAGTGCAGGGGTAATAGAGTCTAGATCACTTGGGATGAAGGGAACACATATAAAAATCTTAAATGAAAAGCTATTAGACGAATTAAAAAAGATAAATTAACATAAAATAAAAGCGTCAATTACTAATGTAATATGGCGCTTTTAAATTTTAAAAAATATATTTTGAAATTGAAAGAATTTATAAAACAAATAGAATATAAAAACTATAAAAATGTTTTATATTATCCATAAAAATTTGAATATTAGAAAAAATGTAAAACTATAAAAATTTACATTTAATGATTTTTAAATGAAAAAAATCTTGCCACTATAATTAGGTTATGTTATACTAACAAAGGTAAATAAATACACACATTATCAGATTTATAGAGATGGTGCCTTATTTTGAGGAAACTTTATAAGAAGATAATGGAGGAAATAACCAGGAGGTAGAAAAATGTCAGTTATATCAATGAAACAATTATTAGAAGCAGGTGTACACTTTGGACACCAAACAAGAAGATGGAACCCTAAGATGGCTCCTTATATATTCACAGAAAGAAATGGAATATATATAATAGATCTTCAAAAAACAGTTAAAAAAGTAGATGAAGCTTATAACTTTATAAAAGAAGTTGCAACAGAAGGAAAAGATATCTTATTTGTAGGAACTAAGAAACAAGCTCAAGAAGCTATCGAAGAAGAAGCAATAAGATCAAATATGCACTTTGTTAATAGCAGATGGTTAGGTGGTATGTTAACAAACTTCAAAACTATCAAAACTAGAATTAATAGATTAGAAGCTTTAAAGACTATGGAAGAAGATGGAACTTTTGAAGTTTTACCTAAGAAAGAAGTTATAAAATTAAAAGGCGAAATGGAAAAGCTAGAAAAGAACTTAGGTGGAATTAAGAACTTAGATGCTACTAATATAGGCGCTATATTTGTAGTTGACCCAAGAAAAGAAAAGAATGCTATTTCAGAAGCTAAGATTTTAGGAATACCAGTAGTAGGTATAGTTGATACTAACTGTGATCCAGAAGAAGTTGATTACGTAATTCCAGGAAATGATGATGCAATAAGAGCTGTTAAATTAATAACTGCAAAAATTGCTGATGGTATAATCGAAGGAAGACAAGGCGAACAATTAGCTGAATAATAAAATTAAAGGTAGGTGAGAATTCTCATTTACCTTTTAACCTAAATAATAAGGTTTACATTAAGTTAGGAGGAATTTACATTATGATAACTGCTCAATCAGTTAAAGAATTAAGAGAAAAAACTGGTGCAGGAATGATGGACTGCAAAAAAGCTTTAACAGAATCTCAAGGAGATATGGAAAAAGCTATTGAAATATTAAGAGAAAAAGGTTTGGCTGCTGCTGCTAAGAAAGCAGGAAGAGTTGCTGCTGAAGGTATAGTTAAAACTTACATATCAGAAGACAAAAAAACAGCAGGTATAGTTGAATTAAACTGTGAAACAGACTTTGTTGCTGCTAATGAAGAATTTGTGAATTTCGCAAATAGATTAGCAGAAATGGCATCAACAACTTCTACTACAACTTTAGAAGGATTTGTTGCTGAAAAATTTGATGCTGAAAATACAGTTTCAGAAGCACTAACTGCATTAATAGCTAAGTTAGGTGAAAACATGACTGTAAGAAGATTTGAAAAATTTGTTGTAGCAAATGGTGTAGTTGAAAGCTACATTCACGGTGGCGGAAGAATTGGTGTTGTTGTTGAATTAGGATGCGATGCTGATAATACTGCTGTTTTAAGTGAAGTTGCAAAAGATGTTTGTATGCAAGTAGCTGCTGCAAATCCAACATTCTTAAGTAGAGAATACGTAGATACAGACTCTTTAGAAAAAGAAAAAGAAATCTACAGAGTTCAAGCTTTAAATGAAGGAAAACCAGAAAACATAGTAGAAAAAATGGTAATGGGAAGAATTCAAAAATACTATAAAGAAGTATGTCTTTTAGATCAAGCATGGGTAAAAGATGGAGATAAGAGTATAAGCAAGTACCTTCAAGAAAAATCAAAGGAAGTTGGTTCTCCAATAACTATAAACAAATTTGTAAGATTCGAAAGAGGAGAAGGTATCGAAAAAGCAGAAGATAACTTCGCTGAAGAAGTAGCTAAGATGACTAAGTAATACAAAGGAGGACACATAGGTGTTCTCTTTTTTAGGAAATAGTCAAATAATATATGGAGGTACTAAGAATGGAAAAAAGCAAATATAAGAGAGTAATACTAAAGGTTTCGGGGGAAGCTTTAGCAGGAGTAAATGGATTTGGATTTGATTTTGATATAGTAAAAAGAATTACTTTAGAAGTAAAAGATTTAGTTGAAATGGGAGTAGAAGTTGGATTAGTTGTAGGTGGAGGAAATATCTGGAGAGGAAGAAGTGGAGAGGGCATGGATAGGTCACAAGCAGACCATATGGGTATGCTAGCTACATGTATAAATGCACTAGCTCTTCAAGATTCACTTGAACAAAATGGAGTTATGACGAGAGTACAAACAGCTATAGAAATGAAAGAAATTGCCGAGCCATTTATAAGAAGAAGAGCTGTAAGACATTTAGAAAAAGGTAGAGTAGTAATATTTGCAGCAGGAACAGGAAATCCATACTTCTCAACTGATACTACAGCAGCTTTAAGAGCAGCAGAAATAGAAGCTGATGTTATACTTCTAGCTAAAAAAGTTGATGGAGTTTATGATAAAGATCCATATAAGTATTCAGATGCTAAAAAATATGATAAACTTAATTATATAGAAGTACTTGAAAAAGGATTACAAGTAATGGATTCAACTGCAACTTCTTTATGTATGGATAACAATATTCCAATCTTAGTATTTGGATTAGATGAGCCAGGAAATATAAAAAAAGCTATTTCTGGTGAAAAAATAGGAACTTTAGTTTCATCTAAAAAATAGGAGGTTTTTATGATTAAGGATATTATTCAAAAAGCAGAAGAGAAAATGAAGAAAACTATTTCTGTATTAAAATCAGATCTTTCGACAATGAGAGCCGGAAGAGCCAACCCAACTATGCTTGATAGAATTCACATTGATTATTATGGCAGTCAATGTCCGCTAAATCAAGTGGCTAATATATCAGCTCCAGAACCAAGGGTTTTAGTGATTTCACCTTGGGAAAGAAGTTTAATAAAAGAAATAGAAAAAGCTATTCTTATATCAGACTTAGGAATTAATCCATCCAATGATGGAAGTGTGATTAGATTAGTTGTTCCAGAGTTAACAGAAGAAACAAGAAAAAATCTTGTTAAAAATGTTAAGAAAACTGGCGAAGAAGCAAAAGTTGCTTTAAGATCAATAAGAAGAGAAGCTAATGATAAAATTAAAGTGTTAAAGAAAGATGGAGAGATCACTGAAGATGAACTTAAAAATTCAGAAGAAAAAGTTCAAAAAATAATAGATTCTTTCGTTAAAGAAGTAGATACAATAATTTTGGCAAAAGAAAAAGAGATTATGTCAATTTAAAACCTGCCTTTAGCAGGTTTTTTCCATATTAGAAGTGGCGGAGGGAATAAAAATATGTTAGATATTTTTAAAACTAATAAAAGTAGAAAGAATAAAGAACAAATAGTTTTAGATAAAGAAAATATACCTAAACATATAGCTATAATTATGGATGGAAACGGAAGATGGGCTAAGCAAAGAAATCTTCCAAGAACTATGGGACATAAAGCAGGAGTGGAAACTATAAGAAAGGTAATAAAGGAATCTAATAAGTTAGGGATAAAATATTTAACTTTATATGCATTTTCAACTGAGAATTGGAAGAGACCAAATGATGAAGTTTCGGCTCTTATGAAACTACTAGTTGAGTATTTGAAAAATGAGTTAGAAGAGTTAAATAAAAATCAAGTTGTTATAAATATTTTAGGTGATATTGATAAGTTGCCTAGTGATGCTCAAAGAGAAATAAAAAAAGCCATTGTGACAACTAAAGATAATATTGGAATTTCTTTAAATATAGCTTTCAATTATGGTGGAAGGGATGAAATATTAAGGGCGGTTAATTTGGTATTAGAAGAAGTTAAAAAGGGAAATATAAATGAAGATAGCATAAGCGAAGATATATTTGAAAAATATTTATATACTTATAATATACCAGACCCGGATTTGATAATAAGACCATCAGGGGAACAAAGAATTAGTAATTTTTTATTATGGCAATGTGCTTATTCAGAATTTTGGTATTCTAATGTATGCTGGCCTGATTTTAAAGAAGAACACTTACATAAAGCCATATATGATTATCAGCACAGAGATAGACGATATGGTGGAGTATAGTAGTTGAGGTGGAGTAATGAAGTTAAATAGTAGATATTTAGGAGCCGCTATGATAGCGCCATTTATATTGTTTATTTTTTTAGGCGGAATATGGCTTAAGGCTTTTACAATAGTGATTTCAATATTTGGATTATATGAATTTTACAATGCTTTAAAAGAAAAAAAATTTAACCCAATATCTATAGGAGGATATGCACTTTTAATTATTTTTTATTTAAGAGGAAATAATTTTGAAGAAGCTATGTATATTTTAATATTATCAACTATTTTATTATTAATAATACCAGTTGTAAATTTAAAATATAATTTTATTGATGTTTCACTAACTTTATTAGGATTCTTATATGTAGCAATATTATTTAGTTTTATTCCGATAGTTAATAATAAAGTTGGAGGACAATACTTAGTTTGGTTAATTTTCCTTGGGTCTTGGATTGCAGATACTACAGCCTATTATTGTGGAAAGTATTTAGGAAAAAGAAAGTTATGTCCAGAGATTAGCCCTAAAAAAACAATTGCAGGATCGGTAGGGGGATTTTTAGGAAGTACTATTGGATGTGGAATTTATGGTATAATAATAGGAATTAATGTACCAGAAGTTCAAACAATCCATTTCTTCTTAATAGGTGGATTATGTGGCATAATGGGGCAACTTGGAGATTTAGTAGCATCATCTGTAAAAAGATATGTTGGAATAAAGGATTATAGTAATTTAATACCTGGTCATGGTGGAATTTTAGATAGATTTGACTCAATATTATTTAATGCGGTAGTAGTCTTTTATTACTTAACCTTTATTGTAGGAATTTAGAAGAACATAAGTATAAAATGGAATTTAATATATTAGCTAAAAATAAGGTAGAGAAACTTCTCTACCTTATTTTTAAATAAATATACTTATATAAATAGATAAAAGGTATGTATTATTATTATAATTAATATAATCATAGTATGAAATAATTAGGAGTAGTGCTATGAAATTATATGAAAATTACAATAAAATAATAAACTTAGTTATTACATTTATTATTGTTTCTGTAATAACTATTTTAATAAAAAACTATTTTCAACCTTTTTTAATAATATTAATAATGATATTAATAACTCAACCAATATATAAATTTTTCTTAAAAATTAATATACCAAAATCAATATGTGCGATTTTAAGTTTGCTTATAGTAAACTTAGGAATATTCATGATAGTATTTTATTTCGGCAATACAATATTGGAAATGTTCTATAAATTTTATAGAAATAATATGAAAGAGGTAGATGCTTTCATTACTAATATGAAAGTACTTTTAAACTTCGATTTAAATAAAATTTTGCAAACATTAAGTGGTTTTCTTAATAGTAATATGATTATGCAAGGTGCTATAGTTACAGGGGGCGGAATCGTATCATATTTTATAGCAAATATAGTAGATTATTTTATATTAGTAGATAAAAATAAGATTTATGATTTATTAAAAAATTTATTTCCTAATGAAATAATAATTAATTTTTCTAAAAAATAAAAAATTTAAAAGAAGTATTCAAAGTTGAACTTAAATTGATAATATTAAGTGCATGTATAATAATTTTAGGTTTTAAGGTGCTTCAAATACATAATAGTATTTTTTTAGGAATTTTATGTGCCGTTTTAGATATACTTCCTTTTGTTGGGACAACAATTGTTTTTATACCAATTATAATATACAATATTGTAATGAAGAGATATTTATTAGTATTTGGATTAATTGCATTATATTTATTAGAGCGTTTGACAAGAGAAATACTTGAAGCTAAATTTTTAAGTAATAAATTAGCCATTCATCCTTTAATAGTAATAATATCGATTTATGTAGGGGTAAAAATGTTTGGGTTTATTGGTATAATATCAGGACCAATTTATAGCATAATTGCAAAAGATATGATTTACGGCAGTTAAATACTGAGTACTTAGGAGGTAAATATGAGAAAAATTTCAATTTTAGGAGCTACAGGCTCTATAGGCACACAAACTTTAGAAGTAATAAGAAACTCAAATAAAGAAATAAAACTTATAGGAGTAAGTGCTAATTCTTCTGTTGAAAAGATTAAGGAAATAATAAATGAATTTAGTCCTAAATACGTAGCTATGATGGATGAAGAAAGTTATAAATCAATTAAAGATTATTGTTCAGTAAATAAGTTAATGATAGAAGTTTTCTCAGGCATAGAAGGACTTGAGAAAATTGCATCCTTAGATGAAATAGATATGGTTGTGACTTCTGTTGTAGGAATGATTGGTTTAAGACCGACAATGAAAGCTATTGAAGCTAAAAAAGATATAGCTTTAGCAAATAAGGAAACTTTAGTAGTGGCTGGAGAACTTGTTATAAATAAAGCAAAAGAGATGGGAGTTGATATACTTCCAGTAGATTCAGAACATAGTGCTATATTCCAAGCATTAAATGGGTATACTGAAAAGGATGTGAGCAAAATTATTCTAACAGCATCTGGAGGGCCTTTTAGAGGAAAGGATACTGAATATTTAAAAAGTGTTAGCGTTAAAGAGGCGCTTAAGCATCCAAAGTGGAATATGGGGCAAAAGATATCTATTGATTCAGCAACACTTATGAACAAAGGTCTTGAAGTTATTGAAGCACATTTTTTATTCAATTGTCCATATGAAAATATAGAAGTTGTAGTTCACCCTCAAAGTATAATTCATTCTATGGTAGAATATAAAGATGCAAGTGTGGTTGCTCAATTAGGCTCAACAGATATGAAGTTACCAATTCAATATGCAATTAATAAAAAAGAAAGAAAACATGCTATAGCAGAAAAACTTAATTTCTATGAAATTGGAACGCTAACTTTTGAGAAACCTGATTTGGAAACTTTTAAATGCTTGAAACTTGCTTATAAAGTTGGAAAAGAAGGTGGCTTAGCTCCATGTATATTAAATGGTGCTAACGAAGAAGCTGTAGCTTTATTACTAGAAGAGAAAATAAAATTTTTACAAGTTTCAGAAATAATTGAAGAATCTTTAGAATACTTTAAAGAGGAAAAATTAAAAAAAGTCACTCTAGAAAATGTAATTGAGTTAGATAAAAAAGTAAGAGAGTATATAAGGTTAAAATGGAGTTAGGAGGAGAGAGAGATTGTATATAATATACGCGTTATTAGGGTTTAGTTTACTTATAATAGTTCATGAACTTGGTCATTTTACTATGGCAAAGTTAAATAAAATAAAGGTTGAAGAATTTGCTATTGGAATGGGCCCGAAAATATTTTCAACTCAAGGAAAAGAAACAAAATATTCAATAGGTTTGTTTCCTATTGGAGGATATGTTAAAATGATGGGGGAAGAAGAAGAAGTTCAAGATGAAAGAAGTTTTTCTTCAAAGTCACCTCTTAGAAGGATAAGTGTAATTATAGCAGGAGCAACGATGAACTTTTTGTTTGCTATAATAATATTTACGGTGTTTTTAAATAAATTTGGTTATAGTTTACCGACAGTAAAAAATTTATCTGAAAATATGCCTGCTATAGAAGCTGGATTACAAAAAGGTGATGAATTTTTAAAAGTTAATGGAAGTAAGGTTTTTTCAGCTGATGACCTAACAATAGGTATAAATTTGGCTAAAGATAAGCCAATTAACTTTTTAATAGAAAGAAATGGGGAGAAAAAAGAAATTACTGTTGTTCCTAAACTAGTAAAGGAAAGCGATAGAGAAAGATATATGATAGGCTTTGAATTTCAAAGAATAGAAAAACCGGGAATTGTTCAAAGTTTTAAACAAAGTTTTAAGGAAACAGCATCTGTAGTAAATCAAACCTATAAAGGTCTAAAAATGATGATTACAGGAAATGTAAACTTTAAGACTGATGTAGGGGGACCGGTATCTATAATTAGAATGTCAAGTGAAGCCGCAAAAAATGGTATATGGAATCTTATGTATTTTGTAGCTTTCATAAGTATAAACTTAGCTGTATTTAATATGCTACCATTCCCAGCATTAGATGGTGGTTGGACTGTAATATTATTAATAGAGCTTATTACAAGAAGAAAAGTTCCAGATAAGGTAGTTGGGGCAATGAACTACGTTGGATTAATGCTACTTTTTGGACTTATGATAGTAGTTACAATAAAGGATATATTATTCCCTATACAAATTTAGGAGAGGAAATAAAATGGAAAGAAAAAAAACAAGAAAAGTTAAAGTTGGAAGTTGTTATATAGGAGGTGATGCTCCTGTATCTATTCAATCAATGACTAATACAGATACAAGAGATGCAGAAGCAACGCTAAAACAAATAGATTATTTATATAAAGCAGGATGCGAGATAATAAGATGTGCAGTTCCTGATATGAAAGCTGCGGAAGCTCTAAGAGATATATGTGAAAATTCACCTATCCCTGTAGTTGCTGATATACACTTTGACTATAAATTAGCTTTGGCGGCTATTGAAAATGGAGTATCTGCTTTAAGAATCAATCCAGGCAATATAGGAAGTATAGAAAAAGTTAAGATAGTTGCAGAAGCTGCAAAAGCTAAAAGTTTACCAATTAGAATTGGCGTAAATTCAGGTTCTTTAGAAAAGGATATATTAGAAAGAGACGGGAAACCAACTGCAAAGGGATTAGTAGAGTCAGCTTTAAGACATGTTAAAATATTAGAAGAATTAAATTTTTATGATATAGTTATATCTATAAAATCATCAGATGTTGTAATGATGATAGAAGCTTATAGATTAATGAGCGAAAGTTGTAATTATCCTCTTCATTTAGGAGTAACTGAATCAGGAACACCTTTTAGAGGAACTATAAAATCAAGTATAGGACTTGGCACACTTTTAGCTGAAGGTATAGGGGATACAGTTAGAGTATCTTTAACTAGTGATCCTATTGAAGAAATAAAAGTAGCTAAAGAAATATTAAAAGCTTTAAAATTAAGAGAAAGTGGCTTACAATTTATATCTTGCCCTACTTGTGGTAGAACTCAAATAAACCTTATTAAAATAGCACAAGAAGTTGAGAAAAAGTTAGAAAGTATAAATAAAAATATTAAAGTTGCTGTAATGGGATGTGCTGTTAATGGACCAGGAGAAGCAAGAGAAGCAGATATTGGAATTGCAGGTGGAAGAGGAGAAGGCTTAATCTTCAAAAAAGGTATAATTGTGAAAAAGGTTAAAGAAGAAGATTTAATTGAAGAATTAATGAAAGAAATAGAAAATATGTAATTAAAATAATTGACAATGAGTAATGAAAAATTAAGTTTAAATAAATGCTTAGTTAACATTAACATTGTCAATTATTTCGTTGAATTTTAATTGGTAAATATTAAATTATCTGTTATCAATTAAACATTATCCATTACTAATTATTGATTGTATAGGAGGTGTTGTTTATTTGAGTGAAAATGCTTTAAAACTTATAAAAAAGGAAATTAATAAAAATGAATCCTTAGAAGATAAAGAAATAAATATAGTAAGATTCCAATTTTTGAAAAAAAGTAATCTTCTTAAAGTGGTATTACGAGGAAAAGATGGACTAAATAATGAAGAAGAAGCTGATGTAAAGAAAGCTATTAAAAAAACCTTAGGAATAGAAATAGATATAGAGGTATTATTTTATAGAGATATATCTACCCTAACGATAGAAGAAATAATTGAAAAGCATTGGTCTGAAGTAATAGAAGGCATTATGCAAAGAATTCCTCTGTCAAAAGTTGTTTTAACTAAAGGCTTAAAGACTACAAAAGGAAATATTTTAACTATAAAAAGTGGGTATGAAAAAATAAATGAACATTTAAATATTAAAGAAGTTCCTAAACAAATTGCTCTTAATATTGAAAATATTTTTGGAGTTAAAAGTAAAGTAACTTTAGAATATGATAGCAGCTTAGAAGTAGAAAGCAATTATAATGAAAAAATTAAAAAAGAAAAAGAAGTTTTAAAAGAAATATTTAGTGGAAGAAATATTTCAGCACAATCTACCAATAAACAAAATGAAGAAAAACAAAATGCTAAACCTAAGAAAACTTATGAAAAAAGAGAATTCAAAAGAGAACCTAAAAGTGAAAATAGCATTTTAGGGAGAAGTATAAGTCAAGAAGCTATTTCAATAAAGGAAATTGATGAAACTTCTGGAGTTGTTGCTGTTATAGGTGAAGTTTTTAAGACAGATATAGTTGAAACGAAAACAGGCAAAATAATTCTTACCTTCTTTGTTACAGACTATACAAGCTCAATAACTGTAAAATGCTTTTTAAAGCCACAAGAAACTGAAGAAGTATTAGATAATGTTAAAAAAGGACTTTACTGTAAAGTAAGAGGAGAAGCCATTTATGATACTTATGCAAGAGAAGTAGTAATAATGGGAAGAGATATTTTAAAAATGGGCAAAATAGAGAGAATGGATGGATCTGAAGAAAAGAGAGTTGAGCTTCATTGTCATACGGCTATGAGTGCTATGGATGGAATTACATCAGCTACAAAATTAATAGAAAGAGCGGCTAAGTGGGGGCATAAAGCTATTGCAATAACAGATCATGGTGTCGTTCAAGCTTTTCCAGATGCTCAAATTGCAGCTAAAAAAAATAAGATTAAAGTATTATATGGTGTAGAAGGATATCTAGTTAATGATGGAATACCTATAGCATTAAATGATAAGGGACAAAGTTTTGATGATACATATGTAGTATTTGATATAGAAACTACAGGATTTTCATCTAAAAATGATAAAATAATTGAAATAGGTGCTGTAAAAATTAAAGGAAAAGAAGTAATAGATACCTTTAGTGAATTTATATATCCTAAATGTAGAATTCCGTATAATATAACAGAACTTACAGGAATAACAGATGAAATGGTAAAAGATGCAGACCCTATAGAAGTTGTTTTACCTAAATTCATGGAATTTATAAAGGATTCGGCTGTTGTAGCTCATAATGCTGCTTTTGATACAGGATTTATAAAAAAGAACTGCAATGATTTAGGTCTTGAGTTTAATTCTACTATAGTTGATACAGTTCCGCTTGCAAGATTTTTATATCCAGAATTAAAAAGAGTTAAGTTAAATTTAGTAGCAAAACATTTAGGAGTTTCACTACAAAATCACCATAGAGCAGTAGATGATGCAAAGGCGACAGCAGAAATTTTTTTAATATCAATAAAGAAAATGATAGAAGAGTTAAATATTAATAAACTTAATGACTTGAATAAAGAATTCTTAGAAAAATGGATATTAAGAAAGAAAAAACATATCATATAATAATCTTTGCTAAAACTCAAGAAGGGATGAAAAATCTTTATAAACTTGTGTCAGAAGCACATATAGATAATTTTCATAAAAATCCAAGAATTCGAAAAAGTAAGCTTATGGAAATGAGAGAAGGCCTTATTATAGGTTCTGCTTGTGAGGCTGGTGAAGTATATAGAGCAGTTTTAGATGGTAAGTCAGATGAAGAGTTAAAAGATATAATGAGATTTTATGATTACCTAGAAATTCAGCCTATAGGAAATAATGCATATCTTATTGCAAAAGGAAATGTAAAAGATGAAAATGAATTAAGAACACTAAATACTAAAATATATAATTTGGGAAAAGAATTAAATAAGCCTGTTGTTGCAACTGGAGATGTTCATTTTTTAGAACCACAAGATGAAGTTTTTAGAAGAATAATAATGGCAGGACAAGGATTTTCAGATTCGGATAATCAACCACCTTTATATTTGAAAACAACCGAAGAGATGCTAAAAGAATTTTCATATTTAGGGGAAAATGGGGCAAAAGAAGTTGTCATAACCAATCCAGGAGAAATTGCTGATTCAATAGATGTTTTAAAGCCAATACCAGATGAAACATATCCACCTAAAATTGAAGGTGCAGATGAAGAAATAAGGGAAATGACAATGAAAAAAGTACATTCAATATATGGAGATCCCTTACCTGAAATAGTTCAAAAAAGATTAGATAAGGAATTGAATTCTATTATAAGTAATGGATATGCAGTTCTTTACCTAATAGCTCAAAAATTAGTGGCAAAATCTTTGGCAGATGGATATTTGGTTGGTTCAAGAGGGTCGGTAGGCTCATCTTTTGTTGCTACGATGTCAAATATAACAGAGGTTAATGGATTACCTCCACATTATGTTTGTCCTAGCTGTAAAAATTCTGAATTTTTCTTAGATGGTTCTGTTAGTTCAGGAGCTGATTTAGAAGATAAGGATTGTCCTAAATGTGGAGTTAAATATATAAAGGATGGTCATGATATACCTTTTGAAACCTTTTTAGGTTTTGAAGGGGATAAAGAGCCGGATATAGATCTTAACTTTTCGGGTGATAACCAAGGAGAAATTCATAAATATACAGAAGTTCTATTTGGAAAGGGATATGTTTTTAAAGCAGGAACAATAGGCACAGTTGCTGAAAAAACAGCTTATGGATATGTAAGAAAATATCTTGATGAGAGAGGAATACGAACTTCAACTGCTGAAATTGAACGATTGACTATTGGCTGTACAGGAATAAAAAGAACAACAGGACAACATCCAGGTGGTATTATGGTTGTTCCAAGTGATAATGAAATTTATAATTTTACACCAATACAACGCCCTGCAGACGATCCAACTTCAGATGTTACAACTACTCATTTTGATTATCATTCTATATCAGGTAGATTACTTAAGCTTGATATACTTGGGCATGACGATCCTACCATGATTAGGATGCTTCAAGATTTAACAGGAGTTGATCCCAAAACCATACCATTAAATGATAAAAAGGTTATTTCATTATTTACTTCTCCAGATGCATTAGGAGTAACTAAGGAAGAATTAGGCTGTGAAGTTGGTAGTTATGGACTTCCGGAATTTGGAACGAAATTTGTTAGAGGGATGCTTGTTGATACTCAACCTAAGAGTTTTGCCGATTTAGTTAGAATATCTGGACTTTCACATGGAACAGATGTATGGCTTAATAATGCACAATACTTTATTAAAGAAGGATATACAACTCTTAAAGATTGTATATCTACAAGAGACGATATCATGGTTTATTTAATGTATGCAGGAGTTCCACCTAAAATGGCCTTTACTATAATGGAAAGTGTAAGAAAAGGTAAAGGGCTAACGGAAGAGTTTGAGAAAACAATGAAAGAAAATAATGTTCCTGATTGGTATATAGAATCATGTAAAAGAATTAAGTATATGTTCCCTAAAGGGCATGCAGTTGCTTATGTTATGATGGCTGTAAGAATAGCATATTTTAAAGTGTATTATCCAGAAGCTTATTATGCTACATATTTTACTGTAAGGGCGGATGATTTTGATGCAGAGCTTATTTGTAAAGGTCCAGGGGCTATAAAAGCAAAATTAGATGAGCTTTATGAACTAGGAAATAAGATTACTGCAAAAGATAAGGGATTAATTACTGTACTTGAGCTTTCTTATGAGCTTTATGCAAGAGGGCTAAATTTTTTGAAAGTAGATTTATATATATCGGAAGCAACAAAATTTACAATTGAAAAGGATGGAATAAGACCTCCTATTAGTGCGCTTCAGGGAGTTGGAGAAAATGCTGCAAAAAGTATAGTTGAAGCTAGAAAACAAGGTGAATTTATATCTAAAGAAGATTTAAGAATAAG
This sequence comes from Clostridium sartagoforme AAU1, assembly GCF_000401215.1. Taxonomy (GTDB): domain Bacteria; phylum Bacillota; class Clostridia; order Clostridiales; family Clostridiaceae; genus Clostridium; species Clostridium sartagoforme. The sequence continues at coordinate 27,548 of NZ_ASRV01000047.1, read as the reverse complement.
GTCAAAGGTTTCGAAGACGGTAATAGAAACTTTAAGCAACCATGGGTGTCTTGAGGGAATGTCAGAAACAAATCAATTATCATTATTTTAAAATAAGTATAAAAACAATATATATGGGGCAAGTAATAAATATAAGAAAAGTAATAATTTATTGCTACCCCTTGTATTATTTAGGAAATTATGATAGGATAATTAAAGAAGTAATTTACTAATAGCTAGAAAATGTGAGTGGGAGTGATAAATGCCCGCTTTTTCTATTTAATTGCAACTAAAATAGTTGCTTTTTTTATAGGGAGTTAAGAGTTTAGTAAATCTTTAAAATTAAAACTGAATATAGCAAAGGAGGGGTAATATGAAAGTTGATGCATTATTGGAAACTATTGATCAATTAGTAAGACCTATAGCAGAAGAATTAAAGTATGAGATTTATCACATTGAATATGTAAAAGAAAATGGAGAATATTATTTAAGAATATATATAGATAAAGATGGTGGTATAACTTTATCTGACTGTGAAGCTTTATCAAGAAGAGTAAGCGATGTCATGGATGAAAAAGATCCAATAAAAGAAGCATATTTTCTAGAAGTATCATCACCAGGATTAAATAGAGGATTATTTACAGATGATCATTTTAAAAAACAAATAGAAAAAGAAATAATGGTTAGATTTACAAAATCATTAGATGGAAGAAAAAATGTAAAGGGCATATTAAAAGAAGTAAATGATGATTCGATTGTAGTTGAAGCTGACAAATTAGTTACAATTCCAAAGGATAAAATAAAATCAGCCAATTTAGAAGGGGAAATATAATAAGGAGGATATTAAAATGAACCAAGAGTTTATAAGTGCTCTTAAAGAAATTGTTAAAGATAAGGGGATTAGCGAAGATTTAATTTTTACTACTATAGAGGATGCTTTAGTTGCAGCATATAAAAAAAATTACGCTAGTCCGACAACTTCAGCACAAAATGTTAAAGTAAGTATAAATAGAGAAACAGGAGAAATTCATGTATATGCTCAAAAGGTTGTAGTTGAAGACGTATATGATGATGTAACTGAAATAAGTTTAGAAGATGCTAAGGACGTAAGTGTAAGATATGATCTTGATGATATAGTTGATTTAGAAGTTACTCCAAAGAATTTTGGAAGAGTAGCAGCTCAACTTGCTAAAGGTGTAGTAACTCAAAGAATAAGAGAAGCAGAAAGAAACATAGTATATTCAGAATATAAGGAATTAGAATATGATATAATTACCGGAACTGTACTAAGAAAAGACAAAGGTAATGTATTTGTAAATCTTGGGAGAATAGAAACTTCTATTGGACCAAACGAACAAATTCCAGGTGAAGAATATAAATTTAACGAAAGAGTAAAGCTATATGTTGTAGAAGTTAAAAATGGCTCAAAAGGAGCTCAAATATTAGTTTCAAGAACTCATCCTGGATTAGTGAAAAGACTTTTTGAATTAGAAGTACCTGAAATATACGAAGGTGTTGTAGAAATAAAGAGTATATCAAGAGAAGCTGGATCAAGAAGTAAAATAGCAGTTTATTCAAATGATGAAAATGTAGATCCAATGGGTTCATGTGTTGGCCCAAAAGGAGTTAGAGTTCAAAATATAGTAAATGAGCTTAAAGGCGAAAAAATAGATATAATAAAATGGAGCAAAAATCCAGAAGAATTTATAGCAGCTTCATTAAGTCCTGCCAAAGTTTTAGAAGTTGTAGCTTTTGAAGATTCAAAATCTGCGAAAGTTGTGGTAGATGATAATCAATTATCATTAGCTATAGGAAAAGAAGGGCAAAATGTTAGGCTTGCAGCAAAATTAACTAACTGGAAAATAGATATTAAAAGTAAATCTCAAGCAGAAGCATTAAAAGCAGAAGAAAATTTAGAGTAAGGGGAGGATTTTTATGAAGGTAAAGAAAATTCCTTTAAGAATGTGCACAGGATGCATGGAAATGAAACCTAAAAAAGAACTTATAAGGGTTGTAAAAAGCCCGGAAAATGAAGTTTCAGTTGATTTGACTGGAAAGAAATCAGGCAGAGGTGCATATATCTGCAAAGATAAAGAATGCTTAGAAAAAGCTTTTAAAACTAAAAGGTTGTCAAGAAACTTAGATATAGCTATAAATGAGGCTATATATAATAGATTAAGGGAAGAAATAGGAAATGAATAAATTTTTTAATTTTCTAGGATTAGCAAAGAGATCAGGAAATTTAGTTGAAGGGTATAGTAAATGCGATGAACAAAGAAATAGAAAAAACATTTTTTTGTTTATAATATCTAACGATGCATCTGATAGTACCAGAAAAAAGTTTAAAAACCATTGTATAGCAAAAAATATAAGGCTAATAGAGGATTTTTCAAAGGAAGAATTAGGTTTTTCAATTGGAAGAGAAGAAGTGAAGATAATAGCTGTAACAGATGAAAATATGGCAAAAAAACTTTATACCCTTTACGAAGAGGAAAAAGTTAAAATTTAACCGGGGGTGATTTTATTGTCAAAAATCAGAGTATATGAATTGGCAAAAGAACTGCAAATAAGTTCAAAAGAGCTTATAGAATTATTAATGAGTGAATTTAGTGTTGATGTAAAAAATCATATGAGCGTTATAGAAGATGAAGATGCAGAATTAATTAAAGAATTAATTGGAGAAAATAATTCTTCAGATAACAAAACTATAGTTGATGAATATGAAGAGATATTAGCAGAAGAAGTTAATAATCAAGCTAAAAAGAGAAAGAAGAAAAAATCAGAAGAAGAAGAAGACGTGATTGGAGAAGGTGGATCTGGAGTTGTTGAAATAGGAGAGACAATAACTGTTAAAGAACTTTCAGAAAAGCTTGGAAAACCAACAGCAGATGTTATAAAGACTCTTATTTTTACAGGAGTTATGGCTGCTATTAACCAAGAAATAGATTTTGCAACAGCTGAAAAAGTATGTGAAAAATATGAATGTTTAGTTGTAAAAAAAGAAGAAAAAGAAGAGCTAGAAATAGTTGAAGAAGAAGATGTAATTGAAGAAAATCTAGTAAAGAGACCTCCTATTGTTACTGTTATGGGACACGTTGACCATGGTAAAACTTCATTATTAGATGCTATAAGAAAAGCAAATGTTACTGCACACGAAGCGGGTGGAATAACTCAACATATTGGTGCGTATACTGTAAACCTAAATGGAGAAAAGTTAACATTTTTAGATACACCAGGACATGAAGCTTTTACAGCAATGAGGGCAAGAGGTGCTCAAGTTACAGATGTAGTTATTTTAGTTGTTGCAGCAGATGATGGAATAATGCCACAAACTAAGGAAGCTATAAGTCATTGTAAGGCAGCAGGAGTTCCTATTATAGTAGCTATAAATAAAATAGATAGACCAGGAGCTAATATAGAAAGAGTTAAACAAGAATTAACAGAATATGAATTAGTAGCTGAAGACTGGGGTGGAGATACTATTTGTGTTCCTGTATCAGCTAAAACAGGTGAAAATTTAGAGCAATTATTAGAAATGGTTTTATTAACATCAGAGATGGCAGAATTTAAAGCTGATCCAAAGAGAAAAGCTAAGGGTACAGTGATAGAAGCTAAACTTGATAAAGGTAGAGGAGCTGTTGCAACACTACTTATTCAAAATGGTACATTACATGTTGGAGATTCAATATTAGTTGGGTCTACATACGGTAGAATTAGAGCAATGTTTGATGATAAAGGAAAGAGTATAAAAAAAGCTGGGCCATCAATACCAGTAGAGATTTTAGGACTTTCAGAAGTACCAGCAGCAGGAGATAGATTTACTGTTGTTAAAGATGAAAAAACAGCTAGAAATATGGCTGAACTTAGAAAGCAAAAAATCAAAGATGAGAGCTTCCATTCAGCTAATAGAGTATCTCTTGAAGATTTATATAACCAAATTCAAGAAGGAACAGTTAAAGAACTTGGTATAATAGTTAAAGCTGATGTTCAAGGATCAGTTCAAGCTATAAAACAGTCTTTAGAAAAACTTTCAACAGAAGATGTTAAGGTAAGAGTAATTCATGGTGGAGTTGGTGCAATAACAGAAACCGATGTGACACTTGCAACTGCATCAAATGCACTACTTATAGGATTTAATGTAAGACCAGATTCAAATGCAACAATAATTGCAGATAAAGAAGGAGTCGAAATTAAAACATATAGAATAATATATGATGCAATAGAAGATGTTAAATCAGCAATGATTGGAATGCTTGATCCAGAATATAAAGAAGTTGTAAATGGTAAAGCAGAAGCAAGAGTAGTATATAAAATTTCAAATGTAGGAACAATTGCTGGATGTTACGTTACAGATGGTAAGATATTAAGAAACTCAGAAGTTAGAGTTATAAGAGATGGAATAGTAATATTTGAATCAACTTTAGCTTCATTAAAGAGATTTAAAGATGACGTTAAAGAAGTAAATGCAGGCTATGAATGTGGTCTAAGCGTTGAGAAATTTAATGATATAAAAGAAGGTGACGTAATAGAGTCATTTAGCATGCAAGCAATTGAAAGAAAGCAGCTTTAATTAAAGAGGTGATTTAAATGGCTAATTACAGAGGCGGAAGAATTAACGAAGAAGTTAGAAGAGAAATAAGCGTTATAATAAGAGATGAAATAAAAGATCCTAGAATGACGGCTATGGTTTCAATTACAGAAGTCAAAGTTACAAAGGATCTAAGATATGCAAAAGTATTTGTAAGTATATATGGAAAAAGTGAAGAAGAGAAAAATGAGACTTTTGCAGCATTAAAAAGTGCAAGCGGATATATAAGAAAAGAAGTAAGTCAAAGAATGAATTTGAGAAATACCCCTCAAATACTATTTGAACTTGATGATTCTATAAGCTATAGTATGAAAATAGAAGAACTTATAGAAAAAGTTAAAGAAAAGTAAATGAATAATTTACAAGATATAAGCAGGATAATTTTAGATAGTAAAAAAATAGGCATTACCTATCATGTATCACCTGATGGTGATGCAGTAGGTAGTGCACTTGCACTATTAAATGCCTTAAAGAAATTAAAAAAAGACGCTTATTTAATTTCAAAAGATATAATATCAGAAAACCTTCAATTTCTTAAAGGAGCAAAGGAAGCTACTGGAAATTTAACATCTGCAACAGAAGATACTTCAATAGTTGTAGTGTTAGATTGTGGAAATTATGAAAGAATATCTGCCGACCTAGATACTTTTAAAGGAAGCATAATAAATATAGATCATCATGTTTCAAATGATAATTATGGTGAATTAAATTATATAGATACAGATGCGGCTGCGACAGCAGAAATAGTTTTTGAACTTTTAGAAGAATTAGGTTTAAATTTTAATGAAGAAACTGATTCTATAAAAAATATAGGAACTTGTCTTTATACATCATTAGTTACAGATACTGGAGCTTTTAGGCATTCAAATGTAACTTTTAGAACACATACTATAGCAGCAAGGTTAAAAAAAATCGGAGTAAATAATACGTATATACATCAAAATCTCTTTGATAACAAAAGTTTTGAAAAAATTAGATTAATAGGTAAAGCCTTAAATGGTATGGAGCTTCTACTTGATAGAAAAGTATCATTAATTAAAATTCCAATTTCTTATGGCAATGAACTTGGAATAGAAATAGGTGATACTTCGGATATAATATCTTTTGGATTACAAATAAAGGGTGTAGAAGTAGCTGTATTAATTAAAGAAGTAGAAAATGGAACTAAAGTAAGTTTAAGATCAAAAGATAAATTTGATGTTAGGAATATAGCTGAAAGATTAGGTGGCGGGGGTCACGTTAAGGCGGCAGGAATAACTTTAAAAGGAATAAAGTTAGAAGAAGCTAAAGATAAAATTCTAGAAGAAATAGAGAAAGAGTTATTGTAATGGATGGTGTAATTAATATTTTTAAGAATACTGGAATGACTTCCTTTGATGTTGTTAGGAAAATTAAAAAAGTAGCAGGAACAGGAAAGGTTGGACATACAGGCACGTTAGATCCAGAAGCCTGTGGAGTCCTACCTGTGTGTATAGGTAAGGGAACAAAGATTATTGATTATATAATGAACAGTGATAAAATATATGAAGTAGAATTTAAACTTGGAATAAAAACTACTACATATGATTTAGAAGGAGATGTAATACAAGAAAAGGATTCATCTAATATAGAAAATGAAGAAATATTAAAATCTATCTATTCTTTTGAAAGAGAATACTCTCAAATACCGCCTATGTATTCAGCAATAAAGCAAAATGGAGTAAGACTTTATGAACTTGCAAGAAAAGGAATTGAAGTTGAAAGAAAAGGCAGGCTTGTAAGTATCCATAAAATAGAAGATGTGAGAATAAATAATCCATATATTAGTATGAAAGTTATATGTTCCAAAGGAACGTATATAAGAAGTCTTTGTTATGACATTGGGGAAGATCTACAAGTTGGAGCAACAATGACAAAGCTTAAAAGAAGTAAAACATCTAAATTTACTGAAGAAAAATCTATTAATATAGAAGATATAAACTCTGAAAACATAAAAGATTATATTATAAGCATAGAAGATGCATTAGATAGCTATCAAAAATTAGTGATTTCAAATAAATTTTCAAAACTTTTAATTAATGGAGTTAAGGTTTTCGATAAAAGGCTTACTAAAGAAAAAGCTGAAATAGGAAAATTATATAGGGTTTATGATGAGAATAATAATTTCATCGGTCTTGGGAAAAGTGATCATCAAGGATTTAAGATAGAAAAATTATTAATTAATTAGGGGAGCAGGATATGGTAGTAATAGATGATATTATTATGAATAATAAAGAAAGTGAAATTTATGTTGCACTAGGAAGTTTTGATGGACTTCACTATGGTCATTTATCTCTTGTAAAAAAAACTGTTCAGGTTGCAAAGGAAAAGAATGGGAAAAGTATGGTGTTTACATATAAGAACCATCCTAAAACATTGGTTAAACCAGAAAGTTCACCTAAATTAATTATGGATCTAGAAACAAAGTTAAAGTATTTAGAAGAGGAAAATATAGATATAGTCGTTCTTAAAAGTTTTAATAAAGAATTCATGTCAATGTCTGCAGAAGATTTTATAAAGCTTCTTTGTTTAGACTATAATGTAAAAGGAATTATAGTTGGATTTAATTTTAAGTTTGGATATAAAAACTTAGGTGATATAGAGTTGCTAAAAAATCTTCAAGATAAATATGGATATGAGTTATACATAATGGAGCCTTATACTTATAATGGTGATGTAATAAGTAGTACCAGAATAAGAAAGATACTTTTAGAAGGTGATGTGAAAGAAGCCACTAAAATGCTATCTAAACCATATTTAATTAAGGGAAAAGTTATTCATGGGAAAAAATTAGGTAGAACTATAGGATTTCCAACTGCAAATTTACAATTTGATGGAAAGATGATAATTCCTAAAAAAGGTGTTTACTATACAAATATAGAATATAATAATAAAATTTTCAAAGGAATTACATCAGTTGGGAATAATCCAACAGTAAATGGGAAACAATTAACTATAGAGACATTTATATTGAACTTTAATGATACAATCTATGGACAAGAGATTAAGGTCTATTTTATTGAAAGAATAAGAGATGAAATAAAATTTAATTCTTTAGAAGAATTAATAGAACAAATTAAGCAAGATGAAAAATTTGCTATAGATAAAGATATAGTAGTTTAATTATGTAAATTTATAATTTACAATATGTATATCATTTGTTATAATAGCAAAGAAGAACCTAATTCTAAGATATGAGGGTGCTATCTCATTTCATGGATATAGGGGATAATTTTACGGAGGTGCGAACAATGGACGCAATAAGAAAGCAAGAAATAATTAAAGAACATGCAAGACACGAAGGAGATACTGGATCACCAGAAGTGCAAATTGCATTATTAACAGAAAGAATTAATTCTTTGACAGGTCACTTAAAAATGCACAAAAAAGACCACCACTCAAGAAGAGGTCTTTTAATGATGGTTGGACAAAGAAGAGGTCTTTTAAACTATTTAGCTGACCAAGATATCGAAAGATATAGAGCTATAATCAAAAAATTAGGCTTAAGAAGATAGTCTTTAGAGCGGTTTTTAAGCCGCTCTATTATTTTAACAATTTTAAATGATAAGATACAAGCCTGAAGGGAGGTTACAAAATGAACAATGTAATGAAAACAACCATAGCTGGTAGAGAACTTAAACTAGAATTTGGAAAAGTTGGGATGTTATCAAATATAGCATCATTTATTAGTTATGGAGAAACAGTTATTTTAACTAATGTTAATGCTTCAGAAAAACCAAGAGAGGGAATAGATTTTTTCCCACTAAGTGTTGAATATGAAGAAAGATTATATTCAGTAGGAAAAATCCCAGGTGGATTTATCAAAAGGGAAGGTAGACCTTCAGAAAATGCTATATTATTTGGAAGAGCGGTAGATAGACCTTTAAGACCACTATTTCCAAAAGGATATAGGAATGATGTTCAAGTTGTTTGTACAGTAGTATCAGTTGAGAAGGATAACCTACCAGAAATTCTAGCAATTAATGCAGCGTCATTATCATTATGCTTATCAAGTATTCCTTTTACAACTCCTGTTGCGGCTGTGCAAGTAGGACTAATCAATGGAAAATTCATTTTAAACCCAACATCTAAAGAAAGAGAAGAAAGTGAACTTCAATTAACTGTTTGTGCAACTAATGAAAGAGTTATGATGATTGAAGCTGGTGGTCAAGAAATTCCAGAAGATGTTATGCTTGGTGCTATTAAATTTGGATTTGATAGTTGTCAAGATATAATCAAGTTTCAAGAAGAAGCTATGCAAAGATTTGGAAAAGAAAAAATGATTCCTGAGTTATATAAACCAAGTAAGGAATTAGAAAATGACATAAAAGAATTTGCTGGTGAAATTATTAAAAAAGCTATGTGGATAAGTGATAAAGATGAAAGAAATGCTGCAATGGACGAAGTAAATGAAAAGGTTTATGCAGAATTTGAAGAAAAGTATCCAGAAAATTTAGGAGATATAAAGGAAATAATTTATAACTTACAAAAAGAAGTTGTAAGAGATATGCTTTTAAATCACCATAGAAGACCAGATGAAAGAGCTTTTGATCAAGTTAGACCAATATCTTGTGAAGTAGGAATACTACCAAGGACTCATGGTACAGGACTATTTACAAGAGGATTAACTCAAGTAATGACAGTTGCTACTTTGGGTGCTGTAGGTGATATTCAAATAATTGATGGAATAGGTGAAGAAGAATCTAAGAGATATATGCATCACTATAACTTCCCTGCTTATTCAGTAGGTGAAGTAAGACCTCTTAGAGGCCCAGGAAGAAGAGAAATAGGTCATGGAGCTTTAGCCGAAAGAGCATTAGAGCCATTAATACCTTCAGAAGAAGAGTTTCCATATACTATTAGATTAGTATCGGAAGTGTTAAGTTCTAATGGATCGACTTCACAAGCTTCAGTTTGTGGTAGTACTTTAGCTTTATTAGATGCAGGTGTACCGCTTAAGAGACCGGCCGCTGGTATAGCAATGGGACTTATAACTTCAGAAGATCTTTCAAGGGAAGAAGTCTTAACAGATATACAAGGCATAGAAGATTTCTTTGCAGATATGGACTTTAAGGTTGCAGGAACTGTAGAGGGTATTACATCAATACAAGTTGATACAAAAATAAAAGGACTAAGCTTTAAAGTAATAGAAGATGCTATAATGGGTGCTAGAAAAGCTAGACTTCATATATTAGATAAAATAAGCGAATGTATTCCAACTCCAAGAGAAGAAGTTTCAAAATATGCTCCTAAAACTTCAGTAATAAGCATTGATCCAGAAAAAATTAGAGACGTTATAGGTGCAGGTGGAAAAGTTATAAATAAAATTATTGATGAAACTGGAGTTAAAATCGATATTAAAGAAGATGGTACAGTATTTGTATCTTCGACAGATCATGATGGCGTTAATAAAGCGATAGCTATTATAGAAGGTTTAACTAAAGAAGTTAAATCAGGGGAAGTTTATTTAGGCAAAGTAACTAAAATAGCAACCTTTGGAGCTTTTGTGGAAATTCTTCCAAATAAGGAAGGACTATGCCATATATCAAAGTTAGATAAAGCAAGAGTAAATAAAGTTGAAGATGTTGTATCTGTAGGAGACGAAATATTAGTTAAAGTAACAGAAATAGATAATCAAGGAAGAATAAATCTTTCAAGAAAAGATGCTTTAACTGATGATTCAGAAGATAAAAAAGAAAAAAGTGAATAGTAAAAAAGTTAGTAAAGGGCAATTTATTGCCTTTTTTCTTATTTTATGGCTTTATAAGAAGTTTATCTTTTAAATCAGTTCTTTATGACTTCTTTTATTTAATTTTCAAGTGAATTTATGTAAGTATCTATTTCCTTTGAATAAATTGAGTTTAGGAGCAAATTTACCTTTCAATAAATTTTCATATAATAAAAATTAAATTAAATATAAATAAACTAGTATTACATAACTCTAAAATAATATAGAATAATAGTAATATACAATAAATTAAAAAAGTGTAAAGCAAGGAGGAGCTATGTACAATATATATACATTAAAAAATGGATTAAGGGTTGTAACTGAATATATAGATCATGTTAATTCAATAAGTGTGGGAGTAATGGTGCAAAATGGTTCAAGAAATGAGGAATTAGAGTTAAATGGTATTTCTCATTTCATAGAGCATATGTTTTTTAAAGGTACAGAAAAAAGAACCTCAAAAGAAATAGTTCAGCAGATAGAAAATGTAGGAGGGCAAATAAATGCTTATACTAGCAAGGAAGCAACTTGCTATTATATTAAAGCATTAAATACACATTTAGATTTATCTATAGAAATATTAGCGGATATGATATTAAATTCTAAATTTGATGATGAAGAAATAGAAAAGGAACAAGGTGTAGTAATTGAAGAAATAAATATGAGTGAAGATACTCCAGAAGATGTTCTAGATAATGATTCATCAAAAGCTATTTTTGGAGAAAATTCATTATCATATCCTATATTAGGAACAATAGAAAATATAAAATCATTTAATAGTAAAAAAATTAAAAAATTTGTTAAATCTCATTATGCTCCACATAATTCAGTGGTATCTGTATGTGGAAAGTTTGATGAAAAGGAACTAATGAAAATGCTAGAAGAAAACTTTGGTTCATGGAAAGGAGAAGGAGATTATAAACCAGAATACAAGTCTCCAATTTTGATTTCTCAAAGTAAGTATACAAATAAGCCTATAGAACAGTTGCATATAAATTTAGCCTTTAAAGGATTACCATATGCACATGAAAAGGCATATTCTTTAGTACTATTAAATAATGTATTTGGAGGAGGAGCATCTTCAATATTATTTCAAAATGTAAGAGAAGAATTAGGACTATGCTATACTATTTATTCTTATGGTCAGCCATATTTAGGTACTGGAATCAATAATATATATACAGGAGTAAGTAAACAATCTGCAGATAAGGCTTTGGATGTTATTAATAAGGAACTTAAAAAGTTTGCGGATAAAGGAATATCAAATGAATTACTAGAAATTAATAAGGAAAAGATAAAGGCGAGTTATATATTAGGTCTTGAAAGTACTTCATCTAGAATGTTTTCTAACGCAAAAAGTATGTTACTTCAAAACAAAATTAAAACTCAAGAAGAAGTAATAAAAAGAATTAACAATATAAATAGCGATGACATAAATTATGTATTAGATACGTGCTTTAAACCAGGCATAATAAGCTCAGCATATGTAGGTCAAGATATAGAGTATGAGAAATTAAATCAAATTATAGAGCCAGATATAAAGGCATATGACAATTCTAATAAAGATGGAATAAAAAGAATGTAATCTTTATTAGAATATTATGTACTAAAGTATCTCTAATTAGCATAAGATTTACATAAGATGGTATGGAGGTGAATCTTATGTTAAGAGGAGATAAAAAAGAGGAGAATACTATGAAGAGGAATCTAAGAGAGAATCAAAATATAGGCTTCTTAGTGATTTAGAAAGATATGAAATATTTAATACAGAAGAAGCAGAAAAATATGATACTCAACAAGCCTTAGATTTTATAATTGATGAAAATGGGAATTTACAATTTATAGTTGCTGCTGTTGCCGGAAGTAAATTAGGCTTATTTGGTGGTAGGGAATATGTAGAAATTCCTTGGAATTATGTCACTAAGATTGGAGCAAATGTTATTGTTGTTTCAGCTGATAAAGATAAGATTAAGAGGGCAAGAGCGTAGAAACTTAGGGAGGTTATTACTTGAAAATAATTATACAAAAATTTGGAGGTACATCAGTATCTACCGAAGAAAGAAGAAATCAAGTAGTATCTAAGGTCAAAGAGGCAATAAATAAAGGATTTTCCACTGTAGTAGTAGTATCTGCTATGGGAAGAAAGGGAGAGCCTTATGCTACTGATACATTATTATCTTTACTAGATAATAATTTTAAAAGAAATAACCTACAAGCAACTGATATGCTTATGTGCTGTGGAGAAATAATAAGTAGTGTAGTAATGAGTAATATGCTAATAAATGCAGGTATTCAAGCAGTTCCACTTACTGGTGGGCAAGCAGGTATTATAACAAATGATAATTTTTCAGAGGCAGATTTAATTTATACAAAAACAGAAGATATAAAAGAAATCTTGAAAATCGGAAAAGTCCCAGTTGTTGCTGGATTTCAAGGTATAACTGAAAGAGGATATTTAACTACTCTTGGAAGAGGGGGAAGTGATACATCAGCATGTCTTTTAGGTCAAGCTTTAAATGCAGAGGAAATAGAGATTTACACAGATGTAGATGGAATAATGACTGCAGATCCAAGGATAGTTAATGATGCATCATTAATAGACACTATAAGCTATAACGAAGTATTTCAACTTGCAGATCAAGGGGCAAAAGTTATACATCCAAGAGCTGTAGAATGTGCAAGAAAGGCTAATATTCCAATAGTTATAAAGAATACAATGAGTCAATGTAAGGGCACGTTAGTAAATAACAATGGAATGAACAGGAAGGAAAAAGTTATCTCTGGGATAACTCATTTAAATAACAGAACACAAATAACAGTAAGGCTGAAAGAAAATAGCAATAAAGATAATTACAGAAACCTATTAGAAACTTTAGCAAAAAATAATATAAGTTTAGATCTTATAAATATATTTCCTACTGAACAAATTTTTACTATAGATTCATGTAAGAAAGAAAAATTAGAAAATGTTCTTAAAGATCAGAATATAAAATATAGTATAATGGACAATTGTAGTACCATAGCTATAGTTGGAATTGGAATGACTGGAGTTCCAGGAATAATGGCTAAAATAATAAAGACATTATCTGAGGACTCAATAGATATATTACAAACAGCAGATTCAAATATGACCATATGGTGTCTAATTAAATCTGAAAATATTATAAAAGCTCTTAATCTACTTCATAAAGCTTTTAAATTAGGTGAATAAAATAAATCCTCTTGTACAAAATAATATTGTATAGGAGGATTTTATTATGAAAAATTTTTTTTACTCATTAAAAAGTGAAAATAAAGATATGGAAAAGGATGAAGAAAAACTAAATGAAGCTAAAGAAAAAAGAGAAGAAATAAAAGAATTTGGTACTACTAATGAAGTAGAGCAAGATGAAAGTATTCAGATATTACCAATAATAGGCCAGATAGAAGGACACCAAGTACTTCCGGCTCAATCAAAATCAACCAAATATGAACATGTAATTCCACAACTTATCTCAATGGAGCGTAATGATAAAGTGAAAGGAGTATTAATAATATTAAATACAGTTGGTGGAGATGTGGAGGCAGGATTAGCTATTGCAGAAATGATAAATTCTTTATCTAAACCTACAGTATCAATAGTAATTGGAGGTGGTCATTCAATAGGAGTCCCACTTGCAACATCTTCTAGTTACTCATTTATAACACCATCTGCAACAATGATAGTACATCCAATAAGAATGAATGGGTTTGTTATAGGAGTTGCTCAAACTTTTAATTATTTTCAAAAAATGCAAGAGCGTATAGATAATTTTATAGTAAGAACATCTAAAATAAATAAAAATGAATTAAAAGAAATGATGTTAAAATCTGATGAGTTATTGAATGATATGGGTACTATATTAATAGGAAGTCAAGCAGTAGAATGTGGACTTATAGATGAAGAAGGCGGGATTAAGGATGCATTGGCTAAATTAAAACAATTAATAGAAGAAAAAGAGGAAGAAGAGAAAAAAGAAATGGATATTAAGGAATAATTATAATAGATATGAAAGAGTATAAAAAATATATTTTATATTTAAAAGATTATAAATTAATTTAGGCGGTTTGAATAATGAGTAGTTATTTAAATTGCTTTTTTTTTATTAATGTTTATAATAATATTATGTAAATAATTAGTTTACAATAAGTGGGAAAACAGTGAGGTGATTCTTTGTCTAAAGTTAAGAGTAAAAATACTAGCAAAAAAAAGGACACAAATAAAAAAAACAATGATTTAAAAGAAAGTGGAGATATTAAGGGAATAATTTATATAGTAGTAGGTATGCTATTATCTATTGCGATTTATACAACTTGGGCAGGTGCATTATCTGTTTTATCAAGAAAAGTAATATATAAATTATTAGGGGTTAGCACTTTTGTTCTTCCGTTATATTTAATTTATTTTGGGTATTATACAATTGTATCAAAGGGAAGTATAAAAGTAACAAGAAGAGTTTTTGCAATTACTCTTATTATATTAGCAATAACACTAGGATGCGCCACTGGTAGTATTAATATATTACAAAATAAAGGCGGATTTTATGAAAGTTGGTTAGAAGTTGTTAATATAAATGGGGTGCATGGAGGGCTTATAGGGCATATCTTTGCTTATCCACTAAGTAAACTTATTGGTTATATAGGATCATATATATTATACATTTCGATATGGGTAATAGGAACAGTATTACTATTTGATATAACTTTCTACGATATAATCATGTATTTTAAAGAAAAAAGTAAAAATGCCAAAAAAGATAAAGCATTAAAAAAGGAAGCGGCTATAGAATCAGCAGCAGAAAAAGAAAATGCACCTTTAATAGAAGTTATACCTAAGGAAAAAGAAAAGGAAAGAGAAGAATTTATAAATGGAATAAATAATAAAATAAAAATTTTAGATTTTATGAAAAATTCTTCTTTAGAAGAAAGTACGATCGAAAGTAATCAAGAAGATTTTAAAGTAGATAAAAATAATAATCCATTTAATATCGAAGTTTTTGATGAAGAAAATCATGAAAGTAGGGCAAATAAAGAAGCTAATAAAAATGTAAAAGAAGATGAAAAGCCTAAGAAAAAAGAGAAGTTAGATAGCTCAGTTAAGGATGTAGTAAGTAAGGAGATAGAAGAAAGTTTAACAGATGAAAAAAAAGAAGAGAAAATTTATATACATCCATCAGTAGATCTTTTAAATATAAATAGCAAAATGAAGCTTAGAAGCGAAGATAAAAAAGAGCTTATAGAAAATGCTGGAAAGCTTGAAGGAATTCTAAATGACTTTGGAGTAGATGCAAAGGTTGTACAAGTGACTAAAGGGCCATCAGTAACAAGATTTGAAATTCAACCGAGTCCAGGAGTTAAGGTTTCTAAAATAGTGAACCTTCAAGATGACATAGCATTAGGACTTGCAGCTAGTGGTGTAAGAATGGAAGCTCCTATTCCTGGAAAGGCAGCTATAGGGATAGAAGTACCAAATAATAAGCAAACATCAGTATTTTTAAGAGAAGTTTTAGATTCCAAGGAGTTTGAAACTTCAGATAAAAAACTAGCTTTTGCTTTAGGAAAAGATATAGCGGGTAAATGTGTAGTTGGCGACTTAGCAACTATGCCTCATATGCTTATTGCAGGGGCAACAGGTTCAGGTAAATCTGTATGCATTAATACTCTTATAGTTAGTTTATTATATAAATACAGTCCGAATGAAGTTAAACTACTAATGGTTGATCCTAAGGTTGTAGAACTTAGTGTTTATAATGGGATACCTCATCTTTTAATTCCTGTAGTTACAGATCCTAAAAAAGCTGCAGCAGCATTAAATTGGGCAGTTAATGAAATGAATAAAAGATATAAGTTATTTGCAGATTCCTCTGTAAGGAATATTGAAAGTTATAATTCTCTTTATGATAAAGGTATAATTGAAGAAAAATTACCTTATATAGTTATGATAGTAGATGAACTTGCTGACTTGATGATGGCGTGCCCTAATGATGTAGAAGATTATATCTGTAGACTAGCACAAATGGCTAGAGCAGCAGGGATGCATTTGATAATAGCAACTCAAAGGCCATCTGTTGACGTAATTACTGGTGTTATTAAGGCTAATATACCATCTAGAATTTCATTTGCTGTTTCATCAGGGATAGACTCAAGAACTATACTAGATTCAACTGGAGCAGAAAAACTTCTAGGAAGAGGAGATATGCTATATTGTCCAATAGGTGAAAACAAACCTATTAGAGTTCAAGGAGCGTTTATTTCAGAAGAAGAAGTAGAAAAAGTAGTAAGTTTTATAAAAGAGGAAGAAGCTGGGGTTGATTATGAAGAATCAATACTTGAACATATAGAAAACGGAAGCAAGGAAAGTGGAAAATCAGATGATATAGAAGAAAATGATGAGCTTTTAGATGAAGCAATAAAAATTGTTATAGAATATAATCAAGCATCAACATCTTTTTTACAAAGAAAACTTAGGATAGGATTTAATAGAGCATCAAGAATAATGGATGAACTTGAAGAGAGAGGTATTATATCCGAAAAAGATGGGAGCAGACCAAGGCAAGTTCTACTTTCTAAAGAAGAATTAAATATGGATGACTAAAAAAACTTGTAAATATTATTTTTCTACATTAAAATAATATTTAGGCTAAAAATCAAGAATTTAGGAAACGTAGGAGGAAGTAGCTTTGGAAAAATATAAAGTTGGTATGGTAAGTTTAGGATGTGATAAGAATAGGGTAGACTCAGAACTTATTCTTGGAACTATAAATAAATTTTATGAAATAACAAATGATCCTAGAGAGGCAGAAATAATAATAGTCAATACATGTGGATTTATTGAAAGTGCAAAACAAGAATCAATAGATACAATATTAGAGATGGCTGAATATAAAAATAAATATAAATGTAAAATGCTTATAGCAACAGGATGTTTAGCTCAAAGATATGGAGAAGAACTTTTAGAACTTATGCCAGAAATTGATATTCTTATGGGTGTTAATGACTATATGAAACTGCATAAGCTTATATTAGATTTTATAAAAGGAGAAAGAAAGCTACTTGCAACGAATTATAGCGATGATAATATAAACGAAGGAATAAGACTTTTAACTACAGATAAGCACACTGCATATGTAAGAATTGCAGAAGGTTGTGATAATTATTGTACTTATTGTATAATTCCAAAAATAAGGGGAAAATTTAGAAGTAGAAGTAAAGAATCTATACTAGAAGAAATTAATTATCTAACTAAAAATGGAGTAAAAGAAATTATTCTAATAGCTCAAGACTTAACATATTACGGAATGGATATATTCAATGAAAATAAACTTCATGAATTAATTAAAGAAATTTCAAATATAAATGGAGTAGAATGGATAAGATTATTATATTGTTATCCAGAAGAAATAACAGAAGAACTAATTGAAGAAATAGCAATTAATCCTAAGGTAGTTAAATATTTAGATTTACCAATACAACATATAAGTAGTAATATACTAAGAGGTATGGCGAGAAGAACTAATAAGGAAGCTATAATAGGAATAATAGATAAATTAAGAAAAAGAATACCAGGAATTACTCTAAGAACTTCTCTTATAGTTGGATTTCCAGGAGAAACAGATGCAGATTTTAATGAGCTGTGCAATTTTTTAGAAGATTATAAACTTGATAATGTAGGAGTTTTTAAATATTCAAAAGAAGAAGGAACTCCAGCTGCTAATATGGAAAATCAGGTAGACGAAGATACAAAAGAGCAAAGACAAAAAAAGATTATGATAATTCAAAAAAATGTTGTTGAGGAACTAAACAAATTGAAAATTTCAAAGATTTATGATACTATTATAGAAGGAAGAAAAGGGAAATATTTCATTGGGAGAAGTTCAGAAATGGCACCTGAAATTGACGGAAGTATATTAATTGATGAAGTTAGAAGTCTTAAAAAAGGCGATATTGTGAAAGTCAAAATTAAGGAAGCATTAGAGTATGATTTAATAGGAGAGATATGCGATGAATTTAGCAAATAAGCTAACAATGATAAGAATATTTTTGGTACCGATATTTTTAATATTTATTGCTGTAAAAAACATTCCATATGGAACTTTCATAGCTACTTTTATATTCATAATTGCGTCTTTAACTGATCAATTAGATGGATATATTGCAAGAAGTAGAAATCAAGTAACCAATTTTGGAAAGTTTATGGATCCTCTTGCAGACAAACTTTTAGTTACAGCTGCCCTAATTTCATTAGTAGAACTTCAAGTTATACCAGCTTGGGCTACAGTAGTAATAATAGCGAGAGAGTTCGCAGTTTCAGGACTTAGAACTATAGCAGCAGCAGAAGGAAAAGTAATTGCTGCAAGCAATTGGGGAAAGCTAAAAACTGTTACTCAAATAATTGCCATAATATTTTTATTAATTCAAGTAAATGTAGCATCTTCAAAATATCTAATATCATTAGTATCAGAAAGTGATATATTTAAAAATGTTATTACATATGGACCTAAGATTGCATTGTTTTTAGCTGTACTAATGACGATAATATCTGGATATGATTATTTTGCTAAAAACATGAAAATAATAGATACTAATAAGTAGTTTAAAAATAGAAATATGGGTATAATTAAAAATAAAAGTTCCATCTTAGATAGTTGGAACTTTTAATATATTTTTAATATATATAGTTTCTAATTAATAAATTATATAAATAGAAAAGTGCTATAAATTAAAGATTAGCATAGCTAATTTATTTAAATGTTGAATAATTATTGAAATTTATATATTTATATTAAAATGAATATTATATGTTGACTATAAGTAAGAAATACTTTATAATTAATCATAGAACAAATGTTCGCAAAGAGAGGAAGGTGCTATATGGGAAATATAGATATGGATAAGTTAAAGGCTATAGAAAATGCAATGGGTCAAATTGAAAAGCAGTTTGGTAAAGGCTCTATAATGAAACTAGGAGAAAATAGTTCATTAAATATAGAAACTATTTCAACAGGTTGTCTTGATTTGGACATAGCCTTAGGTGTAGGGGGAGTTCCTAAAGGTAGAATAATAGAAATATATGGACCAGAAAGTTCAGGTAAAACAACAGTAGCATTACACATTGCTGCTGAAGCACAAAAGCTTGGAGGCGCTGTTGCTTTTATTGATGCTGAGCACGCATTAGATCCAAGTTATGCAAAAAATTTGGGAGTTGACACAGAAAATCTTATAGTTTCACAACCAGATACAGGAGAGCAAGGTCTTGAAATCGCTGAGGCATTGGTTCGTTCAGGTGCAATAGATGTAATAGTAGTTGATTCAGTTGCAGCTTTAGTTCCAAGAGCGGAAATAGAAGGTGAAATGGGAGATTCTCACGTTGGTCTTCAAGCAAGACTTATGTCACAAGCTTTAAGAAAATTAACAGGAACTATACAAAAAACGGGTTGTGTAGCTATATTTATAAACCAATTAAGAGAAAAAGTTGGAGTTATGTTTGGAAATCCTGAAACTACAACAGGCGGAAGAGCTTTAAAATTCTATTCTTCAGTTAGACTTGATGTTAGAAGAATAGATTCAATAAAACAAGGTGAAAGTATTGTAGGAAATAGAACAAGAGTTAAGGTAATGAAAAACAAGGTAGCACCTCCATTTAAGCAAGCTGAATTTGATATAATGTATAATGAAGGTATATCAAGAAATGGAAATATAGTTGATGTTGGAGTTAAAGAGGGAATGGTTCAAAAGAGCGGAGCTTGGTTCTCTTATGGTGATATAAGACTTGGTCAAGGAAGAGAAAATGCAAAGCAATATCTAAAAGATAATCCTGAAATTGCATTAGAAATAGAAAATAAAATTAGAGAAAAGTTTCAACTTCCAATAATGAAAGAAGTTGCTATAGATAAAACTGCAAAAGATAAAACTACAAAAGATAAAACTGCAAAAGAATAATAAACTTTAATAATATATTGAATATAATTAGATAAAAATGTTAATACTAATAGTCGATAGTGATAATATTGAAATATTATTATTGTCGACTTTTTTATTAATTATAAAATAAAACATAGAAATCAATACATTATTAATAATGTAAACAATTAAATTTTGTTTATCAAATAAATAACTAAACTTGACATAATTTTAATTTTAAGATAAAATAATAACAAATACTGGTTTTATCATATTTCAAATATCAGTTAAGATTAAATGTGATGCCTACTACATTTTCGTTTAAACATAAGTTTATATGAATGGAGGAGGTGTTGTTATGGATATGAATAAGGTTCTTATTTGGATAATAGTTGATATTATAGTATTAGTCATACTTGGCTTATTACTTTATAAGGCTATACAAAGTGCTTCTAAAAATAAGATAGAAGGCTTAGAAAAAGAAGCGGAAACTCTTTTAGAAAATGCTAAGAGAGAAGCTGAAGCAACTAAGAAAGAGTCAATTTTAGAGGCAAAGGAAGAGGTTCATAGACTTAGGAATGATTTAGAAAGGGATTCAAGGGAAAGAAGAAATGAAATTCAAAGACTTGAAAGAAGAATAATTCAAAGAGAGGAATCCCTAGATAAGAAAAGTGATCTTCTGGAAAAGAAAGAAGAAGCATTAAGTAAAAGATTACAAGAAATCGATGAAATGGAAGCAAATGTACAGGAACTATTTGCTAAAAGAAGAGAGGAGCTTGAAAGAATAGCAACTCTATCTACTGATGAAGCTAGAGAAATTCTTTTAGAAGAAGTTAGAAGAGAAATCACTCATGAAACTGCTATTATGATCAAAGAAATAGAATCTAGAGCAAAAGAAGAAGCAGATAAAAAAGCTAGAGAAATTATAACAACTGCCATTCAAAGATGCGCAGCTGATCATGTATCAGAATCAACAGTACATGTTGTTGCCCTTCCTAATGATGAAATGAAGGGTAGAATTATAGGTAGAGAAGGTAGAAATATCAGAACTCTTGAAACATTAACAGGAGTAGATTTAATAATAGATGATACTCCGGAAGCAGTTATTTTATCAAGTTTTGACCCTGTAAGGAGAGAAATTGCTAAAATAGCTTTAGAAAAGTTAATTGTGGATGGTAGAATTCATCCAGCTAGAATCGAGGAAATGGTAGAAAGAGCTACCAAAGATGTTGAAAATGACATCAAAGAAGAAGGAGAACAAGCAACATTAGAAACTGGTGTTCATGGTGTTCATCCTGAAATAATTAAATTACTTGGTAGACTAAAGTATAGAACTAGTTATGGACAAAATGTGTTAAAGCATTCAATTGAAGTTTCATATTTAGCTGGTGTTATGGCTGCAGAGTTAGGCTTAGATGTAAATTTAGCTAAGAGAGCAGGATTATTACATGATATTGGTAAAGTAGCAACACAAGAAGAAGAAGGCCGCCATGCTGTAATAGGGGGCGATTTAGCTAAAAAATATGGAGAATCACAAGCTGTATATAATGCTATAGCTGCACATCATGGAGATGTTGAGATGCTAACACTAGAAGCTGTATTAGTTCAAGCGGCTGATGCAATATCAGCAGCAAGACCAGGAGCTAGAAGAGAAACTCTTGAGGCTTATATTAAGCGTTTAGAGAAACTTGAGGAAATTGCAAATTCTTACGAAGGTGTAGAAAAATCATATGCAATTCAAGCTGGTAGAGAGATTAGAATTATGGTTAAACCAGATCAGTTAGATGACGCTGGATCTGTAGAATTAGCTAGAAGTTTAGCTAAGAGTATAGAAGAACAATTAGAATATCCAGGTCAAATAAAAATTAATGTTATAAGAGAAACAAGAGCAGTAGATTATGCTAAATAATATAAAGTACATTTTGCAGTGCAAAATGTACTTTATTTTTCATTTTAAAGAAATTTATTTTTTATATAAATTAAAAAAATAAAAGTATAAAAATTTTAAAAATAAAGAAGGATTTTTTTGTATCTTATAGAATATATATGATGTAGGAGCAAAAGCTCTATAACATATTGTAAACGATTTTTATCTAGGAGGTAAAGACAAGTGGAAGTATTAAAAGTTTCAACAAAATCAAATCCAAATTCGGTGGCAGGTGCATTAGCTGCCATAATTAAGGAAAAAAATATAGTAGAAATCCAAGCAGTAGGAGCAGGTGCTATAAATCAAGCAGTAAAAGCAATTGCTATAGCAAGAGGCTTCGTTGCCCCTAGCGGAAAAGATATTGTTTGTGTTCCAGCATTCACTGATATTGAAATAGATGGTGAAGAAAGAACTGCAATAAAATTAATTGTACAACCAAGATAGTAAGGTTTTATATTTAAATTGGGGAGAAAATCTATTTAGGGGAAATAAAGAAAAGGACTACATTTAGGTAGTTCCTTTTCATATTAAGCAAAATAGCCTTTATAAGCCTTGAAATTTTTTAAAATTACATATATAATGAAATAGTTAAATAGAAAACTATTTTAAATTTAATGTAAAGAGGTGTGTTTAATGATATCTAAAGAGGTTGTAGTAAACAACGGAACTGGTTTACATGCTAGACCAGCAACTTTATTAGTAAAGAAGGCTTCATCTTTCAAATCAGATGTAAGCATAGAGTTTAACGGAAAGAAAGCAAACGTTAAGAGTTTAATTGGAGTTCTTTCTTTAGGAGTAACTAAAGGAGCTAAAATAACTGTTTTAGCAAGCGGAGATGACGAAGCTTTAGCAGCAGAAGAAATTGTTAACTTAATAGCTAACTTAGAAGATTAATAAAAAAGTGCCAAAAGGCACTTTTTATTAATCTTTTATTAGTATGTAGTTAATTAAATAAATTTAAAGATTTGCACTTGAAAACTAAGGCGATTATATCCAAAGCAGCAATAAATATTACGATATATACTATTCTTTGTAGTATAACAGAGCCTCCAACTAGTAGAGTTACAATATTTATACTTAATAAACCTATGAGACCCCAGTTTATTGCACCAATTAATACTAATATAAAAGATATCTTATCCAATAAAGATATTTTACACATATTTACCTCTTATAAATAATACAGTATATATATATTAAAAAAAAACAAAAATATAACTGAAAATTAATATAAAAGCTATTTAAAAGTATTATAATTATGTTATAATACGAATGATGATAAAAAAACTAAAAATTTATTCGGAGGTTATCTAAAGATGAGAGATTTATATAATTCACCATTAAATTCAAGATATGCATCAAAGGAAATGAGTTTTATATTTTCAGATGATATGAAATTTTCAACATGGAGAAAACTATGGGTTGCATTAGCAGAAGGAGAAAAAGAACTAGGATTAAATATAAGTGAAGAGCAAATAGAAGAACTTAAATCCAATATATATAATATAAATTATGAAGAAGCAATTAAAAAAGAAAAAGAAGTTAGGCATGATGTTATGAGCCATGTTTATGCTTATGGACTTCAGTGTCCTAGAGCAAAGGGTATTATACATTTAGGAGCAACTAGCTGTTATGTTGGAGATAATACAGATATAATAATAATGAGAGATGCACTATTATTAATTAAGAAAAAGATTATATTAGTATTAAATCATTTATCTAGTTTTGCATTAAAATATAAGGAAATGCCTACACTTGGTTTTACACATTTTCAGCCGGCTCAATTAACTACTGTTGGAAAAAGGGCTACTTTATGGATGCAAGATTTAGTTTTAGATATAGAAAATATAGACTTTTTACTGTCAACGCTTAAATTAAGGGGTGTTAAAGGGACTACTGGCACACAAGCAAGTTTCATGGCGTTATTCAATAATGATGAAGAAAAGGTAAAGAAATTAGATTATATTGTAGCTGAAAAAATGGGATTTGCGAAAAGCTACGGTGTAACGGGTCAAACTTACCCAAGAAAGTTAGATTCTATAGTACTAAATAGGTTATCAGAAGTTGCTCAAAGTGCTTATAAATTTAGTAATGATTTAAGGCTATTACAAAGTATGAAGGAAATCGAAGAACCGTTTGAAAAAAATCAAATAGGATCATCAGCAATGGCATATAAGAGAAATCCAATGAGAAGCGAACGAATGGGTTCTCTAGCAAGATATGTAATAGTAAACTCATTAAATCCAGCTATAACAGCAGCTACACAATGGTTTGAGAGAACTTTAGATGATTCAGCTAATAAAAGAATAGCAGTTGCTGAAGCATTTTTAGCATTGGATGGAGTATTGAATCTTTATATAAATATTGCTGAAAATATGGTTGTATATGAAAAAGTTATAAGCTCTCACGTTAATAAAGAGTTACCATTTATGGCTACAGAAAATATCATGATGGAAGCAGTTAAAAGAGGTGGAGACAGACAAGAGCTTCATGAAAAAATTAGGGTTCATTCAATGGAAGCAGCTCAAAGAGTGAAAGGTGAAGGATTAGAAAATGATCTTATAGAAAGAATAATAAATGATAGAAGTTTTATGTTAAATCAAGAGGAAATATTAAATATAATAGATCCAACTAAATTTATTGGGAGAGCTCCAAGTCAAGTTTTAGAATTTATAGATACTTATATAAGACCAGTTATTGAAGAAAATAAAGATGCGTTACAAATAGAAACAGAGATTTTAGTATAATAAAGCAGTTAAAAAGTCATGAAGTGTTATAAAAATAATACTTTATGACTTATTTATTTTAGTAAGAATATTAATGAAAAATGAATAAAATAGTTAAATTAGACAATAATTAATAGATAGAATTAGTAAGGGAGGAATATAAATGATAGATAAAGATGAATATATGTCTCAATGCATAAGTTGTAGTGGAACAGGAAGAATAAAATGCGATTGTGTACAGAAGAATCGCCAAATGAACGTTGCCTAACTTGTGGTGGTGAAGGGAGTTTTAAATGTCCTGTTTGTGAAGGTGGGGGAAAACTTTAGGTTTATCATAAACTAGATATGTCTAGCAATTAGTTGCATTATTTATATTAAGGTAGGATTTTTTCTTACCTTATCTTTATTTAGAATAACAAAATTAAATGCATTGTAATAGTATATACTGTAATAGTAATTTAAAAGGGAAATTTTTATGTCAATATATATAAGTCATATCCCAAGAACTGAAATGAATATAGGAGATAAAAAAGAAGTAATTTCAACTAGGGTTGGAGACGTAATAGGAAGTAGTGCCCTAGATATTGTATATTTAGTAGGAAATAGAAAAGGCAGTGGGAAAAATACCATCTTTTATAATATGGAAATATTAATTTCTGATGGGGAGACCGGTAAGATAGTTAATATAGACTTAAGAGGAATCGAAGGATACAAGCCGAGAATAACATTGCAGCATTTTAAGGCTGATAAAGATAATGAAATATTATTTTCTATGGAGGATATAGGTACCAATGCATATATAACAGCACAAGTTTTTACATTAGATGGAGACAAAGTTATCAAAATTTTTGATACAAATTACTATAATCAAAGTGAATCATATCAGGTAATATATCAAGATAATTATGTGGTAGATGTTGTAGATACTAAGAAAAATACAGTTTATTCAATAGATATAAGTAGAAAAGATAAACTTTACTTAAGCGAAATATATAATGATAATGGATTATTAAAGAAAAAGATAATAGGGAAGGTTCTTCCAGTATCAGGAATAAGTCCGATAGATATAAGAAGAGAAGATGTATTAGACCTTTTATTAATACAAAAAATTATTGGAAGAAGTGAAAGTGATATTTTAGCTGTAATGAATAGTACTTTAAGCTTTAGGAACATAACTTTTGAAAAAGAAGATTCATTTGTAGGTATATTAGGAGAAAAGTTACCAAATCCTTTAATAAGATCAAAGGAAATAAGCAATAAGAGTTATATAAATTTTTCTAAAATTGAATTTATAGAATCGGAATTAGTAAAAGATAGTTCTATAGAAAGAGCAATAGAAAAGTTTTTTAATTTAAATCATGGAGAGGATAAGGTTAATTATTTATATAATAAAGTGAACTTGAATGATGATGCTAATTATCACATATTAGTTTATTTAGAGGGGCCTAGATTTTGTACCGAAAGAGGGGGAACTTTAGCCATATTCAAAAGAAAAAATGATGAATATAATTTAATATCTAAAATAAGCAATATTGTAAATCCAATAATAATTTCTGAAAATAAAAGTAATGGGTATAGAGACTTAATAGTAAAAGTATTAGATAGTGAAAAAGAAGATTTTAGAGTATTAAAATTTAATGGTAATGCATAT
This sequence comes from Clostridium sartagoforme AAU1, assembly GCF_000401215.1. Lineage (GTDB taxonomy): Bacteria > Bacillota > Clostridia > Clostridiales > Clostridiaceae > Clostridium > Clostridium sartagoforme. The sequence continues at coordinate 1,013 of NZ_ASRV01000047.1, read as the reverse complement.
CCTTTAGATCCTATAAAAGAAAGAAAAGTAAAAAGTGGAAGTGAAATAAGGGGAATTGCAGCTATTTCTGATGACTTATTCTATACAAGAGGTATAGAATATAAATAAAAGGCTATAACAAAGATAAAAAAAATTAATTTTGAAAATCACTATGGAAGTTTTCAAAATTAATTTTTTTATTCTTAATTTTTACTGCAAGATAGGATTTGTGTTACTTTAACTCAATAGAGTTGTTTGTATCAACTTTAAATGAATCTCCATCTTTCATTAAGATATGTCCAGAAGTATAAGGCTTATCATCTAAATTTATTATAACATTGCTAACATTAAAATAATCTCCAAAAGTATTACATATAGCTTTTAAAGTATTTGTTTCAGCACCAGATCCTAAATTCTGAGCTTCAACAAAGTTAGAAGAAAAATTTAATGTTATAGTATCATTTTCATCATTAACTTTAGCTGATATTAGTGAAATATCATTAGATATAGCAGGAGAAATATCACTATTAGGAGATTTCTTTAATTCATTAATTAATGCTGTAGCTGTAGCTTTATCTTTTATTTCAATAGTTTTATTAATATAAACTATTTTATCAATAACAACATCATAATAATAAATTCTTGCATCATCAGAAACTATTTCACTAGATTCATTATTGGAATTATTAATATTGTTTTTAGAATCATCATTATTATTAGAAAAACTTCCAGTATTATTTTTTTCCGATATATTATTGTCTTTATCTCCATTCTGACAAGAAATCATGGAAAAACCTATTAATAGCGAGATAATTATTGCTGTAAATTTTTTATTCATATATTTACACCTCCAGTTATATAAGTTATTTATATACTAATTTTACTTAAATATTATATGGTTCAAAAATAACTTAAATAAACAGCTGACATTAAGCACAAATCATATAATATATTTAATTATATTATAACATAATTAATAAGTTGTTACAAATTTACATAATATTTCTGTGTAAATAAAGAAATACTATTATTTG
>NZ_ASRV01000046.1 GCF_000401215.1 Clostridium sartagoforme AAU1 | reverse complement strand
CAATGTCATCAACTTAAGAAATAAAATTATAAAAAGCTTGAAATCAGTGAATTTCAGGCTTTTTGTAATTTTATATCTAGTTAAATACATTTATGTATGTTATAAATAAAAGACTATAAATTTAATAAAGGAATTACGAATGATAAATGCATACGAAAGAATAAAAACAATTTTTGATAAACTAAGTAATGAACGAATTAAAGAGATTGGTAAAATCAACGCTAATGATTTCACCAGAAATAGAAAAATGAATTTTGAAGATATATTACGATTTATTTTAAGCAAGAAAGGTAAAAGTACAACTATGGAGATAAACAATTATTTTAAGGAACTCAACAAAAGAGAAGACCGCGTAACAAAACAGGCGTTTTGTAAACAACGATTAAAATTAAACCCGCAGGTTTTTATAGAATTAAACAAAGAGTATATCAAATCCATATACGATAATTCAAATTATAAAACTTATAAGAATTATATTTTAACTGCTGTAGATGGAACTATTTTAGAGGTGCCTAATACTGAGGAACTAAGAGATTGCTATGGTTGTATAAATCCTAGTAAGGAGAATGTAAGAAAAACTGCCCGCGCTAAAGCTTCAGGAATTTATGATGTTGAAAATAATATAATGATTGATGCATTAATTGATAAATATAATACGCCTGAAAGAGCTTTAGCTAAGCGAAATATTCAAAATATGATAGATATATTAGGAACTGATAGAAAAATACTTACCATTTTTGATAGAGGATACATATCTACAGAGATGTTATTATTCCTATTAGATTTTCCAATTTACTATATTTTTAGGGTTCAAGGAAACACATATAATAGTGAAAAAGAATCAATGCAAAGTGATGATCAGATTGTTGAAATGAAAACAAATGGTCAAAGGTTAGTTAAAATAGCAGATGAAAGATTAAAACAAAAAGCTAAATTACTAGAAAAAGTACCGGTGAGAATGGTAAAAATAACACTAGATACAGGAGAAGATGAATATTTAGTAACCAATATTCCAATTGAAGAAATAGGAACCGAAGAGATGGGTGCCCTATACTTTAAACGCTGGGGAATAGAAACGGCTTATGATGTACTTAAGAATAAATTATATATCGAAAACATCTCCGGGAAAAAGAAAATAATCGTAGAACAGGATTTTTATGCACAGATACTGTTGTTCAATATGGTTGAAGATTTAAAAAATGATGCAAACAGCCAGTTACAAGAAAATAAAAATGAAAATTTAAAGTATGATTATAAAGTTAACATGAATATATTAATCGGAACCTTCAGGGAATATGTACTAAAAATAGCTTTAGAAGACGATAATGATAATAGAAGAGTTTTGTACACATCTATGCTTGAGGAAATTTTAGAAAATCTAATTCCTGTTAGGGACGGAAGAAAAAATCCCCGTACCACCTATAAGGGTAAAAATAAATACAGAACAAATTTTAAAAGAAATAGTTAATCAAACTTAGAGTTAATATATGGATAATAAGCTATTCAATGTAAAAAAACACTGAATAGCTTATTTGTGTTATCCAATTTTAAATCAAGCACTATAAGGCTAAATATAAATTAATATCTACAACTAAGGATTTTGTTTAAGTTGATGACATTG
>NZ_ASRV01000045.1 GCF_000401215.1 Clostridium sartagoforme AAU1 | reverse complement strand
ACCTGGTACCACCCGAAATATGTCGGAAAAAGCTGTATTTAAAAATAATAGTGTTACAAACTAAAATTTAGTAACAGCATAAATAAATAAGTCCTTCACTGAGTATTATTTTTAGTGAAGGACTTATTTAGTATACACTGTTTATTTTTTATTAATACTGTAAAAGCTTTATGGAATAGAGGAAATACAACAAATAGTGTATACATAATGAATATTTAATAAATACTTAATAAATATTGAGTAAAATTATTAGTCAATGTATAATAATTTTGAATGGATAAAAATACATAATACATAATACATAATATATTTAATTAATTATTTGTTACAATGGGATGTAAAAGTATACATAAGGTTTTACTTAAATGAAATTAAAAAATACAGAGGGGGGAAGGGTAATGTTTAATTCTCTAAAGGTACATCCTGTAAGTTTTATTAGGGCAATGTCTAATGCCTTAGAACTATCGGCTACAGGCATATCGAGGCACCATCGTAGAACAGCCATAATTGCAAAACATATTGGTGAATTTTTAAAATTAAAACAAGATGAATTAGAAATACTTATTTATTCAGCTTTATTACATGATATTGGCGCAGCTTCTAACTGGAATGAGAAGCACTTTATTGCTTATTGTGAAGATGATTTAATATTTAATCATGCAGAAAAGGGCTACTTAATTCTTAAAGATTCATATCCTCTTGGAATATTAGCTGAACCAATAAGGTATCATCATGATCGATATTATGGAGGAAACCCTAGTGGGTTAAAAGGAGAGGATATTCCATTAATAAGTCGTATAATACATATTTCTGATAGAATTGAAGTCTTAATAAATAATGATGTGCATATTTTATTTCAGCGTTGTAATATTATCCAAGTAATTAAGGAATCAAATTATTTTGATCCAAAACTAGTACAAGTTTTCAATGAACTAAGTAAATTTGAATATTTCTGGCTTGATATTGTAAATCCAATATATCAAAATCACTTTTTAGATGATATAAGTTTCTTTGGAAAGTTATTATTTGATATTGATGATTTAATTGATATGGCAGAAATCTTTGCAAAAGTAGTTGATGAAACATCTCATTATACTGCTGAACATTCAAAAAATGTGGCCAAGATATATAAGTTTTTAGCCGAAAAAAGGGGTTTCAGCAATCTTGAATGTAAACAATTTTATTTAGCAGGATTACTACATGATTTAGGAAAACTTGCTTGAATGTAAACAATTTTATTTAGCAGGATTACTACATGATTTAGGAAAACTTGCTATTCCAAGTGAAATTTTAAATAAACCTTACAGTTTAACAAAAGAGGAATTTGATTTAATTAGGCAGCATCCATACTATAGCCATAGTATATTAGAGCATGTTGAAGGGTTTGAGAAAATTGCAGTATGGGCTGGTACCCACCATGAAACACTAGACGAAAAAGGTTATCCATATAAATTAAAGGGATCCGATATTGATTTAGGGAGCCATATAATAGCTGTAGCAGATGTTTTTTCTTCCCTTATTGAGGATAGACCATATAGAAAGGGAATGTCTTTAATTGAAGCCTTTGATATTATAGAGGATATGGTAAAAAATTTAAAGTTGGATGTTAATGTTGTTAAAGAGGCTAAAAAAAATCAAAATGCTATTTTTAAACTTATCAAGAAATAAACTAGATATTTGTTTATTTTAGGTAATTTAAATAGGACTTTATAACAAAATCTTGACAAAAGGTAAAAATAATTTTATCATATAAAAAAAGGTAATAATAAATTCTATGAAGAGAAAAAGTAAGTTATAATTTTGTTCTGCAGAGAGTTGGCATTTGCTGAAAGCCAATGTACAAAACTAGCTGAAAATCATCTCTGAGAAGCAATGCTGAACTTATATTAGTAAGCATTGACGGAGTCTTTCACCGTTAAAAGACAAGCGTATTGATAGATACGTAGCTAAGTGCTATAAAAGGTTTATATAATATAAGCTATTTTATAGAATTAGGGTGGTAACGCGGATAATTCCGTCCCTTGTTTTCAAGGGACGGATTTTTTATTTTCAAAAAGGGGGAATTATATGGATATTGAAGGTGGCATTATTAATTAGAGGTATATCTTTAAAACATTATTGTATAAATGAATTCTAAATAAATAATTATCTATTTACTCAATATTAAATTGTTTAACTGTTAATTGTTAATTGGAACATAATTAGGGGGATTTTAATATGAAAAATTTATCAAAAAGGGATTTAACACTTGTCGGACTTATGCTATTTTCCTTATTTTTTGGTGCAGGAAATTTAATTTTTCCTCCATTTTTAGGTCAATCATCTGGTGAAAAAACTTGGTTAGTTCTGGGGGCGTTTTTTATAACAGCAGTTGGATTCCCAGTACTAGGTGTTATTGCAGTAGCTAAATCTAATGGTTTAACTAATTTAACTAAAAGAGTAAATCCAATATTTGCAACAATATTTACTGTGTTAGTATATTTATCAATTGGACCATGTTTAGGTATTCCAAGGGCAGGAAGTTTGCCTTTTGAAATGGCAGTAGCACCATATTTGCCTGATAGCGTTTCAAATGTACTAGCGTTATTATTATATACACTTGTATTTTTTGCAGTTTCATATTGGCTTTCATTGTCACCAAATAAGCTGGTTGATCGTATGGGAAAGGTACTAACACCTGCTTTATTAGTTTTAATTTTAGTTATGGTAGCAGGATCCTTTATTAAACCTTTAGGCAACTATGGAGCTGCAATTGGTGAATATGGAACATCACCATTTTTTAAAGGATTTTTAGAAGGATATTTAACTATGGATACAATAGCAGCCTTAAATTTTGGAATTGTAATTTCCTTGGCAATAAGATCTAAAGGTATCAGTGATGAAAAAGCTGTAGTTTCTGCATCTATTAAGGCAGGATTAATAGCTGGAGTATTATTAGCAGTTATATATGCATTACTAGCACATTTAGGAGCTGCAAGTGGTGGAAGATTTGGCATTACAGAAAATGGAGCTCAAACTTTAACAAATGCAACTACTTATATATTTGGCAAGCCAGGTGCAATATTATTAGCATTAATATTTACTTTAGCATGTTTAACAACTTGCGTTGGTCTTATTACTTCATGCAGCGAGTATTTTTCAACTCTAACTAATAAAATATCATATAAGAATTGGGTTAGATTATTAACAGTTTCTAGTATGCTTCTTGCTAATATGGGATTAACAAAGATTCTTAGTGTATCAGTACCAGTATTAAATGCAATTTATCCAATAGCTATAATGCTTATAGTGTTAGCAATGTTTGATTTTATATTTAAAGGCAGCACTATAATTTATGGACTAACAATATTATTTACTGGTGTTGTAAGTGTAGCCGATGCTTTAGGACAAGTTGGTATAAAATTAAGTTTTATTGCAGAACTTATATCTAAATTGCCTCTTGCTAATGAGGGACTAGCTTGGGTAGTTCCAGCTATTATTGGAATGGTTTTGGGAATATGTATTAAGTTTGGAAAAGAAAATCTTAGCGATAGAAAAATTTTAACAAACAATTAAATAAAAAAAGCAGCCTATATTAAACTGATTTGTTCAATCAATTTAATATAGGCTTTTTTTAAATAGTATATGTAATTATATAAATGGAAGACTTAAAAGGGAATAATTATCATAACTTATTTATGCCATATATATTAATTCTCGATGATTACAGTAATCTAACTTATCTTTAACTTGAAACTTAGGTAAGTAATGGAAGTAATCGACAAATAAATTTAGTTTTCGAATGGTTTATTTCCTTTCAAACAGGTTGTACTAATTAAATCTTTTCTTTATTGTCGACAAATGCTAACATTAAGCCATAGGGAGTGAGTTGAATGAATAAAAGGCAAATGGATATTATAGGTAGAGTAATTGAAGATCCTCAATTTTACAAGGTTTCTAAACTAGCTAAAATAATGAATAAGTCTGATAGAACAATATATAATGATTTAGTTAGTATAAATGATTATTTTTCTAAGTATGATTTTGATTTTATTCAATTTAATGAAAATGGTGACATTGAGTTAAATGATAATAAAAAGTTAAACGATCTCTTAAATAATAAAATTAAATTTGATGACTACGAATTAAATACTGAAGAACGAAGAAGTCTAATCACTTGTTTATTATTTTTCTTTAATAACTATATAACTATTCAAAACATTTCTGATTTAATTTATTGTTCGAGATCCACACTTTTAAAGGATTTTAAAATAATTAAAGATGAATTGAAAGAGGATAATATAGAAATAATATCTCATCCTAATAAAGGTTATAAAGTAAAAGCTGATGAAAAAGATATAAGAGAAAAATTTGTAGAAATTTGTGAAAAGCATATTTTTGTAATAAAAATATTTTTTAGAGATAAAATTCAGGAAAGTTCTCTTTTAGATATACAAATGGATTTAAAAGAAACCCATAATATTGTTCTAAAAGAAATGATAAAAAATAAGTTTTCCCTTACAGATCATTCTTTAAGATTTTTAGAATTTTATTTATTTTTTTCCCTTAATAGAATTCAAATTGGAATGAGACTAAAAAATTATAACAAGAATAATGAAAACTTTTACAGTTATATAAAAACAATATTTTTAAATATGCTTAATCAGTTTTCCTTTGAGGAGTTAGAATCAGAGATTAATTATTTATCAGAGATGATTGGTAATCTTCATTTTTCAAAAAAAGTGAATAAGGATAATTCATTAGTAACAATTCAATTACTTGTAAAAATATTTATTGAAGAAATGTCATCTACTTTAGGTATTGATTTATCTTTAGATAAGGACTTATTTATAAATTTAAGTAATCATATGTTTGATATTTTAAATAAAAAATATCCAGGAAATTATGAAGTAAGTGAAATATTATATTATATGGAAAAGAACAGAAATATAATTCAAGCTATTGAAGAAAATACCTATGTGTTTGAAAATTATATTTCAAGAAAACTAACAGAAACTGAAGTTGGTTACTTAGGTCTTCATATATCAGCATCTTTAGAGAAATCAAAGATAATCAACAGAAATTTAAGGGTATTAATTATATGTAATAGTGGAGTAGGAACAGTACAACTCCTTAAAGCTAGATTAGCACGTTATTATTCTTTTACTGTAGTTGATGCGCTATCTGTATTTCAGTTAACAAATTATGATATGGAGAATATAGACTTTATTATTTCAACAGTATATTTAGGAGATATGGTTAAATTACCATATGTATGTGTAAGCGTAAATTTAACGGATCAAGATTTAACTAGAATTAATTCAGCAGTATCTTTAATCAGTGATCAAACATCAATTATAGAGGAATCAGAAACAGAAAAAAAGGATATATTAATTAGAAAAATAGAACCACTAGTAGAAGAACATGATGGATTACTTTCTTTATTAGAGGCTACTATAAATAATTACTTTAATGATAAAAAAGAAAAGTCATCAAGTAAATTAAGTTCATTTTTGAATGAAGAATTTATAGAGGTAGATGTTGAAGCTGAAGATTGGGAAGATGCAATAAGAAAATCTGTAAAGCCATTCCATAATAAAAATATGGTAAAAGATAAATTTGAAAAAGAAATAATCGATAGTATAAGGGCATATGGACCATACATTATAATTTCTGATGGAGTTGCTTTTCCACATGCAGGTTTTGACCAAGGAGCAATAAAAACAGGCTTTTCATTTATGAAATTAAAAGAACCAGTTTCATTTTCACAAGATGGCTATAAAGATGTAGATTTAATTTTTGCTCTAAGTGCTTCTGATAACAAAATGCATTTGGATGCACTATTTTCCTTAATTGAACTTATCAATAATGAAGACTTTAAAGAAGATTTAAGAAAATTAAAAAATAAAAGTGAAGTTATTGATTGTATTAGGAAGTACGAAGGAGTATATTAATTAGATTTATTTTATATAAGATTTATATAAAAACCTTGAAAGGGTGTGATGCAAAATAGTATAAACATTATCTAAATAACTCTATAATTAAAAAATTAATTTAGAGGTAGTAATTTAATAATTGAGGAGGGGGAACAGTGGAAATAAAAGATTTTACAAAGATTACAGTAATATTAAGAGGATATAATTATGAAACAGTAAGAAATATATGTTTAGCAGTAAAAGAAACGAAAAATATACGTAATTTGGAAATTACTATGAATACTCCTGATGTTTTTGAAATTATTTCTAAAATCAGTAAAGAGTTTGGAGAATGTTTAAATATAGGTGCTGGTACAGTTACTTCATTAGAACAAGCTAAAAAAGCAATTGAATCAGGGGCAGAGTTCTTACTATCACCAACAGTTATGGGAAAAGATATAGTAGATTATGCTAGGGAAAGAAATGTAATTACAGTTTCTGGAGCTCTTACTCCAAGTGAAGTACTAACAGCTTGTGAAAATAATAGTGATATTATTAAAATTTTCCCTGTATCAAATGTATGCAAATCTTATTTTAAAGATTTAAAGGGACCACTTGGTGAATTTCCAATAATGGCAGTTGGAGGGGTTAATAGAGAAAATGCTAAAGACTATTTTGATAGAGGGGCTCAATATATAGGTTTGGGGGGGCTTTTCTCAAAGGAAAGCTTAAAAGAAAACAATTTAGATAAAATGAAAAAAGATTGCAAGGAATTTGAAAAGCTAATTTTTAATGAATAAGGGAGAAAAATAACAATGGCACAATTTATTGATTTAGATACAATATTCGTTAACGTAGAAGCAAAGGATAAAAATAGTCTTTTAGAATTACTTGGAGACAAGCTTTATGCTGAAGGATATGTAAACGAAGAATATAAAACGGCTGTTATTAAGAGAGAAGAAAACTTTCCTACAGGCTTAAATGTTGAAGGCGAAATAAAAGTTGCAATACCACATGCAGATATTATTTATGTAAATAAGCCAGGGATTGCATTTGCAAGTTTAAAAGAGCCTATAAATTTTAATAGTATGGATGATCCAGAAGAAGAGATTAGTATTAAGTTAGTGTTTATGCTAGCTGTAAAGGATCCAAATAATCATGTTGTTATATTACAAAAATTAATGGAAGTATTACAAAACCAAGAAATATTAAGTAAATTAGAGTCTTGTTCTTCAGAAGAAGAGGTTAAAGATATATTAAACAAAGAATTTAATTAAGCGGAGGAGAAATTATTATGAAGAAAATTTTAGTAGTATGTGGAATGGGAGCTGCTACATCAACAGTAGCAAATAAAATAGTTACAGATTATTTAAGCTCAAAAGGACTTAAAGTATCCGTAAGCCAAGCAAAGGTTACTGAACTTGCATCTTATCCTGGAAGTGTAGATCTTATAATATTAATGGCAACTGGAGCTAAAATTCCAAGTAATATTACAGCTCCTGTAATTAAGGGATTACCATTCCTAACAGGAGTTGGAAAAGAAGCAGCTTTAAAACAAATAGAAGAATTTATAAAAAAGTAAAGGTTAGGGGGAAATAAAAATGCAGGCTATAGCAGAATTTTTTCAATATGTAATGTCATTAGGATCTTATATAGTATTACCAATATTAATATTTTTTATCGCATTAATTTTAGGTACTAAAGTTGATAGGGCTTTCAGATCAGCTGTTTTTATTGGGATAGCTTTAATTGGTATCAATTTAATGACAAAATTCTTAGCAGATAACTTAGGACCAGCTGTTAAGCTAATGTCAGAAAATGCGGGTTTAAATCTAGATATAATTGATGTAGGCTGGGGAGCAGTAGCAGGAGCTATATGGTCTACACCTATGGGTATTGTTGGTATTCCACTTATACTAGTAACAAATATTGTTTTAATTATTTTAAAGCAAACCAAAACTTTAGATATTGATATTTGGAATTATCACCACATAGTAACAGCAGGAGTATTAACTTATGTTGCTACTGGAAATGTTATTTTAGGTTTTGTTGGAATGTTACTTATGGCCTTTATGGTATTCAAACTTGCTGACTGGTCAGCACCACTAGTTCAAAAATTCTATGGACTAGAGGGAATTTCATTGCCAACAAATTCAGCGTTAGCACCATTAGTTTTAGGAGTTCCACTTAATTATTTATTAGATAAGATTCCTTTTGTAAGAAAATCTAATCTTAAATTTGATTCACTTCAAAAGTATTTAGGGCCTATAGGGGAACCAGCAATTATGGCACTTATTATAGGTGCAGGTATTGGAATTGTAGCTAAGTATCCACTTAAAGAGACACTTGGATTAGCAATGAACTTATCAGCAGTTATGATTATTTTACCAAAGATTGTTTCAATTTTAGTAGATGGTTTATCTGCAATTCAAGATTCAAGTAAGATATTCTTAGAAAAGCACCTTAAAGGTAGAGAAGTGTACTTAGGACTAGATGCAGCAGTAGCAATTGGGCACCCATCAGTATTAACAGTTTCTTTAATATTAATACCTTTAACAGTATTAATTGCAGCTGTTTTACCAGGAAACCGTATGATGCCATTTGCTGATTTAACTTCTATAACATTTAGAATGATTCTTATTGTTGCACTTGTACATGGTAATGTATTAAAAACACTTTTAATAGGTATAGTTGTTATTGCTCAGATTTTAATAGCTGGAACAATTACATCACCATTAATTACAAATGTATATCTATCATTAGGTAATACTTTACCAGATGGTGCAGTTGGAATTTCATCTTTTGCTGCTGGTTCTTTATTTACTGGATTTAGTATAATTCAATTGCTATCATTCTCAGTAACTAGTATAGCTGTATGTGCGGTAGTATGGGGATTATTCTTCCTTGTACAAAAGAAGGAATTAGCTAAAGCTATAAATTTAGCTGAAGTATCAGATGATTTATCAGAAGTAGCAAGTGACGAAATATAATGAAAAAGGAGGGGAAATAATGCAAAAGAGAGCATTATTAATGGATGAAAAAGATAATGTAGCAGTTGTATTGGATCATGTTAATAGTGGAGATATTGTTAGTATATCCCTTACTGGAGAAAGCTATAAAGAAATTATAGCAGTTGATGATATTGATTTATATCATAAAATAGCTGTAAAAGAAATTAAAAAAGAAGAGGAAATTTATAAATATAGTGAAATAATAGGAAAAGCAACAGAAGACATAAGCTTAGGCAAGCATGTTCATATAAATAACATAGAAAGTGTGATGGTATTATGATGAAGATAAAAGGTTATGTTAGACCAGATGGAAAAATAGGAATTAGAAATAAAGTTCTTATTCTTTCAACTGTAGGTTGTGCAAATGGGACTGTTGAAAGAATAGCAGCACAAGTAGAAGGTGCTGTAGCTATTCCTAATGTTAAGGGTTGTGGCCAAATTGGCAAAGGAATAGAAATTATGAGAAGATCTTTAATAAATTTAGCTTCTAATCCTAATGTTTACGGCACAATATTAGTTGGACTTGGCTGCGAAACTACTAAGCCATATGAACTAGCAGAAGAAATAAGAAAAAACAGCCCTAAGCCTTTAGAAGTAATTACTATTCAAGATCAAGGTGGTACATTAAAGGCAATTGAAGCTGGAGTAAAGCTAGCTAGAAACATGGCAGAAGAAATGTCTAAAGTGGAAAGAGAATATGTTGATTTATCAAACATAGTATTAGCTACAAACTGTGGTGGATCAGATGCAACATCTGGATTAGCTGCAAACCCTACATTAGGTAAATGTAGTGATAGATTAATAGAAAATGGTGGAACTGTAATTTTAGGTGAAACTACTGAATTAATTGGAACTGAACATATATTAGGCAGAAGAGCTAAGAACGAAAAAGTAAAAGATGACATTTATAAGATTATAAAAGATTTAGAAAATCAATTCATAGAAACTGGAATAGATGTTAGGGGAGCAAACCCAACACCAGGAAATATGAAGGGTGGGCTAAGTACTTTAGAAGAAAAAGCACTTGGTGGTATTAGTAAAGGTGGTTCTACATCAATAAATGAAGTAGTTGAATATGCATCAATTCCAAAAGAAAAAGGTTTTGTTATAATGGATACTCCAGGATATGACATAGAATCAGTTTCGGGAATGGTTGCAGGTGGTGCTCAAGTTTGCGTATTCACAAGTGGTAGAGGAACACCTATTGGAAATGCATTAATTCCTGTAATCAAAATCACAGGAAATAAAGTTACATTTGCAAACATGGAGGATAACATAGATATGGATACATCTGGTGTAATCGAAGGAACTAAAAAGCTAGATGAGCTTGGAAAAGAGTTATTTGAAATGTTAGTAGATGTATGTAATGGTAAGAAAACAAAAGCTGAATTATATGGGTTTGATGATTTCGCAATATATCACAATCAAGAAATTTGGTGTAACTGCGAGTTAAATTAAAACTTAAATAGGAAAGCATAAGGCAGATTCATAATACGAATCTGCCTTACTTTTATTAAAAGTTATTTTTTAATAGATAATAAATAAATAAGAGTTTTAGCTAAAATAATATATTAGCAACTATAACAATTATAGGAAGTGTAATAAGAGTTCTTTCTATAAATAATATTACTAGTTGTTTAAATGATACTGGTATTTTTGAACCAAGAAGCACTCCGCCTACTTCAGACATATATATTAATTGAGAAACTGAAGTACAAGCAACTATAAATTTTGTCATTTCACTAGTTATAGTATTTGCTGCTAAAACAGATGGAAGCAACATATCAGCAAAACCAACAACTAAAGTTTGAGATGCTTGAGCAGCTTCAGGAATTCCTAAAAGTTTTAAATATGGTATAAATGGTGTTCCTAAAACTTGAAATACAGAAGTATATTCAGCTATTATTAATGCTGAAGTAGCCATTGCCATAACAACTGGAAGCACTGCAAACCACATATCTAGTACATTCTTAAATCCATCTATAAAAAATTCCTTTATATCAGAGTTTTCAGAAGCTTTTTCTAAAGCCTTTTCATATCCCCATGAAAGAGAATTATATCCCTTTGGAACTGATTCATCTGCATTTCCTTCTTGACCGTTATAATATGTATCAGGTATCTTGTTTAACGGATATATTCTAGGAAGTATTATTGCTGCAATAACTCCAGAAAGACTAACTGTTAAATAAAATGGAATAAATAAATGAGCTAATCCAACAGTGTCTATTACAATTAAGCTAAAGGTTATTGATACAGCAGAAAAGGTTGTACCAATTATAACTGCTTCTCTTTTAGAATAAAATCCTTCTTCATATTGCTTGCTTGTCAGCATTACTCCAAGAGTTCCATCTCCAAGCCATGATGTTATGCAATCAATAGAAGAACGACCTGGAAGCCTAAAAATTGGTCTCATAACTTTAGTAAGCATTGTCCCAAAAAATTCTAATAATCCGAAGTTTAAAAGTAATGGTAATAATAATCCTGCAAAGAAGAATATAGTAAACAATATTGTAAGTAAATCATTTAATACGAAAGATCCAGTTATGTCACTAATTATAGCTTTAGGCCCAAGGTTAAACAAAGTTAAAACACAAAATATAGTACCTATTAGTCGAGCAAGTAGCCAAAGTGGGCCTACATTAAATAAATTATTTAAAAATTCGCTTTTTACAATAAAGTTTGGTTTAAATATTTTTGCTATTATGCTTATTAATGTAGAAATACAAACTGTTAAGGTTATTATAGAAGTTAACCAGTTTTGAAGAATATTAGCTAATAAATTAGATAATATTGCAACAGGTATTGTTATATTTCCTTGAAATTTAATTGGAAATATAAATAAAATTATCCCCATTAAAGATGGAATAATAAAAAATAATGAGGATTTTAGTGAAGATCTATCTTTATTTAATGTATTATTCATTGTTTCTCCTTTATACATAAAAATTAATATTTATACAGCGAATTCTATTTTAATATGATTTATACCTAAAATCAATAAATATTTTAAAGGTTATACAATTATTAAATGGTAATTTTGTTATTTTCTTTATACCTATAATAAATACCAAGGAGTTTTATTTTTTGAGAAAAAATTCAATAGCTTTTAAATCTTAAATCTTAAAATTAAACTATTTATAGCTATATATGTGATTGAAATCACATAAAAATTCTATATTTAGATATAATATATAACCTATAAACTATATTATTGGAGGTAGAAACTATGTCAAGATTTAATGCACAAGTAGATGCACGTATATATTCACCAAAGGAAAAACATGCTGTAATATTTGATACTTTTAATAATCTAAAGAGTGGAGAAGAAATGGAGTTATTAAATGACCATGATCCAAAACCACTACATTATCAATTTTTAGCAGAGTACACTGAACAATTTGAATGGGAATACCTTGAACAAGGCCCAGAAGTATGGCGTGTAGCTATTAAAAAGAAATAGTATTCATATGATATGCTCCTCTTATAATAGACATATAAAATAATAAAGTGTCTATTATAAGGGGAGTGTTTTTTATACTTTAAGAGATTATATAAAAAAGAATATTAAAAATTAATGGTTTTACTATGAATTTTATTAATTTAGATTATAATAATATCATGTATAATGGAAATTAATTTGAAAATTAGTATATTAAAATTTGAAACTACAATAAAGAAAGGAGTTTGAAATGAAGAAAGAATTATTTACAGTTAAAGATGTTGTTCAAATAACAGGGATAACTCCAAGGACATTACATTACTATGATAAAATAAACTTATTAAAGCCAGGACGAGAATCGAAAAATAGTTATAGAGTTTACGATATAAACGATCTAGAAAGACTTCAAACTATTTTATTTTTAAAGGAAATGGATTTGACTCTAAATGAAATATCAGATATTATGCAACTTCCTAAAAAAGAACAAAGTAAAATACTAGAAATGCATTATGGAAAATTGAGACGAAAGGAACAACGATTAAAAACAATTATTAATGCATTAGATGATTATTTGGCAGGCGAAGAATTATTTAATTTAAATATATTTAATGATTCAACAGTTATACCATTACAAGAACAATATAATCGTGAAGCTAAGATAGTATATGGAGAAACAGAAAAATATAAGGAATATGAAAAGAATATAGAAAAATTATCTGAAGATGAAAAAGTTAATTTAAATATTGAGTTTAAAAATAATATGGAAAGCTTATTTAAAGAACTAGCAGGATATATTAATGATTCGCCTTCATCACATAAGGTTCAAAACTTAGTTTTAAAATGGAAAGGCTATTTAGAAAAATATATGACTTGTGATACAGATATACTAAGATGTATTGCAAGTACTTATAAATATGATAATAGATTTAAAAAATATCTTAATCAATTCAGCGATAAGGATTTAAGTGATTTTCTTTACAAATCAATTATATTTCATTGTGAAAATTTATGATATTTATAAGATAAAACCAAATTACAATAGGCTGGAGTATTATGTTTTAAAAAGTATATTTGGTAGTTTAAAATATATGTATATAATAAGGGGGAGTTAAAAATGTATTTAATAGGAATTGACATTGGAGGGACAAACTTAAGAGCGGCAATAATATCAAAAGAAGGAAATATAATAGAAACATTTAAAACTGAAAATGAGGTAATAAAGGGGCCAGAATATAATTTGAATAAATTAGTTAATCAAATAAAAGGTCAATGGAGCAATTATGAAATAGAAAAGGTAGGGGTAGGTGCACCGGGACCATTAGATTTGAGAATAGGTAAATTATTAAATCCAGTTAACTTAAAGGGCTGGGAAAACTTTAATATAAAAGAATATTTAAGTGAAAAATTAAGCATACCTGTAAAGGTTAACAATGATGCTAATATAGCAGGATTTGCAGAAAGTTTAGTAGGAAGCGCAAAGGAATGTGAATCAGTGTTTTATATAACAGTTTCTACAGGAGTAGGTGGGGCTTTAATTATTAATAAGAAGATTATAAATGGAGCACATAGTCAAACAGCAGAAATATATAATATGATAATAAATGAAGACAAGTATAGCCAAGGAGGATTAAATAAAGGTGGGTTAGAAGGTCAGTGTAGTGGTGTAAATATAGCCAGAATAGCATCAGAAGCGTATAAGAAAAAACTAACCACAAAAGATGTATTTGATTTATATGAAAATAATGATGAAAAAGCTGTTCAGATAATAGATAAATGGATTGATAATATTTCAATTGGTATTGCAAATATAATAGCTGTAGTAGATCCAGAAGCTGTAGTTATTGGTGGAGCAGTATTAATATATAATAGTTATTTATTACCTAAAATTATTGAGTGTACAAAAACTAAGGTGGCAGATCCAGCAATGGTAGATATAAGAATAGCGCAACTTGGGGATAATGCAGGGCTTATTGGAGCAGCAATGTTATAAAATAATAAAATATAAAACAAGCTAAATTCAAGTGATAAAATTTAAATTTAGCTTGTTTTTTTATATTATAAATAGCTATTATATAGAAGGTATAATTAAAAGTTTCAATAATATAAAAAACACAAAAATTTTTAAAAAGCTATATATTTAAAATGTAAAAATTTTTACAAAAATTGTATCTTTAAAAATGTAAATGCTTTCATTACTATATAGATGAAGAATCATAAAATTTTAAATTAATCTTCTGTTATACAAATGTAATTTAATTAAAAGATGGAGGTGATTGATGAGGGTAAGAGTATAAGAGGTAATTGAAATAAGTTTACAGAGAAAGGAAGAATAGAATGAAAGCTAAGGGGAAAAAGATACTTACTACTTTTTTAGCTATGACTTTAACTGTTACGACTATTAATTACTCAGCAGTATTTGCTAAAGACCTAACAACAAGTGCAAATACAAAACCAGAAAAACAAATACTATTTGAAACATCTTTTGAGGATAATGAAACAGATAAAAACTTTTTAAATTCTATTATAGATGAAAAAAGAGGAAGTGAAAATGTATCAGGATTACCAAAGGAGATAGTCATTGACGGAAGTATTAATGACAAAATAATATTATCTAGTATTCAATCAAGTAGAAAATACAATGATAACGAAATTCCTTCAAATCTATTTGATGATGCAACAAACACAAAATTTTTAGCTTACGATCCTAGTGGAATAAATAGTACAAATAAAGCTTGGGTTTCTTTTGAAGTGAGGGAAGGAGTAGTAATTGATCGTTATCAAATAGTAGCAGCTAATGATGCTCAAGAACGTGATCCAAAAGCTTGGACTTTATTAGCTTCAAATGATGGAACAATTTGGGAAAACTTAGACAAACAAAATAATCAGGTTTTTTCAGCTAGATATGAAAGAAAAGAATACAAAATAAACAATGAAAAAGCATATAAGTTCTTTAAATTAGAAATTACAGAATTATATAAAGCTAATAATAATATGGCTCAATGGTCAGAACTAAACTTAGGAACTGGAATAAAGGAAGATGCAGAAACCGTTAGTAAAATGACAACAGCTATTACTAGAGGGCCTTCAGGAACATGGAATCAAGCTTCAGGAAAAGGATGGACTGGAACTAAAGCAGTTGAAATTTCAGGGATTCATAAAGGAAATGAGAGAGCATATTCCTATAATGTAATTTACAAAGATTTAGATGTAAAAGTGGATGAAGACACAAATTTAAGTTATACTATTTTCCCAAGCATACTTGATGAAAGTGACTATGACTATGATTATACTCAAATGCATATTGCAGTTGATATAGAATTTACTGATGGTTCATTTTTAAGTGATTTAAATTCAATAGATCAATATGATACTAAGTTAAATCCTAAGGCACAGGGAGAAAGTAGAATACTAACAACAAATCAATGGAACTATATTGCAAGTAATATAGGAATGGTTGCAAGTGGAAAGACAATTAAAAATATTTTAATTGCCTATGATAATAATGATAATCCAAAAGAAGTTGATGCAAAGTTTAGAACTTATATTGATGATTTAAAAATTTATAATGAGGAGCCAGTTACCTTTACACATAAATCAGACTACGTCAATATTTTACGTGGAACAAATGATTCACCAAGTTTTTCACGTGGATTAACAGCGCCAGCAGTAACAATGCCTCATGGATTTAATTTCTTTGCACCAGCTACTAATGCATCCGATAATAAGATTTATAATTATCAATTGAATGGTAATACATTAAAGCATATCACCATTTCTCATGAACCATCTTATTGGGTTGGTGATCGTGGAACATGGCAATTTATGATAAACACCTCAGTTGATTCTACAAAAGTAACTAGCGCAAATCAAATAAATTCATCAGCACGTCAAGCAGAATTCACTCATGAAAATGAAACAGCAAAAGCACATTATTATTCAGTAACTTTTAATGAAGGCTCAAATGCAAGTAATTCTACAATGGAAGTTACACCAACTGTACATGGTTCAGTTGCAAGATTTACATTTGATACGGATTCACAAAACAGAAATATAATATTTGATTCTACAAGAGCAAATGGAACATTAAAATTTAATAATGATGGAACATTTGAAGCATCAAGTAGTCATAATAGTAATGGAATGCAAACCATGTATATCTACGGTAAATTTTCCGAAAAACCAAGAAATACATCAGTTCAAAATACTAAACAAGGAATAGCAAGCTTTAATAGCGAAGTTGTTGAAATGAAACTTGCTACTTCATTTATAAGTATAGATCAGGCAAAGAAAAATCTTGAACTAGAAATTACTAATAGTGATGATTTTGATTCAATTTTTACTAAGGCACAAACCACATGGGATGATACATTAGATATGATAGACGTTAAAGGTGCAAGTAAAGATCAATTAACAACACTATATTCTAATTTATATAGATTAAATGCTTATCCTAACTTATTATCAGAAAATACTGGAACTAATGATAATCCAATTTGGAAGTATAAATCTCCATATGGAAATCATGATGTAGTAGAAGGAACATTGTATTACAATAATGGCTTTTGGGACACTTATCGTACAGCATGGGCAGCATATGCACTATTTACACCAGAAAAGGATACTGAACTATTAAATGGTTTAGTTCAACATTATGTTGATCAAGGTTATGTACCAAGATGGATAGCACCAGGTGGAACTAACTCAATGGTTGGTACAAGTTCAGATGTTATATTTGGTGATGCTATTGCTAAAGGAATAGATTTTAATTGGCAAAGTGCTTATGAATCAGCAATCAAAAATGCAGCTGTTGTTTCTAATAACTTAACAAATGGTGGGCGTGCAAACTTAAACAAGTCTATTTTTGAAGGTTACACAGCTCATGATTCACAAGGGGAAGGCTTCTCATGGTCAATTGAAGGTTATATAAATGACTATGGTCTTTATCAACTTGCTAATAAATTAGGGTATGAAGATGAAGCTGCTTATTACTTAAATAGGGCACTAAACTATACTAAATTATTTAAATCTACTGGTGATACAGTAAATGATAAATGGTTAAGAGGAAGAAATGCTAATGGTGATTGGTCATATTCAGATGAAAACTTTAATCCATTCTTCTGGGGTGATGATTATACAGAAACTAATGCATTCAATATGTCAGTATCTGTGACTCAAGACGGTCAAGGCTTAGCTAATCTATACGGTGGAAGAGCTGCTTTGGCAGAAAAGATTGATACAATCTTTGAAACAAATGGAGACTATTGGGGATACGGTGCAGTAGAAAGTGTAGGAGGTATCCACGAACAAAAAGAAGCAAGAGAAATAAAATTAGGACAATATGGTCATTCAAATCAACCTTCTCACCATATTCCATATATGTACAATTATGCTGGAGAACCATGGAAAACTCAAAAATATGTAAGAGATATATTAGATCGTGCATATGTTGGAAGTGACTTTGGACAAGGATATATTGGGGATGAAGATAATGGAGAAATGAGTGCATGGTATATTTTCTCTGCACTAGGATTCTATCCAGTATCTATGGGTAATGATGAATATGCAATTGGTTCACCATTATTCGAAGAAATGACTGTTCATTTAGATAATGGTAAGAATATTACAGTAAAAGCTAACAATAATAGTGATGAAAATATTTATATTCAATCAATGAAACTAAACGGAAAAGATTATAATAAAAATTATATAAAACATGAAGATGTCGCAAATGGCGCTGTAATAGAGTTCACTATGGGAAATACACCTAATACAAATTGGGGTTCAAGTGAAGATTCATTACCTACATCAATTACTAAAAATGATGAAATACCAAATCCATTAGAAGATGTAACTATACCAGGGGTTCAAGAAGTTGGCGAACCAAACGGTGATGTACATTTTGAAAGTGTTTACTCAAATATATCAGAAGCTAAGAAAATATTTGATAATGATTCTAATACTTCAGCTACTCTAAATGTTAGTGGCAATAGTGAAATTATTTATAGCTTCATTAAGCCAACTAAAGTAAATATGTTAACATTAACTTCTGCAGATAAGGGAGAGACTCCTACAGGTTATAGATTAAGTGGAAGCTATGATGGAGTTAAATGGGAAGCTATAGATGAGAGAAATGATTTGAAATTTGAGTGGAAACGTTATACAAGGCCATTTAATCTACCAGAAGAAAAAATTTCTGGATTTACACATTACAAATTAGAACTAAAAGGTGGAACAGATTTAGCAGAGGTAGAACTATTAGGTCAAGAAGGAGATACTTCATCAATTGATGTAAATGTGCTAAATAAAATGATTATTAGTGCAAAAACAATTAATCAAAGTAATTTACCTCAAGTAGCTAAGGATCTTCTAAATAGTGCAATTGAAAGTGCTGAAGCAGTTGCTAATAACGAAAATGCTACTCATGAGGAAATTGTTACTCAATATAATTTATTGAGTAATGTTAGAAGAAGAATTAATTCAATTAGGATTGCAAAGAACATTATTGAAGCAGAAGAATTTAATGATAAACATTCAAGTATAGTAAATGATGGTAAGAATATTGGAGGAGTAAAAAAAGGTACTTGGGTAAAATACAATGATATTGTATTTGCTGGTAATGAAAACACTTTAGAAATATTCTATGCTGCTCAAAACAAAGATGCTGGTGGTTATGCAGAGATTCATATTGATAGCATGGATAGTGAAGCAGTTGCCAAAATAGAACTACCAACAACTGGTGAAAATTGGAGTAATTATGTTCTTGTTGAAGGAGACTTATTAAAGAATGTAGAGCAAGGACTACATGATGTGTATTTAGTATTTAATAATGATACTGAGAAACCATATGTTTCTAATGTAGATTACTTTAGATTTGGAAATAAAATTGAAGCCAATGTAAATATAATTGGCGACGGTAAAGTAAATGCTGGAAATGCTTATGAAGGCAGACCGTACACAATGACCTTTGATGGAGATGTAACTCATGTATTTGTAAATGGTGTATCAGTAGAATTTGATAAGGAAAATAAATCATATACATTAGATAAGTTAACTTCTGATACTAAGATTGATGTTGTATTTGGAGAATTAGTTCCGCATAAAATTGAAACTGATATTAAAGGTGGAAATGTAACTGTTGAATTAAATAAAGGTCAAGCTATAGGTTATGAAGAAGTAATATTAACAATTAAAAATATTGAAGAAGGAAAACTTTTATCAGTAGTAAAGCTTAATGGAGAAAATGTAACTATTCCTAATGCTGTTGATGGTGTTTATACTATTAAATTATTAATGCCATTTGAGGATGCCAAAATAGAAGTTATATTAGAAGAACTTGTTGAGATGGTTAATATAAAAGTAAATCCTTCAGAACATGGAATAATTACCACAACGGCAGTAGATAATCAAATTGCTAAGGGTAAAGATTTAGTAATTACTGTTACTCCAGAACAAGGGTATAAATTAGCATCACTGATTATAAATGGAGAAGATATTACAAAATTTGTAGAAGATAACATGTTGACTTACAAAGAAGTAAATGAAAATTTAGAAATCACTACTACATTTGTTCTAGATACAAATAAAGAAGATTTGAATAAATTAATTGCTGCTTTATCTAATGAAAAAATTATAGAAAAGCTATTAGATGGTGTTAGTCAAGATATTGTTGATGAATTCAATAAAGCCTTAAGTAATGCTAAAAAAGTAAGTGAGAATATTAATTCAACACAACAAGCTATTGATGAAGCTGCTTCTACTTTAAGGACTGCAATTCAAAAAGTAATTGATTTTGAAAGAGTCAATAAAGAGGTTTTGAAAGATTATATAAAGGAAGTAGAAAACTTAGATTTAAGTAAATATACAGATACAACTATAGCTGAGTTTAAAAATGCCTTAAATAATGCAAAGAATGTATTAAATAATGATTCAGCTACCCAAGATGAAGTAGATAAAGCTTTAAGTAAATTAAAAGCAGCAAAAGGGGCTTTAACTAAGGTAAATGAAAATCCAGGTACAGGAAACCCAGATCCGAATCCAGGTACAGAAAATCCAACTCCAAATCCAGGAACAGAGAATCCAAATGAAGGAAATGGAAAAGGAAATGATGATTCATCACTTCCAGGAACAGGAGATGATTCCTCACTAAGCAAGTATATGTATGTTATGCTAAGCTTAAGTGCCGGATTATATCTGCTACTAAGGAAAAATAAAAAAGCTAAATTAAATTAAAATAATGCTTATAAGTTTAAAAATGATTAGTATTTAAAAAAGGTAAATAAATTAATAGGGTGTTACGAAATTACTGTTTTGTTCTTTTGTAACATCCTTATTATATTTGAGTATTTAAATTATTGTAAATTGTAGCCGAATACTTATTTAATGTATATTATGAGAAAATATTACAATTTATATCTTTATATTACTGAAAAAGTATGCTAGTATATTGCTATTAAGTTTAGCAGTTAAGGAGAATTATTAGTTATATGGAGAATTTGTCACTAAATTATGATACTAAAAAAGTAGATACATTCAATTTAAAGCTTTCTTGGGCAATTATAGTTTTATTAGTAATGCAATCATTTTTGAACTATGGAATAGAATATGCAATTAAAGCAGCATCTGTGGGGTTATTTTTCGGAACATTAAGTACTATAGTAAAGTTTTTAAAAATTAATACTAAGATAAAAAACTTTTATATTGGTTCATCAGCAACATATGTAGGTTTTGTAATGTCATATATTACGCAGGGACAACCTAAGATATTTTTAATCCATTATATAGCATTAATGATGATAGGACTTTATTTTAGAAAAGCTTTAATATTAGTCTATGTAGTATTTTTTAATATAGCAATATCTATTTATTTCTTTATAAGTCCTATGAGCTTAGTTGCATCAGGAAGAATTAATGAATTTATATCATATGTTTTTCTTTTTGATATAAGTGCTTTTATTTTATATTATGTATCTAAATGGGGAAATGAATATGTTCAAGTTGCTATGAAAAGTCAAAAAGAAGCAAAGAAATTAGTTGAAAAACTTGAGGAAACAATGAATATTATCAAGAAAAGTACAGAGAATTTAAATGGTAATATAAAAAGCTCTTCAAGTGATGTAAGTATAATTAAAGATATGAGCAATTCAATAACTTTATCTGTAAATGAAATAGCTAGAGGAGTTAGTGATGAAGCAAGTAGCATTCAAGATATAAGCAAGTTAGTTTTAGATGTTGGAGGAATAGTAAAAGATACTCAGAATATTTCAATGAATGTAGCTAAAGTAACAAATGAAGCTGATAAATTAACAGTAAGCAGTATTGAAAGATTTAATAAAGTTAGCTATCAAATGGAGATAATAAATAATACAGTCACATCATCTGCTAGAAATGTTAACGAATTAGGAAATAGCATAAATAATATAAATTCTATTTTATCAAGCATAGTGGATATATCTGAACAAACAAATCTTCTTGCGTTAAATGCAGCAATAGAGGCAGCAAGAGCAGGGGAAGCAGGTAAAGGATTTTCAGTGGTAGCTGAAGAAGTAAGAAAACTTGCAGAACTTAGCAAAGAAAATGTTGAAAATGCAAGTAAAATTATTAATGATATAAAAGTTAGTACTAATATAGTATTAGATGAAGTAAATAAAGGAAATGAAGCAGCTAATGTTGGTAAAGGTCTTATGGATATTATGGTTAACAGTTTTAATAGTATGACAAATTCATTTAAAAATGTTACTAATATGATTAGTTTAGAAGACAAAAACATTGAAGACTTAGCAAATAAATTTAAAGAAATTCAATATAAAATCGAAAATATAGCTAGTATATCAGAAGAACATTCTGCATCAATAGAAGAAATACAAGCAACTATTGATGAACAAAATACAAGAGTGAATAATAGCTATAATTTAGTTAGGAATATGGAAATAGAAAGTAAAGAACTAGAAAAGATAGTTATATAAAGTAATTACAAGAAAAGTAAGAGTCTCCTTTTGAAAAATAACAATTATCAAAAGGAGATTTTTAATATTCATAAGTCAAAATAGTAAGATTATAGATGAATATTAAGTAGATAATTTATGGAAAATAAAACATAAAAAGTATTTACAAGAATAAATATAGGATGTATAATTTAAATGTAAACAGTTTCTTACAAGTATTTATATTTACTAAATCGGTTTTGAAAAAAGTCTAAGAAAGAAAAAGATGTTCTATAAGATAAGAAAAATTTTTTTGAAACACTTCGAAACCAGTTTCGATTTTAGCTTTTAAAAGAAACCAATTAGTAAATATAGAAATATAAAATTTAGGAGGATTAATTATGAGGGTTAAAAAATTGATGTCATTAGTAATGGTGGGTTTAATGACAGCATCGTTAGCAGCATGTGGGAAATCAAATGGATCAGAAGGAAAGAAAACTGAAGGAAGCGATAAAATAGTGGTGTGGAGTTTAGCAGAAGATTTAAAAACTTTTGCTGAGTATTATCAAGAAAAAAATCCGGATAAAAAAGTTGAAGTTACTGTTATTGCTCCAGCGGATTATCCAACTAAGCTTACAACTGCATTAAGGGGTAAGGCAGAAGTTCCAGATGTTATAGTTGGAGAGCCACAAATGCTACCAAATTTCTTTGAAGCAGGATTTTTTGAAGATTTAACAAAAGAACCATACAAAGTTGAAGATTATAAAGATAAAATAGTTGATTATGTATATGAAGCAGGCAAAGATGTTGATGGAGTTGTTAGAGCTTTAAGTTATCAAGTTACTCCAGGTGGAATAACTTATCGTAGAGATATAGCAAAATCTGTTTGGGGAAATGATGACCCTCAATTTATAGCAGATAAGTTTAAAGATGTAAAAACAATTATCGAAACCGGTAAAGAACTTAAAGAAAAAGGATATAGAGTATTTTCAGATACAGGAAATTTAAGATGGTTTGTGTATGGTAATGATCCAGAACCATGGGTTAAAGATAATAAGTTAATGATGACTAAAGATAGATTAGATTATTTAGATGCTGCAGTTGATTTATATCAACAAAAATTAGTTGCATTTGCGCCAGAATGGTCAGCAGCTTGGTATGCATCAATGAATGGTCCTGTTCCTGTTGATGCAGAGTGGCAAGAACTTAAGGATATAGATCAAAATGCTGAAAAAACAGAAGTATTTTCATATGCATTACCTACTTGGGGAACATTAATACTTAGAGATAATGCAAAAGATACAGCAGGAAAATTTGGAGTAACAACTGGCCCTAATTCATATTTTGCTGGCGGCACATTCGTAGGTATAAGTAGTTATAGCAAGAATAAAGAAGCTGCATGGGATTTTATTAAGTTCTGTACTTTAGATGAAGAAGTAGCACAATGGTGGATTGATAAATCTAATGGTGATGTAGTTGCTTTAAAATCAGTTTTAGAAGCTAATAAAGATTTAGAAAATCCTGCATTAGGTGGACAAAAATCTTATGACTTTTGGTTAAAGCAAGCAGAAGATGTTGATTATTCATTAGTAACAAAATATGATGATCAAGTTGGAAAATATTATGGACAAGCTATTGAGTCAGTACAAAAAGGTGAAAAGACCAAGGAAGATGCATTAAAGGAATTCTATAGTAATATAAAATCAGTATATCCAGAAATAGAAGTTCCAAGTAACTAGTATATCCCAAATGTAAGAGGTGAAAATAAATTTCACCTCTTTAATAAAATTAAGATGCTAGGAGGGAAAAAAGTGAATTTAGGTAGAACTAATTATAGTAATAAAATTGAAATTAAGGGAAAAACATCTTTTAAAAGCATAAATAAAATAAATAGGCATGGGTATTTATTTATTCTACCATTTTTAATAGTTTTTATAATATTTAATATATATCCTATACTAAGAACTTTATATTTAAGTTTTACAAATTTTAATGGATATGGAAAGATCGAATTTATATGGTTTGATAATTATACACGTCTAATTGAAGATAAAATGTTCTGGAGTGCATTAGTTAATACTGTAAAGATATGGGGAATAAACATAATACTTCAACTTGGCTTAGCATTTTTACTAACAATTATATTTAGTGATATGAAATATAAAATGAAGGGACTTAGTATTTTTAGAGCTTTATTTTACTTACCTAATTTAATTGCAGCAACATCTGTAGCATTTTTATTTGCAACTTTATTAGATTGGCAATTTGGATCCTTAAATCAAATTTTAGTAAATGCAGGTCTAATTAATAGTAAAGTCAATTGGCTAGGACAGCCAGGTACTGCGGTAATTGTAGTAGCTGTAATTGGTGCATGGATGTGGTTTGGAAATTCATTTTTAGTATTAATGGCTGGTGTTCAGGGAATATCAAAAGATTATTATGAAGCAGCAACAATTGATGGTGCTGGTAGATGGACAATATTTGGCAAGATAACATTACCCCTTTTAAAACCTATATTGCTGTATGTTGCTATTACATCATTAATAGGTGGATTACAAATATTTGATATTCCATTTTTAATTACTGATGGATTAGGTTCTCCATCAGGATCAATAAATACAGCTGTTATGTACTTATATAATACAGCATTTAGATTCAATAATGTTGGATATGCATCAGCTATTGCTTATGGATTATTCTTTATAATAGCAATATGTTCAGCTTTCACATTTAAAACAATGTATGGATCAAAGAAAGATAAGGGGGTAAGTTAATGTTTACAAAGTTTAAAAAATCATTATTATATTTATTCTTAATTATTTTAAGTATTATATGCTTAGCCCCATTTGCAATGATGCTAGTTAATGCAACTCGTAGTAATCAAGAAATAATATCTGGGTTTACATTAATTCCTGGAAGCTCCTTATCAGATAACTGGAATGCCATGGCCAAATATTTCAATATATTTACTGGTCTTCGTAATAGTTTATTTGTTTCAGTATGTGTAACACTATTAACAGCATATTTCTCAGCATTAACAGCTTATGGATTTGCAATATACAAATTTAAAGGCTCAAATATAATATTTACTATAATTTTAGTATTAATGATGGTTCCATCACAATTAGGATTATTAGGATTTTATGATTTAGTAAATACAATGGGATTAATGGATAGCTATATACCACTTATAATTCCTTCCATAGCAAATCCATTTGTAGTGTTCTTTTTAAAGCAATATATAGAATCTGTATTACCTAGAACTATTATTGAAGCAGCCAGAATAGATGGAGCAAGTGAAATAAGAACATTTCATAAGATTGGTATTCCGATAATGATGCCAGGAATAGCAACTATATCAATAACAACATTTATAGGATCATGGAATAATTATTTAGTTCCATTAGTTTTATTACTTAGTCCAGAGAAGTTTACATTACCAGTAATGATGGGATCATTGAGAGCGTCTAAAGATATAGCTTCAAATATGGGAGCAACATATTTAACAGTTGCAGTTTCAGTATTACCTATAATCATAGCCTTCATGTTCTTATCAAAATATATTATTAGTAGTATATCCGCAGGTAGTGTCAAGGAGTAGATTAAATTATATTGAGAGGAAGGTTGGAAGATGGATAAGAATAGTAGAAGTAAAGCAGATTATATAGATGAATCAGGCTTTTACGTTATAGAAAATTACGATATAAAACCACCTTTTGCAAGTTTTTTATCAGGAGTTGCTGGTATAGAAGGTATTCCAATGTGGTCATTTTATGTAAATAGAGGTCAAGTGATTAGTAGTATTGGGATTAAGGATAAAAACAATTGTATAATGGAATTTTTTCCAGCAAATGAAGCGTATAAGATGGTTACTACTAATGGATTCAGGACGTTTATAAAGATTATATCAGATAACTCAAATATAATTATAGAGCCGTTTTCAGTTAGTAGAAGTGAAAATATTAAGAGAATACTTAAGATAAAAAATAATGAATTGAGGATAATAGAAATAAACAAAGATATAAATTTAGAAATAGAAGTAAAATATTTTACTATTCCAAATGAAAAATTTGCAGCACTTGGAAGAGAATTAAGGATAATTAATAAATCTAATATAGTAAGGAATATAGAAGTATTGGATGGATTAGCCGCAATTTTACCATATGGTTCTAATAATAAGGATTATAAAGAGATAGGAAATACATTAAGAAGCTGGATGCAGGGAGAAATCAAAGAAAATAATGTAGCAATATATAATTTAAGATCTTCTACAGGGGACACAACAAAGGTTGAGATGGTGAATAATGCATATTTTTATATAGCATTTGATGATAGTGAAAAAGTACTAAAACCTATAGTAGATCCGGAAAATATTTTTGGATATGATACTAGCTTAGTAAATCCATTCAAGTTCAAAAATAGTGTGGAAAAGTTATTTGAAAGTAATGAGAATATTTGCTACAACAAAGTACCTTGTGCTTTTTCTGCAAAACAAGCAGTTTTGATGGAAAAAGAAGAAGTTAAGATTCATAGTTATATAGGATACATGAATAGCATTAATGAAGTAGATGATAACTTAAATAAGTTGTTGAGTAAGAAATATTTTAATGAAAAGATTATAGAAAGCAATAAGTTAATAGACAGCATAGCTGAGCATGTCCATACAGTAACTAATTATTCATTATTTGATGAATATATTAAACAATGTTATATAGATAATGTTTTAAGAGGAGGATATCCATTAAAAATAGGTAAGGATAAAGTATATTACGTCTATTCCAGAAAACATGGTGATTTAGAAAGAGACTATAATTTCTTTAGTATAGAGCCCAATTTTTATTCTCAAGGTAATGGGAATTTTAGAGATATAAATCAAAATAGAAGAATGGATATTTACATTCATCCTTTCACTAATAAGGAGAATATTAAATTATTCAATAACTTGATACAACTTGACGGATATAATCCATTAGTTATAAAAGGAAAGAAGTTTTATATAGATAAAAGAAGAAAAGCTTCAATTATAAGCATATTAAAAAAATATGAAATTAAAAATGAGGATATATTAAATAGTATTCACAATAATGAATTTACATTAGGAGAATTATATTCATATATATTAAAAGAACAAAATTTATCAAGTGATAAAATTAGACCTTTAATTGATGAAATAATAGATATTTGTGAAGAAAAAATTGAAGCAGATTTCGGTGAGGGATTTTGGATTGATCACTGGACATATAATCTTGATTTAATAGAAGAATATTTAGATGTTTATCCTGATAAACTAAAAGAATTGCTAATAGATGATATGGAGTATAAATTTTATAACTCCCCAGAGCATGTTTTACCTAGAAGTGAAAAATATATTATAGACAATAATACTATTAGGCAATATGTAGCTTTAAATAAAAAAGGCAATGTAAATCAATGGATATATAATAAAGAAGGAAAAATATATAAGACTAATTTGATCACAAAGCTGTTCATGCTTACTACTATTAAATTTATGACTTTAGATGTTATGGGATTTGGAATTGAAATGGAAGCAGGCAAGCCAGGATGGAATGATGCTATGAATGGACTTCCAGGTCTTATAGGATCAAGTTTTGCAGAAACAGCAGAGCTAAAAAGATTAGCATGTTTTATTAAAGAAAATATAAATCTAATAGAAAATGGATTAAAGCTTCCAGTAGAATTTTATGATGTAGTTAAGAAATTAACGGATAATCTTTCGAAAAATCTTAATGATATATTACCTCAAAGTCAATATTGGGATATAATTTCAAATATAAGAGAAGATTATAGGGAAAAGGTTAAATACTCAATAGATGGAACTGAAAAAATATTATATAAAGATGATATAGAGAAGATAGTAGATAAGATTATACAAAAATAAATATAGGAATAGATGGAATAAAAGAGTTGAATGATGGAAAAATTCCTACATTTATGTATTATGAAACTGTAAATTTTACTAAAGATAAAAATGGAAATATAAATCCTATAGAGTTTAAAGTTAATTTTCTTCCTTTATTTTTGGAAGGATATGCAAGATATCTTAAAACGAATTTAGAAGAAAAAGAAAAGAAGGAAATATATATAACTTTAAAAAATAGCGATATTTATGATAAAAAATTAAAAATGTACAAGACATCAGAATCTTTAGAAAAGGTTACATTTGAAATAGGGAGAGCAAGGACTTTTACATCAGGATGGCTTGAAAGAGAATCAATTTTCATGCATATGGAATTTAAATATATTTTAGAACTAATAAAAGAAGGGCTATATGAAGAATTTTATGAGGATATAAAAAATGTATTACCTCCTTTTATGGATTCAAAAGTATATGGAAGAAGTATATTAGAAAACTCTTCATTTATAGCAAGCAGTGCTAATCCAGATGAAAGAACACATGGAAGAGGATTTATCGCAAGATTAAGTGGAACTACTGTAGAAATGTTAAGTATATGGAAGATAATGACAGTTGGGGAAAATATATTTAAATATGAAAATGGAGTTTTAGAATTCGAATTAATGCCAGTATTGTCAAAAGATTTCTTTAAAAACAATGTAATAGAAACTACTTTACTAGGAAGTATAAGGCTAAAGTATATCAATAAGAATAACAAAGATACCTTTGGTTCAGGAAAAGGAAATATAACTAAATATGAATTAATAGGTATTGATAATAATATTAAAGTAATTAACCAAAAGAAAATACTTGGAACTGATGCTGAAAAGATAAGAAGTGGCCAAATAAGAGAAATAATAGCTACAATAGAATAATGGAGAGGTAATAGTTATGAATGATTATAAGGTATTTGTTACTTGTAAGCATACTAAAGATAGA
This sequence comes from Clostridium sartagoforme AAU1, assembly GCF_000401215.1. Lineage (GTDB taxonomy): Bacteria > Bacillota > Clostridia > Clostridiales > Clostridiaceae > Clostridium > Clostridium sartagoforme. Next base: position 5,193 of record NZ_ASRV01000045.1, on the reverse strand, counting down.
TTAAATGAATATTGCTTAGATGATATTAGTATAGATGATAATAAAGACTTAAATTGTACAATTACAGTAGATACTAAAAAAAGATTCCAAAAAATATTAGGATTTGGAGGAGCAATAACTGAATCAAGCGCATATGTACTTTCTAAGATAGATGAAGAAGAAAAGAAAAAAATTCTAGATTTATATTTTAATGAAGAATATGGAATAGGATATAATTTTGCAAGGATTCATATTAATAGCTGTGATTTCTCACTAGAGAATTATAGTTTTGTTGAAGAAAATGATAAATCATTAAGTAGTTTTTCTTTAGATAGATATGAAAAATATGTACTACCATTACTTAAAGAGGTTATTAATGAGAAAAAGAGTGAATTAAATATACTAGCAAGTCCATGGAGTCCACCAAGTTACATGAAAACCAATAATGAAATGAATAATGGTGGAAAATTGAAGGATGAATATAAACAATTATGGGCTGAGTATTATGTTAAGTATATAGAAGAAATGCAAGAAAAAGGATTTAATATCTGGGGGGTTACTGTACAAAATGAGCCAGCAGCAAAGCAGATTTGGGATTCATGTTTGTATTCAGCTGAAGAAGAGAGAGATTTTGTAAAATATTATTTAGGGCCTACTTTTGAAAGAAATAAATTACTCGATAAAAAAATAATAATATGGGATCATAATAGAGATTTAGTTTATAATAGGGCTAAGACAGTGCTAGAGGATAAAGAAGCAAATAAATATGTATGGGGTACAGGCATACATTGGTATGTTTCAGAGGAGTTTGAAAATACATCAAAGGTTCATGAAGAATTTCCAGATAAGCACATAATATTTACTGAAGGATGTCAAGAAGGTGGAGTTCATATTGGTTCTTGGGAGCCAGGAGAAAGATATGGTAGAAATATAATTGGTGACTTAAATAATTATGTAGAGGCATGGATAGATTGGAATATAGTTTTAGATGAAACTGGTGGACCAAATCATGTTGGAAACTTATGCGATGCTCCAATAATAGTAGATACACAAAAAAAAGAAGTAATATATAACAGTTCTTTTTATTATATAGCACACTTTAGTAAATTCATTAAGAAAAATTCATTAAGACTGTTAACTAAAGTCACTAATGACAAAAAGATATATGCACTTTCTTGCATAGACTACAAAGAAGATGTATGTATAATTTTAATGAATGAAAATGAAGAAGATAGAAATGTTACTTTAAAAATAGATAATGAAATTATTGATTTGAAATTAAAAGCAAATTCAATATATACTTTATGTAAATAACTATTAAAGACTAATCATAAAGAACTAATGTAATGATGAACTTAAAATAGAAGGGATGAGATGAAACGGTGATTACAATATACGAAATCGCAAAAATTGCAGGAGTTTCTCCTACAACTGTATCAAAAGTAATAAATAATTATCCAGATGTGAGTGATAAAACTAGAAAAAAAATTAAAAAGATATTAGAAGAAGAAAACTTTCTTCCAAACTCTCAGGCACAAGGGCTAACCACAAAGAGAACTTGGACATTAGGAATTGTTTATTATGAAGACCTTGGTGTAGGATTAAGTCATCCTTTCTTTTCTAAAGTAATAGAGGCATTCAAAAAACAATCAGATATACATGGATATTCATTATTGTTTGGTTCTAAAAATGATAGACTGAAAAATGATACTTTTTTAGAATATTTTAAGTATAAATGTGTTGATGGGGTAGCGATTATTTGTACAGATCCTCATGATAAGGAGACATTATCTCTTGTAAATAGTAATTTTCCAATTGTAATAATAGATATGTTTGCGGAATATGCATCAACAGTTACATCAGACAATAAATCAGGATGCAGACAAGGAATTGAATATTTATATAATTTAGGGCATAGAAAGATTGCTCATATATACGGTACATCAAACGGTGATAATTGGCCAAGTACCGTAAGAAAAGAATCTTATATAGAAAGCATGAAAGAATTAGGGCTAAAAATACCAAGAGGATATTTAGTAGATGGTACAAACTTTGATTTTACTGGTGGATATAAAGCTATGCAAAAGTTATTAAAATTAAAAAATAGACCTACAGCTGTTTTTACAGCAGGAGATAAGATGGCCCTTGGTGCTATAGAAGCTATAAGGGAGGCTGGACTTAATGTACCAGGGGATATCTCAATCTTGGGATTTGACGATATAGAGATATCACAATATGTCACTCCCAAATTAACAACTATAAGGCAAAACTGTGATGAAATAGGCAGAGCAGCAGTAGATATTTTAGTAGAACAAATAAATAAGAAAGAAAAGCTAAAAATTAATAAGGTAATACCTGTAGAATTAATTGTAAGGGAATCTTGTACTAAAATTGATTAATATGCTCAAATAAATAATAAAGTAGATAAATTAAAAATAAGGGGGGATTAATATTGCAAAGAATTAATTTTCAAAATTATACAGGGAAATTTACACTTAAGGATCCAGAAAAGAATAGCTATTTATACTTTCCAATAGCTAATGAAATTGGAGTTATGTCTAGTTTGACACCTACTTTAAATGGTGATTGCAAGATGAATCAAAATACATTTTTATTAGCACCAGTTAGTAGTGAAGATCTTCATAACAATAAGTCATCAAGAAATTTCTGGATATATGTTGAAGGAAAAACTGCTTGGTCTGTAACAGGGGTATCATCACAGCAGCAATCAAAAGTTTTTTCTAAAGAAAAGGAAGAAACTGAAATTGAATGTAGCATAATGTGTCATAAGGTAATCAGAACCTCTAAAGAGATGGGATTAAAAAGTGAGATAATCAATTTTGTACCAAATGGATATAAAGTTGAATTAATGAAAGTAACAATAACTAATATATCAGAAGAAGATATAAATATAACTCCAACAGCAGCTATACCGCTATATTGTCGTTCAGCAGATAATATAAGAGATCATAGACATGTTACTTCATTATTGCATAGAATAGAAACTATTAATTCAGGGGTAATAGTTAAACCAACACTTACATTTGATGAGAGAGGTCACAAAATAAATGAAATAGTTTATGGAGTTATAGCAGTAGATGAAGATAAAAGTATGCCAATAAGCTTTTCACCTATAGTAGAAGAATTTATAGGGGAAGGCGGTTCCTTTGAAAATCCAGAAAGTATAATGTTAAATAAAGAATTTAATGTTAAGTCGGGAGAAAAGTTTGAGGGATATGAAAGTATAGGAGCATTAAGATTTAAGAATGAAAAAATGAAACCAAATGAATCAAAATCTTATATAATTGCTTTTGGATATGGGGAATCAGTAGATGATTTCGAAAAGCTTACTAGTACATTATTAAAGGAAACCGATTTCGAAGAGTTATTAAAAGATACTAAGTTATATTGGGAAAATAAAATTAATCTTAAATATAGTACTGGAGATAGCACATTTAATAATTGGATGCATTGGGTTAATTTTCAACCTATTCTTAGAAGAATATATGGATGTTCATTTTTACCTCATCATGATTATGGAAAAGGGGGAAGAGGATGGAGAGATCTATGGCAAGATTGTTTAGCTTTGTTAGCAATGGATCCTAAAGAAGTAAGAGAAATGCTATTAAATAATTTTGCAGGAGTAAGATTTGATGGCTCCAATGCAACTATTATAGGAGCAAATTTAGGAGAATTTATAGCAGATAGAAATAATATAACTAGGGTATGGATGGATCATGGTGCATGGCCATTCTTAACTACTAATTTATATATCAATCAAAGTGGAGATATAAATTTTCTATTAGAAAAACAAAGTTATTTCAAAGATTTACAAACTGTACGAGGTACTGACAAGGATAATCTATGGAGTATAGAGCAAGGAAATAAATTATTAACAAAAGAAAATAATATATATTTAGGTACTATTTTAGAACACATATTAGTACAACATTTGACTGCATTTTATGATGTAGGAGAAAATAATAATATGAGGTTAAGAGGTGCTGATTGGAATGATGCTTTAGACATGGCTAAGGAAAAAGGAGAAAGTGTAGCATTTACAGCATTATATTCAGGAAATCTAGTTAATATATGTGAACTTTTAAAGAAAATTAAAAACGAAAATAAAATTAAACACGTAGAGATGGCAGAAGAGATAGAAGTTTTGTTATTCAAAAATAATATATATGATTATCCACAAGAAAAGATAAATATTTTAAATACTTATTGTAAAAGTTGTAATCATGATATAAAAGGAAGAACTTCTGAAATTGATATAGATTTATTAGTTAAAGACCTTGAAGAAAAAGCAAATTGGATAAAGAATCACATTAACTCTAAAGAATGGATTACAAATTCAGAAGGTTACAGTTGGTATAATGGTTATTATGACAATAGTGGAAAAAAAGTTGAAGGTGACTTTGAATCAGGCACAAGAATGATGCTTACAGGACAAGTATTCACAATAATGAGTAATATAGCAACGGAAAAACAAGTAAAAGAGATAGTTAAGGCAGCTGATAGTTACTTATATGACAAGGAAGTTGGAGGATATAGACTAAATACTAATTTTAAGGAGTTAAAAACGGATTTAGGCAGAATGTTTGGGTTTGCTTATGGAAGTAAAGAAAATGGAGCAGTTTTTAGTCATATGACTATTATGTATGCCAATGCACTTTATCAAAGAGGTTTTGTAAAAGAAGGATTTAAAGTTATAGATGCACTATATAAACACTGTATTAATTTTGAAGTTAGTAAGATATATCCTGGAATACCCGAATATATAAGCTCTAAGGGACGAGGAATGTATCATTATTTAACAGGATCAGCAAGTTGGCTTATTTTGACTGTATTAACGGAAATGTTTGGAGTAAAGGGAAGTTATGGAGATATGAAACTTGATCCTAAACTATTACTAAGTCAATTTGATGAAGACAACAAAGCAAGTATAAGTTTAGTATTTAGCGACAGAAAATTTAAAGTTGAATATATAAATGAATTGCATAAAGATTTTGGAGAGTATAAAATTCAAGAAATATTCATCAATAATGAAACATATGAATTTGATAATTTAAATACCATAGATAAAAATATATAAATTCACTAGAAGTAGATAAAGAACACATAATTACTGTTATATTAAAATAAAAGTAATGATATCCTTAAAATAAATAATATATAGAGGAGAGATAGGCAGTTTACTATCTCTCCTTT
>NZ_ASRV01000044.1 GCF_000401215.1 Clostridium sartagoforme AAU1 | reverse complement strand
ATATACTTTTTAATAATAAATAATATATTTTCCTAAAGATTATTGATATAATTATGATAACGATTTGTTACAAAAATAAAACAAATTATAAAATGTGATATTTGTTTTATTAATTCATAAAAATAGGCTTTAAATTAAAAAGTATTGTAAAATTATATTAAAGAATTAAAAAATCGTAGGGGGATAAGTTATGTATAATGTAGAAATAAATGGAGTTCAAATGAAATTTATAAGAGAATTTTTTGATAATTATGAGGATGATAAAGTTAAGCTTACAGTAAGTGATGATAAAAATAGAATAAAAATAATTTATTCAGCTGAAACAAGTTTAACAGCAAAAGAATTAGAATCATATTTAAAAACACAATTTAAAACAAAATCAAAGTATGGAACAGCACTTTATTATACACTTTATGTAAAGTAACAAATTGAAATAAATTAAGCTTATTTTTATGAATTGGAGGAAATATAAATGAAGTTTGCAAAGGATTTTTTATTTGGAGCAGCATCTGCATCATATCAAGTAGAAGGTGCCTGGAATGAGGATGGAAAAGGAATTTCTAATTGGGATGTATTTTCTAAGATACCAGGGAAAACTTTTGAAGGAACTAATGGTGATATTGCGATAGATCATTATCATAGATATAAAGAAGATATAAAATTAATGGCGGAGATGGGATTAGAATCATATAGATTTTCAATTTCATGGCCTAGAATAATACCAAATGGTGTAGGAGAAGTAAATCAAAAAGGAATAGAATTCTATAACAATATAATAAATGAATGTTTAAGTTATGGAATAGTTCCATTTGTAACATTATATCATTGGGATATGCCTCAAGTTTTAGAAGAAAAAGGTGGATGGATAAATAAAGAAACAATAGACGCATTCTTAAATTATTCAGAAGTTTGTTATAAAGCCTTTGGAGATAGAGTTAAACATTGGATTACATTCAATGAAACAGTAGTATTTTGTGGACTAGGATATTTAGCAGGAGCACATCCGCCAGCAATAGTAGGTGATTTAAATAAATATTTCCAAGCCACTCATAATGTATTTTTAGCTCATGCTAAATCAATTGAACTATATAAATCATTAAAACAATATGGTGAAATAGGTATTACACATGTATTTTCTCCTGCATTTAGTATAGATAATAAAGAAGAAAATATAATTGCAGCTAAGCATGCAAATGAAATTGATACAAATTGGTATTATGATCCAATATTAAAAGGTGAATATCCTAAATATGTTGTAGATATCATTGAGCAAAAAGGAATTAAAATTGATTGGACAGATGAAGAACTTCAAATAATAAAGAGAGCTTCAGATAAAAATGATTTTATAGGACTTAATTATTATCAACCTCAAAGGGTAATGAAAAACAATATGGATGAAGAAGTTGAGAGAAATAGAGAAAACTCAACAGGAGCACCAGGTAATCCTTCATTTGATGGTTTTTATAGAACTGTTAAAATGAATGATAAAAAGTACACAAAATGGGGATGGGAGATATCACCTGAAGCATTTTTAGAGGGATTAAGAATGCTAAAGGGTAGATATGGAGATATAAAAATATATATAACAGAAAATGGATTAGGTGATGAAGATCCTATAATAGAAGATGAAATTGTTGACATACCTAGAATTAAGTTTATTGAAACTCATTTAAAAGCTGTTAAAAATGCAATTGAAGAAGGAATAAACTTAAAAGGATATTATGCATGGTCAGTTATTGACTTATTAAGTTGGTTAAATGGATATAAAAAGCAATATGGTTTTATATATGTAGATCATAAAAATGATTTAGCTAGAAAGAAAAAAGCCTCTTTCTATTGGTATAAGCATATAATAGAAACAAGAGGCGAAGATATATAAATTTAATTAAAGACATTTAATTTAGGGCTGGGATCTTCATAAAAATAGATTTCAGCCTTTTATAATAATTATCTAGCTAAAGTGGTATAATTATATAAAGATTATTTAAATTTAATATAAAAAATTATTATTAATTTAAATATTTAAGATTATATATAACTATATACATTATCTTAAA
>NZ_ASRV01000043.1 GCF_000401215.1 Clostridium sartagoforme AAU1 | reverse complement strand
TAGCAAAGGAGATGAGTAATGTTTAGTTATAATAAAATACAAAGTTTAAATGAATTAGAACTATCCCTTTATAATTATATAATGAAAAATAGTGAAAAAGTAATTTATATGAGAATAAGGGAATTAGCAAATGAAGCTCATGTGTCAACTACCACTATACTAAGATTTTGTAAGAAATTAGATTGCGAAGGATTTTCAGAATTTAAATTAAAGTTCAAAATGTACATTGAAAAAGGTGGAGGAAAATCATTAACAGATAATACCTCAATGATAATTGATTTTTTAAAAAAGGCACAAAGCATGGATTATAGAGAAAAAATAGATATGGTTTGTGATGAGTTAAATAATGCCAATACAATAATATTTGTTGGAATAGGATTTTCAGGTATTCTTTCAAAGTATGCAGCAAGATATATTTCTGCAATAGGTAAAAATGCTATATATATATATAGATGATCCGTTTTATCCTATAAATATTAAATGTACAGAAAATTATGTTACTATTGCATTTTCTGTGTCTGGAGAAACTCCAACTGTAATAGACCATATAAATAGGTTAAAAAGAAAGGGTAGTAAAATAATAAGCATTACCAATAATGAAGATTCAACTTTAGCAAGAATATCAGATATAAATATTGGTTATTATGTGCAACAAGAAAAAACAGAAGAAAACGATATTACAACACAAATACCAGCGTTATACATTATTGAAACAATAGGTAGAAAATTATATAGAAATTATAAGGGATAGATGAATAGCATCTATCCCTTATAATTTCTATATTTATACAATTTACTACAATTTATTTAACCAGAATTAAAGTAATTAACACATAATGCCCTTTAAATATACAATATTTAAATATTATATTAAATTTTGAAAAATAAGATTAGAAAAAATATTTATAGATATGAACTTAAAGCTCCATAAAATGTAAAACAAATTGTTATATAAATGGAACAATTTATATAAGATAAAAGTGTGTTTTTTTAAGGGGTGAAACTGATTACAAATATATTTTTGTAAGATATAATATAATCAAGAAGTAGGAAGGGAGGAGGTAATATTGATTCACAAGAAACTTGATAAATTCAAAAGTGATTTTTTATGGGGAAGTGCATCTGCAGCATATCAAGTTGAAGGAGCTTATAATATTGATGGAAAAGGCTTAAGTATATGGGATACATTCAGTGAATTACCTGGAACAACCTATGAAGGAACAAATGGTAAAGTAGCAGTAGACCATTATAGAAGATATAAAGAAGATATAGCTTTAATGAAAGAGTTAGGATTGAAAGCGTATAGATTTTCAATAGCGTGGAGTAGAATCTATCCAAATGGAAGAGGAGACATAAATGAAAAAGGATTAGAATTTTATGATAACCTTATAGATGAACTTATTGCTAATAATATAAAGCCTATAATAACGATATATCATTGGGATTTACCACAGTATCTTCAGGATTTATATGGAGGCTGGGAATCTAGAGAAATAATAGATGATTTTAATAATTATTGTATAACTCTTTATAAAAGATACGGAGATAGAGTTAAATATTGGGTTACATTAAATGAACAAAATGTATTTATACTTTTAGGCTATAAGATAGGAATACATCCACCAAAGGTACAAGATGATAGAAGAATGCTTAAGGCAAATCATATAGCAAGCTTAGCAAACGCAAAAGCAATAGAGTCATTTAGACAATATGTATCAAATGGTATGATTGGTCCAAGTTTTGCTTTCACACCTAATTATGCTTATACATGCAAGCCAGAAGATGTTTTAGCAAGGGAAAATGCGGAAGATATGAATTGTCATTGGTGGTTAGATGTATATTGTTTTGGAAACTATCCAGCATTTGCACTAAGTAGATATGAAAAGGAAGGAATAGCTCCGGAAATTGAAGATGGAGACTTAGAACTTTTAGAAAGGGGAAAACCTGACTTTATAGGTATAAATTACTATAGAAGCGAAACTGTTGAAGCAAATTCAATAGATGGTATAAGTAATTTTGAAGAAATAAATACATCAGGAAAAAAAGGAACATCTAAAGATTATGGAATTCCAGGTAGCTTTAAGACAATAAAGAATCCAAATTTAGATAGAACTAACTGGGATTGGGAGATAGATCCTACAGGATTAAGAATAGGCATAAGAAGAATTAATAGTAGATACAGGCTTCCTATATTAGTAACGGAAAATGGTCTTGGTGAATTTGATAAAATCGAAGAAGATGGAAGTATAAATGATGATTATAGAATAAATTTTATAAGAAATCATGTAATAGCTTGCAAAGAAGCTATAACTGATGGGGTAGAGTTATTAGGATATTGTACATGGTCATTTACAGATTTACTAAGCTGGCTTAATGGATATCAAAAGAGGTATGGATTTGTTTATATAGATAGAAATGAGAAAGATGAAAAGGATTTAAAACGTATTAAAAAGAAAAGTTTTTATTGGTATAAAAATGTGATAGCTACTAATGGAGAAGAGCTTTAAATATAATTAAAAATAAATTTTAGGAGGAATTATTATGAAAAATATTTTATTAGTTTGTGCAGCAGGTATGTCAACAAGCCTATTAGTAAACAAGATGAAAGCAGCAGCAAAGGAAAAAGGAATAGAAATTAATATTGATGCACTTCCAGTTTCAGAATGTTCAAGTGTTATAGATAAAGCAGATATAGTACTACTTGGACCACAAGTAAGATTCCAAAAACCACAAGTAGATGCTTTAGTTAATGGAAGAATACCGGTACAAGTTATAGATATGAGGTTATATGGAACCATGAATGGTAAAGTTATCTTAGAAGGTGTATTAAAAACTCTTGGAATTTAACAAGAGGTTTAATAAATAAAAAATATGAGGGGGAAAAACAATGAGCTTTATGACAAAATTAGAAAGTAGCATGGAAAGAATACTTGTTCCAATTGCAACAAAGTTAAATGCACAAAGACATATTGTTGCTATTAGGGATGCATTTATCTTAACCTTCCCAATTACAATGGCAGGGGCGTTAATGGTATTAATAAACAATGTTTTACTTCATCCAGATGGATTTGTAGCTAAACTTATTCATTTAGGAGATTTAATACCTAATTTAGCAGACTATCAAGCTATATTTGCACCAGTATTAAATGGATCTTTAAACATTTTAGCAATTTTTATAGCATTTTTAATAGCAAGGAATCTTGCGAGAGCTTTAGGTGCAGATGACTTATTAACTGGACTTACTTCAGTGTCAGTATTCTTTATAATGTACCCATCAGCAGTTGATGGAAACCTTACAACTCAATATATGGGACCTCAAGGTCTATTTGTTGCAATAATAGTTGGATTATTAGTAGGTGAATTTTTATCAAGACTTTCTAAATCTCCTAAACTTGAAATTAAGATGCCAGAACAAGTGCCTCCAGCAGTTTCTAGAACATTTAAAATATTATTACCAATAATGATAGTAACAGTTGGTTTCTCAGTTCTTAACTTTATATTAAGTAAAGTTACAAATGGTGGTGGAATTCACACTATGATTTATAATGCATTACAAGCACCATTAACTAAACTTGGAGATAATATTTTCTCAGTAGTAATTATGGTTTTAGTATCAAATTTATTATGGATAATGGGTATACATGGACCTAATACTATTGCAGCAGTAAGAGAAACTATGTTTGCAGAACCAAATGCAGCTAACCTAGCATTTGCACAAGCAAATGGAACAGCATGGGGTGCACCATACCCAACAACTTGGGTTTTAACTGATGCTTTTGCTAACTATGGTGGTTCAGGTATGACATTAGGATTACTTATAGCAATATTCATATTCTCTAAAGCAAAGGATCAAAGAGATATTGCTAAACTATCTATAGGACCTGGATTATTCAATATTAATGAATCAGTAATATTCGGTTTACCAATAGTTCTAAATCCAATATATATAATACCTTTTTTAATAGTACCTATAGTAAATGTTCTTATAGGATATGGTGCAATAATGCTTAAGATTATTCCACCAATAGCTTATGGAGCTGTTTGGACTACTCCAGGACCACTTATTCCGTTTATAGGAACTGGTGGAGTATGGATGGGCCTTGTAGTAGGATTTGTTTGTTTAGCAGTCAGTGTATTAATTTATGCTCCTTTCGTTATAGCATCTAATAAGGCAGCAGCAAAATCACAAGAAGAAGGATTAAATGCAGATACAGAAACTATGTAATAAATAAGATAGATAGGAGAATAATTATGAATGAACTAGAATTAGTTGCTTTTGAAATTATAAGCAACGTAGGTATGGCTAAATCTTTGGCAATAGAAGCAATAAGAGATGCTAGAAATAATGATTATGATGAAGCAAACAAAAAAATAGAAGAAGCTAAAGGATTTTTATTAGAAGGGCATCATGCACATTCTGGATTGATTCATAAGGAAGCTAATGGTGAAAAGCTTGAGTTTTCTTTGATAATAATGCATGCTGAAGATCAATTGATCAGTGCAGAAACTATAAAAGACTTAGCTATAGAGCTTATAGAAATGAATAAAGCAATCAATAGTAAGTAAATAAATATGTGTATAAAATAAACAATAGCAAGTGAATAAATATGCATATAAAATAAACAATAGAGGTAGCTAAATGAAATAATTTAGACTACCTCTATATTTTTTTATAGATAAAACTATACAAAATAGATATATATATAATAAGTAAAGAAGTTTAAATATATGTATATGTAAGTAAAATTAAAAGTTATGCATAAGGATTTTATAAATACTACTAATATGATATAATTTTGTTAAAAAGTATAGAAATGGAGAGTGTCCTATAATGCCAATCATTAGATTTAAAGCAGTAGAAGCTAAAAAAGTTTGTGATATAAGTAAGAATCTAGTAGACGATCTTCAGGAATTAATCAAATGCCCAAGAGAGTATTTTAATTTAACAGTTGATCAATCTTTATATGTAAGAGATGGTAAATTTGTTGATGGTGAAGCAATAGTTGAAATTTCTTGGTTTGATAGAGGACAAGAAATTCAAGATAAAGCGGCAAAGATAATCACCAATTATGTTAACTCAATAGGATATTCTAATGTAGATGTTATCTTTTTTAAGTTAGAAGAAAATAGATACTATGAAAATGGTGAGCATTTTTAATGAAACTATAATTATTAAAGATAAAACAAGGTAGGATGTTACGATATCTTACCTTGTTTTATTATGAATAATATTTATCACATCTAGTATTATTTAAACTTAATTTGATAAAAATAGTATAAAGTCAATTAAGTAGGAGTGATAAAATGAAATTTAAAAGAAAAAGTATAGCTATTGTTTTTATATTAGTTTTATTAATATTAAATTTTAGCTCTAATTACTTTGCAATGCAATTAGGAGATGAAGTAAAAATATCAACAGGAGATTATTATGTTGGAGAAATAGAATATGAAAATTTTATTATTAAAGCAAAAATGATAAGAGCATTGGAAACTGAAGAAATAGGTTATTGTTTAGAAATTGAAAAATTATATCCAAGTGGAGAGATCTTTAAAGGTATAGGCTATGCCACTGATGGATTAGCTGGGATAATATCTGAAGGTTATCCTAATAAAAGTTATGGAGAAATAGGGTTATCTTCAGAAGAGGAAGCATATTTTGCAACACAAATTGCAATATGGAGCTATGTTGAAGGATATGATATAAATGGATTTAAAGGAAACAATAGAGTTGTCGAAGCAATAAAAAAGATATATAATCAAGGAATAAGTAAAAATTCAGAAGAATATAATAATCAATATAAAATATATAATTATAATGATGAAGTACAGGATATAGCATTAATTAAAAATTATAGAAGTGAAATTATAGAAGAAAACTCAAGTAAGTTAACTCAAGAAAATTCAAGTGCATTGGATGAAAATCAACAAAGCATTATTTATGGAAAGTAATAAATACATATTTTACTGGGGGAATTATGTGGGAGTATATAAATTTTATAGATTTAAGAATTTTAGAAATTATTAGAACATATTTTTCTAGCTCTTTTATGGACAGTATAATGGTATTAATAACTAAGCTAGGAGATAGAGGATTAATCTGGATTATAATATCAGTAATATTACTAGTAAGTAAAAAATATAAAAGAATAGGAATAACAATGATAGTTGCTCTATTATTAACAAGTATCATTGGAGAAGGTATAATAAAGAATATAATACAAAGACCAAGAGTGTTTAATTCCATAAATGATATAGAGCTTATAATTAAAGCTCCATCATCCTATTCTTTTCCTTCTGGGCATACTGCATCTTCATTTGCAGCAGCTATGGTACTTGGGTATTATATAAAAGAATATAAGTATTTATTTTACTTTTTAGCTTTTCTTGTGGCATTTTCAAGATTATACTTATGGGTACATTATCCATCAGATATAGTTGGTGGAATGATATTTGGAATTATATGTGGGTATATAGCTATTAAAATAATAAACAATATAGTAACAAAGAAAAATTCATAAAAAAAGCTTGTTGAAGAATAGAAGTTTTCAGCAAGCTTTTTTTAATTTAATATTGTTTATATAAAGAATTATTAAAATTTTAGTTCTACACTATCTAATATATAAGTATAAATTCATAAAAAAGTGAAAAAATAAAAATATAGATTACGCTATAAGGAGGTGTATTTTATGGAGGATGATAAAATTCAAAGAAAAATGAAAAAGCTATATAGACATGTTAAATCAGGTAGATTAACTGAAGAAATAGCAGATGAAATATCTGAGATAATGGAACATGTAGAAAATATGGGAGAAGATGCAAAAAGAAATATTTCAGGTATCGTAAATGATATGAAGAGAGCTATGAAAAAAATGAAATAATAAATCAACTAAAAAGCTTAAATTAAAAAAAGCTTTTTAGTTGATAAGTATGGCTAAATACAAGGGGTTCAAGTTGTTTTTTGTGAGATAACACAAAAAAATAAATAGCTAATTGTATTAAAATACTATTGAATAAAAACGATTGCACGAGTATAATCTAGTTACAAGGTAAAGTTAAATACTATAAAAACAAAATTTCTTATTTTTCTGGAAACGTTACCTGCTTCATAAATATTCAGAAAAATTAAATTATGGGGGAAGCTTATGTATGGGTTAAAAAACTCTTTTCAAAAAATAAGTGAAGAAATTCAAATTCCCTTCAAAATAAGCGAAAAAGATGGATCTGTAATAGCTGACTTTCTTCAAGGGAAAAATTCTAAAATTGTAAGCAGTATTTTAAGAATACCAACAGAAGAACTGTTACTAGAAACCTATGAAAATTATAGTAACTGTATGAGTTTATTAAAATATTGTTTAGAGCAAGAATTAAGTAATGCAGTAAAATCTAAAGAAGAAATAATATTAGACATAATAAAAGGGAAAGAATTTTCTAATGATATTCTAAAAGAGGTTATAAAGGACAAGCCGTTTAAATTAATACTTATTCATTTAAAAGACAAGCATTCTAAAGCTTTAAAGTTAATAGAGAGAAAATATTTAGGTGACGATAGTATTATAGTTGTTCAAGATGAATACATTGTTATTATAAGTAAAAATGATATAAGTGATGATAGTATTAAAGAACTTTTTTAGCAATCAAAAAAAGTATAACAGAAAAGTGTTATATAAGTTATTGTAAAATTGATGAATATAGTGAACTTAAAGAAAAATTTGAATATCTTAAAGATAATTTAGAAATATGTTTAAAATATAATTTGCAATCAAAGATATATACTGAAAATTCTTTATTAGTAGAAAAATGATAGAGAATGTAGATGAAAAAGAAATAACTAGAGTATATAAAGAATTTAATGATATTTTTCTAAGTTAGATGAGGATCTTATAAAAACAATAGAAATTTTCTTTAGTGAAGGTTTAAAAATAAGTGAGTCAGCAGATAAGTTATATATTCATAGAAATACATTATTCTATAGAATAGATAAAATAAAAAAATAGTAAACTATGATATATCCAATTTTAATGAAGCAGTAGAGTTTAAAATTTTATTTTTATTGTGGAAAGAATCAGGATATAAAAATAAATTATAAAGTTTGTTGGAAACGGTACCGGTAAGGTTACCTGTAAACAATATCACAAATAAAAAAATATTATAAATTTAGTTAATAAACCTAATATGGTTTATAAATATAAAGATCTAAAATTAGATTTTGGGAGGAATTTATTATGGTAAAACGTTCAAAACTATTAGCAGTTTTAATTGCTGGTATAATTGCTACAACTTCTTTAGTTGGTTGTGGTGGAAAAGATGAAAAAGGCGGTACTGCCAATACAGAAAAGAAAACTTTAACAGTTTGGTCACACTTTACTACTAACGAAGTTAAAGAATTTGAAAAAGTAGCTAAAGCTTGGGGCGAAGAAAATAATGTTGAAGTAAGTGTTGTTGAAGACCAAGGAAAGTTCCAAGAAATGATTCAAGCTTGTCAAAGTGATAATGGTCCAGATCTTATATTAGGAGCTCCACATGATAATTTAGGAACGTTCCAAAAAGCAGGAATAACAGCAGAAGTACCATCAGGAATGGTTTCAGCTGATAAATATACATCTCAAGGTATAGTAGATGCAGTAACTATAGGTGGAAAGGTTTATGCAGTTCCATTTGCTCAAGAAACAACAGGAATGTTCTATAATAAAGACAAAGTTAAAGAAGTTCCAAAGACAATGGAAGATTTAGTTGCAATGGCAAAAGAAGTTGGATTTGAGTATAATATAAATGATTTCTTCTTCTCATATGCATTCTTATCAGCAGGTGGTGGATATGTTTATAAAAACAATAATGGTACTTTAGATCCATCAGATATAGGTCTTGGAAATGAAGGTGCAGTAGCAGGACTTCAATTTATTTCAGATTTAGTTAACAAAGATAAATTAATGGCAGCAGATATAACTGGAGATATAGCTAAGGGTGATTTTACATCAGGTAAATCTGCATTCTATTTCTCAGGTCCATGGGATGTTTCAGGTGCTAAAGAAGCTGGATTAAACTTTGGAGTAGTTCCAATGCCAACTTTAAATGGAAAAGCTCCACAAACATTCTTAGGAGTTCAAACTTCTTTTGTTAATGAAAATTCAAAGAACAAAGATCTTGCATGGAAACTTATGGAGGAGTTTGTTAATAAAGGACAAGATATAGTTTATAAAACTGGTAGCAGAATTCCAGTATCTAAAGATTATGTAGTAGATGATGAATATACTAAAGCATTTATGGAACAAGCAAAAGTTGCTATGCCAATGCCTAATATAGTAGAAGTTCAAGCTATGTGGGAACCAGCAGCTAATAACTTAAAGTTATTAACTTCAGGTCAAATAGATGCTAAAACAGCTGGAGAAAATATAGTTAATCAAGTAAAAGAAGGTATTAAACAAATAAAATAATATATGTAGCTAAATAGAGATAGGTGTAATGCCTATCTCTATATAAAATAAAGGAGGATTGTAAATGGGAATGAAGAGTAAAAGTCGTAAAGCTTACTATTTCTTAGCACCAGCACTTATTTCAATATTTATATTCACATTGCTTCCAGTACTTTCAACAGTATACTATGCTTTTACTGATTATACTCAGTATTCAAAAGGTGAAATTAATTTCGTAGGTTTTTCAAATTTTATAGAGGTTTTAACAGGACCTTTTAAGGAAACATTTTTACCTGTATTTGCATGGACATTAATTTTTGCAATAATATCAACACTTGGATGTTTCTTTTTAGGATTAATTATAGCATTAGTATTAAATAATCCTAATATAAGAGAAAGAGGATTTTATAAAGGTGTATTAATATTACCTTGGGCACTACCAGCATCAGTTGCAATTTTATCATTCCAGGGGTTATTTAATGGTAGTTATGGTCAAATAAACAATTTATTAATGCAATTGCATATAATACAAGAGCCAATAAAATGGTTAACAGATCCTAACTTAGCAAGAGTAAGTATAATAATGGTTAATATATGGCTTGGATTTCCATATATGATGAATGTTTGTTTAGGTTCATTGTCAGCAATACCAGAAGTTTATTATGAAGCAGCAGAAGTAGATGGTGCAACAAAGTGGAAACAATTCACACATATTACATTACCAGCAATAACTAAAACTGCTTACCCACTAGTAATATCATCCTTTGCATTTAATTTTAACAACTTTGGATCAGCCTTCTTAATAACAGGCGGTAATCCTCCAAGATTAAATACTCAATTTGCTGGATACACAGATATATTAGCATCAGTAAACTATAAACTTTCAATGCAATTTGGAAGATTTGAGATTGCATCAGCACTTAGTATAATAATATTCATAATAATTGCATCAATTTCATTTGTTCAAATGAGAGCATCAGGTCAGTTTGAGGAGGTTGATTAATATGCAAACAGAGGTAAATTTAAAGAGTTTAGTAAGAAAAAAAGATAAAGTAGTATATAAAAAGAAATTAAGATCTGATGAAATTAGAGCGGCTTGGTTTGGTAGAATTTTTATTTGGATAATGATAGCAATAACATTATTTCCTATAGTGGCTGTAATTTCTGCATCAATGGCAAAAGGAAGTGCATTTACACAAACAACCTTCTTTCCATCAGAATGGACTTTAGAAAATTACAGAAGAGTATTTGAAAAAACAAATTTCTTATTATGGTTAAAAAATTCACTAATTTTGTGTACAGCAGTAGCATTAGTACAATTAGTTTTATCAGTTCCAGCGGCATTTGCTTTTTCAAAATTAAGATTTTGGGGAAGAAAAAATGGGCTTATGAGCTTATTAATTCTTCAAATGTTCCCAGCAGCTATGGCGTTACCAGCAATAATGGGAATAGTTTTCACATATAATTTAACTAATAAGCCATTAGTATTAATATTAATACTAGCTGGTGGTAGTGCATACAATATATGGCTTTTAAAGGGAGCAGTAGATGGAATACCAGATGAATTAGTTGAAGCAGCTTATATAGACGGAGCATCAACTTGGAAGGTATTTTCGGTAATAATATTACCTTTACTAAGAAATATGTTAATAGTTATATTCCTATTTGCATTTATAGGAGCTTATAGTGAATTTATGTTTACTTCAGCAATATTAAAAAATGCAGAGGTTCAAACTATAGTAACTGGATTACAAAAGTTTATTAAAGACCAATTCTCTGCAAACTGGACTATGTATTCATCAGCAGCAGTAATGGCAGCTTCACCAATAGTGATAATATTCATGCTTCTACAAAAGTATATAGCATCAGGTTTAGTTTCAGGATCAGTAAAAGAGTAATTCATCATTATCTTAATCCTGTACTGTAAATAAATAGCAATTAATGGAAACGATACCGAATAAATTGTCGAAATTTGGAGGGAGTTATGATAAACATAAGAGATATTGCAAGAATTGCGGGGGTAGGAGTAAGCACTGTTTCAAGGGTAATTAATAATCATCCGGATGTTAAAGAGCAAACAAGAGAACGGGTATTAGAAATAATAAGGGAAAACAACTATATACCTAATAACAGTGCTAGAAATCTTAAAAAAAATAATACAAATAATATTGGGGTTCTTATAAAAGGGGTATTTAATCCTTTTTTCTCAGAAATGTTAGATTCTATAAGTAAAAGAATTTCTAAGGCTGGATATTCTATGATACTAGAGCATCACGATTATTTAAGTGATGATGAGATGAATAATCTGATTTCAATGATAAAAGAAAAAAGATTACAAGGTGTAATTTGCTTAGGAGGAAACTTTACAGAAGCAAGAAATGATGATTTTAATGATATACAAGTACCAGTTGTATTAACTTCTATAAATCATAAATATGGAAAAGAGTTTTCAAATTTTTCCTCAGTATCTATAGATAATGAAAAATCAGCTTATCTTGCAACAAAATATCTAATTGAATGTGGACATAAAAATATAGCTATATTATTAGGAGATGAAAATGACTTTGGAATTGGATATCTAAGAGAAGCTGGATATTTAAAAGCACTAAGAGAAAATAATATAGAATTTAATAGTAATTATAAAATTCTAGGTAATTATGATTATAGAGGTGCATATGAAGAAACTAATAATCTTTTAACAAATAATAAAGATATTACAGCTATATTTGCTATATCAGATATAATGGCTGTCGGATGTGCCAAAGCAATAAAAGATAATGGTCGAGAAGTAGGTAAAGATGTTGCTGTAATAGGATTTGATGGTATGGATATTAGTGAGTTTTATAATCCTACCATAACAACAGTAATACAACCTAAGTTAGAAATGGCTAAGATAAGCGTTGATTTATTATTAGATTTAATAGCGGATAAAACTGATAATAAGCATGTAATACTAAATACAGAGCTTATTCATAGAGAATCAACTAATTTTAAGATAGAAAATTAAAAAATTAATCTACTTATAATAACATAATCTATTGTTATTATAAGTAGATTAAGATAAATTATATAGATTAAAATTGATTATTTTATACCCTCAATATTTAAAGCAAAAACTTTTATGATTAGTTTTATTAAATGCCTTCACAAATACAAAATAGAATAGGTTTTATTAGAAATGAGGTAAAATTTATGGAAAGAAGTAGCGGGATATTAATGCATATTTCATCACTACCTGGAAAGTATGGAATAGGTACATTTGGAATGGAAGCGTTTGCCTTTGTAGATTTTTTAAAAAAGAGTGGACAAAAGTATTGGCAAATACTCCCTCTAGGGCAAACTAGTTATGGAGATTCTCCATATCAATGTTTTTCAGCATTTGCTGGTAATCCTTATTTTATAGATTTTGAATTATTAGAAAAAGATAATTTATTAAAAAAAGAGGATTATTCAACTTTAGATTATGGAATAAATGAAAATTGTATTGATTATGCAAAGTTATTTATAAATAAAAATAAAGTGTTAAGAATTGCATATGAAAATTCAAAAAATAAATATAATGAAGAAATAAATGAATTTGTAGAAGAAAATAAGTTCTGGTTAGAGGATTATGCTTTATATATGGCAGTTAAGAATCACTTTAACTTAGTTAGTTGGCAAAATTGGGATGATAATATAAGACTTAGAAAAAAGGAAGCCATAGATTCTTATAAAGTATTATTGAAAGATGAAATTAATTATTGGATATTTATTCAATATATATTCTTTAAACAATGGTATAGTTTAAAGAAATATACTAATGATAACGGAATTAAAATAATAGGTGATATTCCCATTTATGTAGCAGAAGATAGTGCAGATATTTGGAGTAATCCACAATACTTTAATGTTGATGAAAATATGTTACCAATAACAGTGGCTGGATGCCCTCCAGATACCTTTTCAGCTACTGGACAGCTTTGGGGAAATCCTATATATAACTGGGATAACTTAGATAGAGATGGTTATAGCTGGTGGATTGATAGAGTTAGAGAGAGTTTTAAATTATATGATGTAGTAAGAATAGATCATTTTAGAGGCTTTGAGGCATATTGGGAAATACCATATGGAAATAAGACAGCTGAGTTTGGTCAATGGACTAAGGGACCTGGAATAAAATTATTTGATGCTATAAAAAATAGTCTTGGCGAAGTAGATATAATAGCAGAAGATTTAGGAATGATGACACAAGGAGTAATAGATCTTAGAGATACTACAGGATTCCCAGGAATGAAAATATTACAGTTTGGATTTGGTGATGGGGATAGTAGAGATTTACCACATAATTATCCAATTAATTGTGTAGCATATACTGGTACACATGATAATGATACTATTTGCGGATGGTATAATGTTACTGGAAGCAAAAATGAAATTGAAAAAGCTAAAAAGTACTTGAACTTGACATATGAAGAAGGAATAGCAAAAGGATTAATAAGAGGTGTCTGGGGAAGTCCAGCTTATTTAGCAGTAACTACAATGCAAGATTTATTAGGACTAGGTAATAATGCTAGAATGAATATGCCTTCAACATTAGGAGGAAACTGGGTGTGGAGAGCATCTAAAAAAGACTTTAGTGAAAAATTAGCAAAAGAAATTTATTCTTTAACTAAATTATATGGTAGATGATTTGATTTACACTAATCATTAATAAATTTCCTATAAATCACAAATAAAGCTCATGGAGAGAATATTATCCATGAGCTTTATTTATAATAATAACATGGACTCTAATTTACAATTGTTTT
>NZ_ASRV01000042.1 GCF_000401215.1 Clostridium sartagoforme AAU1 | reverse complement strand
ACAAAATGAAAATAACTGTGAATTGTGCACTGTGAACTAAAAGAAATTGCTTCGCAAAATATAACAAGTATGTAAATTTAGAGTATATATATTTTTTATCGAGGGTGGTTTAAGATGAAAGTATTAATAATGAGTGTAAATTTAAGAGCAAGTTGGGTACATTCTTTAAAAGAAAAAAGAATGATAGTTAGAAGTATAACTCAAAAATTGAAAAATAAATTTAATATATCAGTAAATGAAATAGAAAACCAAGATCTACATCAAAGCATAGTTATTGGTATATCAGGAATATGTGCTAGTAGCTCGCAAGCAGATTCTACTGTAGAAAACATAATTAATTTTATAGAATTAAATACAGATGCAGAGCTTGTTAATGTAGAAAAAGATATTATAGTATTTAAATTTTTATAGGTACACATAAATAAGTTTTAAGATATATATTGACAAATTCAAATTATATATGTATATTAATATCAATAGAAAAATTTAATATTTTAATACGTTTCTTATCAAGAGTGGTGGAGGGACTGGCCCTGTGAAACCCAGCAACCTATAATAGGATTATGATAAGTCTAATTTATGTTAGATAATTATATTTTATTATGTTTGGTGCTAAATCCTGCAGCTTTTAGCTGATAGATGAGAGAATAAATTAATATGTGACATTATACGCACTAGAGATTTATTCTCTAGTGCGTTTTTTATTCTTTTGAAAATATTACTTTTTTATTTCTTTAATTTTCTTAGGGGGGAATATAATCATGATTGAAATAAATAATTTAACCAAAAGCTTTGGTGAGATACAGGTTATAAAAAATGTGTCTATTAAAATACAAAAGGGAGAAATATATGGAATTATAGGACATAGTGGTGCTGGTAAATCCACTTTGTTAAGATGTATAAATGGATTAGAAGCCTACGAAGATGGTTCACTTACAGTTATGGGACGTGAAGTTAAATCTTTAAAGGGGCTGGAACTAAGAGAATTTAGAAAAGATTTGGGTATGATATTTCAAAGCTTTAATTTATTAAATAGAAAAACAGTCTTTGAAAATATAGCCTTACCTTTAGAAGTTTGGGGATATGAAAAAGTAAGAATTAAAAGTAGAGTAAATGAGCTTTTAAATTTAGTAGGACTTTCTGAAAAGGCTAATGTAAAACCATCAAGTTTAAGTGGTGGACAAAAACAAAGAGTAGCAATAGCAAGGGCTTTAGCATTAGAACCTAAAATTCTACTTTGTGATGAAGCTACTTCAGCATTAGATCCTAAAATAACAAAAGATATATTAGCACTTTTATCAAAAATAAATAAAGAACTAGGAATTACAATAGTTATTGTTACTCACCAGATGGAAGTTGTCAAAGAGGTATGCGAAAAGGTTGCACTAATAGAAGACGGAATTTTAAAAGCTCAAGGCAAATCGGAAGACTTATTTTTAAACCCAGGAGTTTCCCTTAAAAAATTTTTAGGCGAACAAGATGACGAATTACTACCTACAACAGGAGTAAATATAAAGTTATTTTTTCCAAGTACATCATCAGAAAATGCACTTATAACAAAGATGGCCAGAGAAATTAATGTAGACTTTTCAATAGTTTGGGGAAAACTAGAAAAATTTAGAGAAGATGTTCTTGGAAGTTTAGTAATAAATATAGCGCAAGAAGATAAAGAAAAGGTAATTAAATATCTACAAGATAAGAATGTAATATTGGAGGTGATTAATTAATGTTAGAAATATTATTACCGGCATTTAATAAAACAATTATAATGGTATTTTTTTCAACACTGTTTTCAGTAATTTTAGGCTTTATTCCCGCTATAGCATTAATAGTTACAGCTCCTAAAGGATTAAAACCAAATAAGATAATATATAATACATTGGACAGTATAATAAATATTTTAAGAAGTTTTCCTTTTTTAATACTAATGGTAGCAATAGTACCATTTACAAAATTAATAGTTGGAAAATCAATTGGAACTGAAGCAGCAATAGTGCCATTAACAGTAGCAGCAGCACCTTTTGTAGCAAGAATTATAGAATCAGCTTTAAAAGAAGTAGATCCAGGAGTAGTAGAAGCAGCAAAATCCTTCGGAGCTTCTAATACACAAATAATTTTTAAGGTAATGTTAAAAGAAGCAATCCCTTCTATAATATCTGGATTAACATTAACAATAATAAGCATAATAGGGTATTCAGCAATGGCTGGAACAGTAGGTGGAGGAGGTCTTGGAGACGTAGCAATAAGGTACGGATACCAAAGATACCAGACAGATGTAATGATTGTGACAGTAATAATCTTAGTAATAATAGTACAAGCATTACAAACTCTAGGAAATTACTTGTATAAGAAACTATCGTAACAATTAACGGTTAACGATTAACGATTAACAATTATTAATAGCTATTATAATTTAAAATGTTATTTATTAAATTTAAATATAAAATAAAAAAACTAACTAAAAAAGAATGAGATGAAACTAATAAAAGAAAAAAGACCATAACTAAAGGAACTCTGCAAGAGTTTCATCCACAATTATTCACTATTAATTCTTAATTATAACAAGGGGGTTTTTATATGAAAAGAAAATCAATTTTATCAATTTTATTAACAGGTGCTTTAGCAATAAGTTTAGTAGGATGTGGAGGATCAAAGACAGATAATAGTACAGGCTCAGCATCATCAGAAGAAAAAACAATAACAATAGGGGTTACACCAGTTCCACATAAGGATATAGTAGAGGCTATAAAGCCAGAGCTTGAAGGAAAAGGATATAAAGTTAATATAGTTGAGTTCACTGACTATGTAACACCGAATACATCTTTAGAAGAAGGAGAGTTAGATGCAAACTACTTCCAAACGATAGCTTATTTAGATGAAACTAATGAAGGAAAGGGATTACATTTAACTTATACAAAGGGAGTACATTTAGAGCCCTTAGCAGTTTATTCAAGAAAAATTAAGGCTATAAAAGAGATACAAGATGGAGCAACAGTTGCTGTACCAAATGATCCATCTAACGAAGCAAGAGCTTTAAGAGTTTTAGAAAACTCAGGATTAATAAAGTTAAAAGATGGTGAACTAGTTACTCCAAAGGATATAATAGAAAATCCAAAGAACTTAAAATTCGAAGAATTAGAAGCAGCACAACTTCCAAGAGTTTTAGATGAAGTAGCGATAGCAGTTATAAATGGTAACTATGCATTAGAAGCAGGTCTAAGTCCAGCAAAAGATGCAGTATTCGTAGAAGATGCTAATTCAGAGGCATCAAAGAAATATCATAATGTAATAGCAATAAAAAAAGGAAATGAAAATACCCAAAAGATTAAAGATTTGACTGAAGCATTAACATCAGATACAGTTAAAAAGTATATTGAAGAAAAATATTCAGATGGATCAGTACTTCCAGTTTTCTAAGAGCTTTTGATATATTAACTTCAATAAAGAGTAGATAATAAATCGGCTGAATTATATTTATTTTAGCGATTAATTGTCTACTCTTTAATTTTTTGAGGTGAATTACATTTTAATATTTATGATATAATAAATATTAAAATATATTACTGAAGTAAAGAGAAAAAGGAGAACTAAATGAAAAAAATAAGTATCCTAATAATCATAGTATTTATATTATTTAGTAAGAGTTGTAGCTATGAGGATATTAATAAAAATACAGAAGAGACCACTATAAAAATAGAAAATGAAGAAACATCATATAAGATAGATAAAAAAATTAGTGAAATAGCAGGGAGTTATAAAGATAATATATCTATATACTATAAAAACTTAGATACTGAAGAAGAATATTTATTAAATCCAGATAGGTATTATATAGCAGCAAGTACAACAAAAGTTCCATTATGCATGATGATTTTAGACCAAGTATTTGAAGGGGCATTAAATTTGGAGGATGAAATTTATTATGAGGAAGAAGATGATGAAGATGGAAGTGGGGTACTATATTATTTAGAAGATGTTACAAATGTTACAATAGGGGAAGCTGTAAGATTATCAATAATTGAATCTGATAATGTTGCTAAAAATATGCTTCGTAGAATTAGTGAAATATCAATAACAGATTATTTAATAGATATTACAGGAGATGAATCTATACCTTATGAGAATTATATTACTGCAAGACAATTATATGTGGTGCTAGATAGATTATATGAAAATCCTAATAACAATCCATATTATGAATTGCTTATAGATTATATGACAAAAACAGTTTTTCATGATAGATTAGATAAATATATCCCTCATGATATAGTGGCGCATAAAATAGGAGATTACTATAGATATTACCATGATTGTGGAATAATATATGGAAAAGATGATTACATAATAGTTATATTAACTAGAGATATAGGGAATTTAAGTGATGAAGCATATAATGACGGTACAGAAGATGAAAGATATTTATTAGACTGGGGTAGTCAAGCGTATGAAATTATAGGTAATATTTCTAAGGAAATATATTTAAATGTTGAAGGAAATTATTAAAGGTGAGAAATATGGAAAAATTATATTATACCAATCAGTATCAAACTAAATTTGAGGCAAAGGTTATAGAAGTAAAGGAATTAAATAATAAATATCATATAGCATTAGATAAAACAGCTTTTTTTCCAGGTGGTGGAGGACAATGCTGTGATTTAGGGAAAATAAACGAGAAAGATGTATTAGAAGTATATGAAGAAAATGAAATTGTATATCATGTCATTTCAGAAAATATAGATAAAGGTAGTTTAATTAAAGGAGAAATAAACTGGAATAGAAGAGAAGATGGTATGCATCAACATTTAGCTCAGCATGTACTTTCAGGGTGCTTTTTTAAGCTATTTAGTGCAAATACAGTAAGTATACATTTAGGAAAAGAGATAAGCACAGTTGATATTATTGGACATTTAGATGAAGATAAAATAAAAAAAGCAGAAAAAATGGCTAATGATATAGTAAGACAAAATATTATGGTAGAATTTATTATTCCAAGTTACGATGAGTTAAAAAATTTAAATTTAAGAAGAGATTTACCAAATACAGATAAGGAAATAAGAGTAGTTAAGATAGGAGATTTAGATATTAATGCATGCTGTGGAGTTCATCCAAAAAGCACATTGGATTTAAGGCTAATTAAGATTAAAAAATATGAAAAAAATAAAAATAATACAAGAATAGAATTTTTAGCAGGTAAACGAGCGATAGAAGATTCTTTAAAGAATGATAAGATAATAAAAGACATTTGTAATTATCTAAGCAGTAATGAAGAAGAATCATTAAATAGTATAAAAAACTTAAAAGAAAATTTAGAAATTTTATTAGATGAGAAAAAGAAAAATGAAGAAGAACTTATGAAATATGAAAGTGAATATTTGCTTTCTACTTGCCATAAAGAAAAAGAACTTTTAATTATAAAAAAGATATTTCAAGAAAAAAGTATAAATTATATTAGAAAATTGTCAAGTAAATTAGCTGATAAAAATAATATTATATGCTTGTTTGCAATAAAGAATAAAGAAAAATCCAATATAATTTTTACATGCTCTAATAATATTGCCTTATTTAATATGGGAGAACTTTTAAAAGAAAATATAAAATACATAAATGGAAAAGGAGGAGGAAATAAAATATTAGCTCAAGGAGCAGGTGAAAGCAAAGATTTAGAAAACTTCTTGAATGATGTTTATGAAAAGTGCAGTGCACTTTTTTAGTTCACAGTTGGTTTTTAGTTCACAGTGCACAGTGCACAATTCACAGTTGATTTCAGGTTGTAGGTAACAGGGAACAGGTGTCAGGTGTCAGGGAACAGGTAGCAAGTAATTTAATTGTACAGAGCAAAATTAGTAATGAAAGAATGAAAAATTATGGAGAAAAATCCTTAAAGGTTTACTTTAAGGTGCAAAGGTAAAAAAATAACGACTTTTGAGTATAAAATTACATTAGTTTTGTACTCTGTTTATTTGGCTTCAAATAAGGCTCTTATGGTATTTTTACCTAAAAGTACATTAACTTTTACATAGGTTTTTGCATGATAAAAAACACTTGTAATAGTTTTGTTACCAATGATAGTGAACAATTTGTAATTTAAAGCGTAGTATTACTGGTATTGAGATAGGGGGACTTAAAGTAGTTATGAAGATTATTTACAAAATTACTTATCCAAACGGGAAAATTTATATTGGTAAAGATTTAACTGACAGTATTAATTACTTTGGTAGTGCAAACAGTAAATTAATTGAGAAAGACTTTATAAGAGAAGAAAGAAGAGATTTTACAATCAGAAAAGAAATTTTCTTTATTCTTCATTAACAATCATATAATGAGATATAAAAAGTTATTGTGAAAATCCCTGTAATTTTAGATTTTGTACCTCTGAAGTAGATGTTCCTTAATCGTCAATTATCAACTAGATAAAACTGTTACCCTTTTACTGATACCCGTAAATTTATTCCAAAAGATGTGAACTGTGAATTGTGCATTGTAAACTGAATAAAATTGCTTCGCAATTTGTAACCAAGTCTAAGCCTATTAAGTATACTAAATTATGAATTAATACAATATTTATATAATTAGGTATTATATAAATAATAGGAGGGACGGAAGTGGCAAAGTGGGTATTAGATGCAGCACATGGTGGCAATGATCCTGGAGCAATAGGAAAGCATGGCAGAAGAGAAGCAGATATCGTCTTAGAAGCAGTATATGAAGCAAAAAGGTTATTAGAAAGAAATGGAGAAATAGTATTACTGACTAGAGCATCAGATACAAGTTTAGATGTAAAAGACAGAATAAATATAGCAAACAATTGGAATGCAGATTACTTTGTTAGTTTCCATATGAATTCCTTTGTGGATGATTCAATAAAGGGAAGCGAAATAGTAATTTTTGAAAAAGGTACTAGAGCAGAGGAATTATCAAAATTTATAAGAGACGAGTTGCTTGCAAATCTAAAATCTAATGACAGAGGAATAAAAGAAGCAAGTTATACTGTTTTAAGAGAAACCCAAATGCCAGCAGTTATTGTTGAGGCAGAATTTATATCTAACGAAGACATAGAAAAAAACTTTAGTAGTATTAAGTATGGATACATGGTAGCTAAGGCTTGTTTAGCTATGGTTGATAAGGTTTTAATTGATATTCCTGTAAAGAAACCTAAAACTCCAACAAGAGAGGGATGGAGAATTTGCTTAGGATATTATAGAGATTATGAAGAAGCAGAAGAAGAGTTAATAAAGTTAAATAAAAACGGACTTAAGGGAGCTTATGTAGTTCCTTATCCTGAGGAAAATGAAAGATTTAAAAATTAATATAAAATCAAAAAATAGAAGGGAAGAATATCTCTTCTATTTTTTTACTAGTAGAATGAAAGTATTTAATGAAATTTGAGATAAGAATTAAGATAAAGGTTAGTCATACATCCAAATCCTGAAAAAATTATTCGGAAAATTTTAAATAAAAAGAAACATTTTATGAATTTAGTGATATAATATAATTAAGTAATAAAAAATATTTTAGTAATAAAATAAATTTAATTACTAAAACAAGGAGGGTATAAGAATGAATTATTTAGATCTATATTTACAAAAGAATAATTGCAAAAGATATGATGTATATAAAAAAACTGGAGTTAGTCAACAATTACTTGCGACTCATACTAGC
Organism: Clostridium sartagoforme AAU1; assembly: GCF_000401215.1. Classification (GTDB taxonomy): domain Bacteria; phylum Bacillota; class Clostridia; order Clostridiales; family Clostridiaceae; genus Clostridium; species Clostridium sartagoforme. Next base: position 7,002 of record NZ_ASRV01000042.1, on the reverse strand, counting down.
AAAAAAATTGAAAAGTATTCTAATAAGGTAATAATGGCATTAGCTGAATTCTTAAATAAGACGCCAGGTACTGTGCTTGATGAACTTATAGCTTTAGAAAAGGAAAATCCAGCATTTGAAGCATTTAATCCATTAGAATTATTAACAGGATTAGAATATAAATATGATGTCATAATCATAAAAGGGGCTTATTGTAATGAAATATATAAGCTGATGAAGGGACAGCTTTCAGATACTGAAACTTTAGGAATTGAACTAGGAAGTGCTGGAGTTGCAACCGTTCTGGCTTATGCAATTAATATGGTTAGGGATTTGTTTAGCAATTCTGATAAAGTTCAAAGGGAAATAGAAAGAAAAATAATATCATATAAATTAGTAGAAGCAAGTCATGAACAGCTAATTTTAAGATTAAAACAATTAGACTACTAGAATAGTTAATGATGAAAAATTGAAAATGTATGTGATAGAATTTTTATTAAATAGTATTAGGTTATCTGAATTGGTGATCTAATACTATTTAATGCTTTATGTAACAATAATTTCTTGGATATTTTTGTGTGAAAAAAATGTATGTAATAATAAAAAAATACATGCGATTTATAAAAAGAAAAAAATTTCTAAATTTTTATGAAAAGGTTTAACAAAAGTTAATGAAATAAAAAAATAGAACATTTTTATGATATTTAAAGTTCTGTAAAATTATGGTTGTATGGATTTTATCCAATCAAATTAGGTGCTTTAACTATATGCCACAAAGTTAGGAGGGATTTTATAATAATTTTATTTGGTAGTTATAGTTAAAATCAATAAGGGAGGAGAAAAATGAGATTCAACAAAAATTTAAAAGTGCTAATAGCAAAAGTATTATCAGTTGCATTATTTTGTGGATTACTTCCAACTGTAAATACAATAGAAGCTAAGGCAGAAGAAATTGTTAAAGAAATAAATATTGATGGGACTAAGGTAGATGAATATAATAGGTTCAAAGGTTTTGGAACTGTCACATGTAACAACACATCACGCTTATTGTTAGACTATAAAGAAGAAAATCCAGAAAAATATTGGGAAATAATGAATGAATTATTCAATTCAGAAACAGGTGCGGGATTAACTCATATAAAGGTAGAGTTAGGTGCTGATGTAAATTCATCATCAGGAACTGAACCTGCTACTATGAGATATTCAGATGAGCCTGCGAATGTTGTAAGAGGTGCTGGATTTCATTTTGCAGCAGATGCGAAGAAAATTAATCCTAACATAAGTGTAGAAATACTTCGTTGGGGAGAGCCACGATGGACATGGAATTTAGCAGCAAATAAAGATTATGAGGCACGCTATCAATGGTATAAGCAAACAATTGATGCCTTTTATGAAGAATTTGGATATAGAATAGATTATGTTGGAATTTCTCAAAATGAAAGAGCTCAAAATAATGGCAAAAATGAAATAGAATGGCTGAAATATTTTACAGCTGAAATTAAAAAAGAACCTAATTATACTGAGGATTATGAATCAATAAAAATTGTTGCTGCAGATGGTTACAGAGATACTAAAACAATAAGCTCTGTTCTACTAAATAATCCAGATTTAATTGATGAAATAGATGTTATTAGTTGCCATTATGGCTTAACAGGGTCAAATGAACTTACACAATTACAAAATAGATTGGTATCTGAAGGTAAACAGCCAAAAGAAGTATGGATATCAGAAGGAATTGCTCCAATGATTAATGCTAGATATCGTGAAAACATGGAGCCAAATCGTAATGGATTAGGTGGAACTGCAGGGATAGTAGATGTAGTTTCTCGTGTTATGCTTGGATATTCATGGACTGGAGCTGGATCAAATCCTTTAAATGCAGTATCTTTTGATTTTCAACCTTCAGTTGCAGCTTTTTATGAAGGTGCATCATATAATCCTAAACATTTAATATCAGCATTTGATCCTTGGTCAGGATTCTATGAAATAGATGGTGGAATACAAGGAGTTCGACAAGTAATGAACTTTGTTGGACAAGATGATCATGATACTGAAGAGAATGAAAGATGGATGATTCTTAATGAAGCAACATATAATGATGGCTCTTTCTCTGATGGTGGAGTCGGAGTGGATTCATCAACTCATAATTATATGACTATGAAAGATCCTGAAACAGATGATTATACAACTGTTTTTGCAAATAATACATCACAAACTCGTAAATATAAGATAAATGCATCCAATTTAAGTGGAAAAGAAAATGAAAAGGTTTATTTATGGGAAACTAGAGGTCCAGAAAGTGGACAATCATACGATGAAAATTGGATGAAAAATATGGGGGAAATTACACCAGAAGATGGAATTTATACTGTAGAAGTAAAGCCATATTCAATACTTACTATAACCACATTAGATAAAAGTGGAATTAAAGATTTTGAATATCAATCAAATTCAATGACTGAAGAAAAGTTAAAAGAGGATACTATATTACCTCTGCCATATACTGATGATTTTGAGTATGATGAATATGCCTTAGATGAAAAAGGAAGAGATTATGTAGATAGAAGAGGCGGAACTCCACGTTATACTACAGATCAAAATGCTGCATTTGAAGTTGTAAAAGAAGCTACTAAGCAGGCTAAGGCAGGTAGTGCTGAACGTGAAGATATAGAAATTCCAGATGCTGAAGAGCATGGAAATATGCTTCAACAAATGATTACTCATGATAATATAGGAGCTGATTGGGCAGTATGGGGTGGAACAGATGGATCTGCATCTTCAAGTAATCCTAACACAACTTTAGGAGATTTTAGATGGACAAATTATAAAGCTTCTTATGATTTCTTATTAGATACACATACAACAGAGATATCTGGCAGAAGTAATTATGCACTAATTGGAGTTAGGCAAGTAAAAGCAGGAGGAACTGACTCACATGCAACATATAATGCACGTGTGTACTCCGATGGTAAATATGAAATTCTTAAATTAGGTAAGGTAGTAAAATTAGGAACTATTGAAAATTTTGATAAGAGTGATTGGCATAATTTAGGTTTTGAGGCGAGAAAAAATATATTTACTTTATATTTAGACAACAAAATAATAGATTCATACACAGATAATGATTCAACAGTAATGGCAGGAAGAATTACTATAGGAACAGGTTTTTATGAAACATTAATAGACAACCTTCGTGTTGATCCAATTGAAGGTTATTCCTATGAATCTGATAAGTATGATAGCGCGCAAGGTAAGGTTTATGAGTCTGAAGAAGCAGCATTAGCAAATAATGATTCAATAAATCCTATAGGATATGTTGGAAATTGGACATTCCAACAATCAGGATATGCGCATTATAATCGTACATTAATGAGAACTGATACTAACTTCCCAGTTTGGAATGGAGTTACAGTTACCCATAAAGATTCTACGACTCAAAGTGGAGTAATAAATAAGGTATATTATCAAGGCAGCTGGGGTTCAAATGATGCAAATGCTTGGGGAAATACTGGAACATCCATGGAAATTCAATTTAAGGGAACAGCTGTTAACCTTTATGGAATAAGGAATCCGAGTAATGGAAAAGGTGAAGTTTATTTAGATGGCAATAAAGTAGCTGATATTGATTATATAAATAATTATGAAATTAATGAGTTGCTTTGGAGTTCTGAAGAATTGACAGATGGAAATCATGTACTAAAAGTAGTATCAAAACAAGGTTATATTAGTTTTTCAAAGGCAGAAATTACAACAACTGATAAGGCTTTATCTACAATTAAGTTAGCTCCTACAAGTATTGTTAAAATAGCTGATGAAGCTCAAGTTGGAAATGCAGAAAATACTGTATATGCAATAAGAAAGAATGGACAAGTATGGGGTAGCCAAACTTCCAATGCTTGGGCTAATTTCAATGATAGTCCTGCTCTTGTTATTAATTTTACAGGTTCTGGAATTGATTATCTTGCAGGTGCTGGTGCACAACAAAAATATAATTTTGAACTTGATGGACAAGATGTAGGTAACTTTGGAGTAAATACAAGTACTGGTGTAATGTACTCTGTAAGAAATTTAGAGCAAAAAGCACATACCTTAAAAGTATCACTAAAAGATAATCAACGTATAGATACTTTTATGGATTATAAGGGTGCAAATGTTTATTATACAGTTGATCCTGATACTGTAAAAACTAGTTCATTTATATTTAACTTTAATGGTACAGGCTTTAACTTATTTGGAAATACACCTGATGCATTATTAGATGTTTATGTAGATAACCAATTAGTAAATGAAAATACAAGAGTGTACAGTAAAGGAGATAGACAAACTTCCTACTATATCCATGGATTAAGTGATAAAGCTCATACTGCAAAAGTAGTAGTAAAAGGTGGAAGCTTTGTATTAGATGGAATAGATGTAATAACAGGAGTTGATTCAGTTAATTATGTAAATACATCAGATTTACAAAAATTATATGATGATAATAAGTCTAAGGAAAAAGAAAAGTACACAAATGAAAGCTGGAGCGTATTTGAAGAAGCATTAACAAATGCTAAGGATGTATTAGAAAATGTAAAACCAGTACAAGAAGAAGTAGATGCTGCAAAAACAAACTTAGAAAATGCAATTAAAGGATTAGTAGAACTTTATACATCTATTACACCAGGGGCTGAGTGGAAAGACGCAGAGGGAAACCTTATAGAAGCTCATGGAGGATCAGTACAAAAATTAAATGAAGAAGAAATTAACTATGATGTTAATGGAGATGGAAAATTAGATAAAGATTATTGGTTCTGGTACGGTGAAGATAAAACTAATTCTACAAGACCAGTTGATGGTGTAAAGTGTTATATATCAGAAGATTTATTGAACTGGAAAGATATGGGCACAGTGCTTCCTATGCATAATAATATTTTACCAGTTAAAGCTGTAGAGAATAAATTAGAATTTGATGTAAGCCAACTTAATAAGTTTAAAGAATTAGCAAATTTAACTGAAGCAAATGAAGAGTACACTCAAAAGCAAATTGATGATGCAAAATATTTTGTTAAAGCTTATGTTACAGAGTGGGAAGATGAAGAAAAGGGTATAGCAAAATCTTATGATGAAGATTCTCTTCGTTTAGCCTTTGAACGTCTTTATGGAAGATATAACATTAGTGAACGCCCTAAGATGCTATATAATAAGCAAACTAAAAAATTTGTTATAGCATTTCATTCAGACTCTCCAACATATGATAATGAAACATTAGTAAATTGGGTAAAGAATGGTGCAAGAGCAGAAGATACAAATACTGGATCAAGATATGGACGTGCTGAAATAGGATTTGCTGTTTCAGATACACCATTTGGACCATTTAAACTTGTAAATTCAACTCGTATGAATTGGAAACCAGGATTAAATGATAATCGTAAGGGTGAATCTCGTGACATGACAATGTTTGTAGATTATGGGCATGATGTTAATAATGACGGCGTAGATGATGCTTATGCAATATATTCAAGTGAAATGAATTCTTACATGTATGTGTCACTTTTAAATTCAGAGTATACTGGTCCATCTATTGAAGGTGGAGAAGCTAAGGTTGGTGAAGATTTTAGCTATAGAATGTTACCGGATAAAAGTAGAGAAGCTTCATCAGTATTCTATAATAATGGATACTACTATATGCTGACATCAGGAACCGATGGGTGGAATTCTACAGAAATAGTATATTATCGCTCAAAGAGTATGATTACAGCAGAAGGAGAAACTTGGGAGAAAGTTGGAAATCCATGTATTGGAGTAAGCTTTACTGAAAAGGGGTTTGATTCTCAACCAACTAGTATCATAACTGTAGATTCAGAAAAAGGACAATATATTTATATGGGAGACCGCTGGAAAACTAGTAGTAATGGATCAGCAGGACCAAATTCAAGATATGTATGGTTACCTATTCAAGTTAAGAATGATAACACAATAGCTATAGAATATTATGATAATTGGAATCCTAATAATGAAATTCTTTATACTCCATTAACTACTTCAGATAAAATTGAGGTAGATGCAAAAGCTGGTGAAAGTATTGAAAAAGTTTTAGAAAGATTCCCTAAAACTACAAATATAAAAGCTGGAGATAAAGAATTTACAAATATAAATATAAAATGGCAGGAATCTCAAATAACCTCTGCACTATTGAAACAAGGAGAATATAAAATCACAGGATTATTAGAAGCAGCCGAAGATAATGGGTATGTAAATGGCAGGGTAATTACTGTTAACCTTATTGTAAGAGAAGGTCAAATAGTTGATTTAGGATATCAAGGCGTTGTAATTCAAGGGGGAAATTCCACAAACCTTCCTAAGGCAATAACTATTGATGGAAGTCAATATACAGTAGAGTGGGCTAATACCACATTTAACAGTGCATATGAAACAGTAAGCGTAAATGGAATAGCAAAAAATAACGGAGAAGAATCACAGGAAAGGGATATTAAGGCTAAGTTTGAAGTAATACCTAATTACTTAGTGTACTTTATAGATTCAGGAACTGGAACATCTCCAATATATGATGTTATATCTAAAAATACTACTAATTTAATTAATAAGACAAATGATCAAATTTTCAATAATGAAAATGCTTGGGGATATGTTAATAATGAAGTTTCAGTAAAAGCTAGTACAGATATTAATGAAAAATATTCAACAGGATTATATGCTAAGACAGATATTAGCTACAAATTCACACTTTCACCAGGAACTTATACAATAACAGCAGGCTTCAATGAATGGTGGAGTGTAACTAGATCTATGGATCAAGTTATAACTTACAAGAAAAATGAAACTGAAAAAACTGTTAATGGTGAAAGAGTAGATGTATCAAAATCTAAGAATCAGGCAGTTAGTTCAACATCCTTTACAATTGATGAAAATACAGTTGTTACGTACACATTAAAGGCATCATCTGGAAGTCCAGCCCCTATAATTAGTTGGATAGCAATTAATAAGGATGATGGGGTAGAAGTAAATAAGGATGAACTTCTAAAG
>NZ_ASRV01000041.1 GCF_000401215.1 Clostridium sartagoforme AAU1 | reverse complement strand
GGAACAAGTAGATGCAGCAAAAGCAGAGTTAGAAGAAGCCCTTAAAGCTTTAAAAGAAAAAGATAAAAGTAGTAATAATTCTGGAAATAATAATGGAGATAACGGAACAAATAATGAGGGCTCAGTTGAAGTTGACTTACCAGAAACAGGAGGAACTAACCCTACAGTATGGCTATTGGTATCATCTATGTTAGTAATTATAGGCTCAATTTTCACAAGAAAAAATAAATTACAAACAAAACATGAAAATGGTAAATAAGGCCTTACGGAGATTTTATAATTAGAAGGACTCTAAGTATTTTATGTAATTAAGATTTTTATTTGCCAATCATTACCAAAAAAATTTAGAGCAAAAGAAGGCAATAGATAGATCATATAAAATTAACTATCTACTGCCTTTTATTTTATTATTTAAATTTTTTCATTAAATATATCATATATCTCTTTTTCATCTAGAGTTTCTTCTTCTATAAGTTTTTCAGCTATTTGTGTTAGTTTGCCTTTATTTTCAGTAAGTAGATTAACTGTTTCTTTATACAAAGAATTTACAAGCTCCCTACATTCTTCAACTACTGGATTTCCATAACTGTTTGAAAGAGAACCTAAGCTTGATAGTTTTAGTAAGCCTAAAGTTTTTCCCATACCGTATTCTGCAATCATAGACATCGAAATTTCAGTTGTTTGACTTAAGTCACCTTGAGCTCCTGTAGAAATTTTATCTTGTCCAAATATAATTTCTTCTGCAGCTCGCCCACCAAGAAGAACCATAATTCTATTTTTTAAATAATCTAATCTTTGGTAAGAGCTATCTTTTGGTATAGTTAATGTATAACCTCCAGCACCTTTAGTGGTTGGAATAATAGTTATTTTAGACACTTTATCCTGTGGTGTTTTTAATAATGAAATAAGAGCATGTCCAGCTTCATGATATGAAGTTAATAATTTATCTTCTTCAAGATAGTGACCTCTTTCTTTTTTCTCATAGCCAGCAAGAACAATAGAATATGCTTTATTTATATGCTCTTGAGTTAATAAACTAGAATTTTCCTTAGCAGCTATTATTGCAGCTTCATTAATTAAATTCTCTAATTTAGCACCAGAGAAATAAGCTGTTTTTTTAGCTATATCCTTCAAATCTAGATTATAGTGAGGTTTATTTTCTAAATGCAATGATATTATTTTTTCTCTTGCACTTATATCAGGTAATGAAACCTCTATATGTCTATCAAATCTACCAGGCCTAAGTAATGCTGAATCAAGAGTATCTAACCTGTTAGTTGCGGCAATTACAACTATGCCTTCTTTCTCACCAAAACCAGACATTTCAGTTAATAGGGCGTTTAAGGTTTGATCTCTTTCATCATTTCCACTAGAGGCACTTGATCCACCTCTTTTTTTACCTATAGCATCTATTTCATCTATAAAGATAACTGCTTTACCTTGAGATTTAGCCTTTTTAAATAAGTTTCTTATCCTAGCAGCCCCAACCCCTACATAAACTTGTACAAAGTCTGATCCACTTAATGCATAGAATGGAACTTTTGCTTCTCCAGCAACAGCTTTAGCAAGGAGTGTTTTTCCAGTACCTGGAGAACCATAAAGAATAACCCCTTTAGGCATTCTAGCACCATAGTCTTTATATTTTTGAGGATTTTTAAGAAAATCAACTATATCCATTAAACTCTCTTTTGCTTCTTCGTTTCCAGCTACAGAATTAAAGTTTAATGCATCATTATCTTCTGAAAAATCTTTAACATCTAAATTAGTAATACTAGAAGTACCAAGCTTTCTTTTGTTAATAAATATAAAAACTGCTGAAATAATTGATACTAAAAGAATACTAGAAGCTATTGTTTTAGGAGGATTAAAAGTATTTGTATCTAATACCTCAATATCGTTTTTCAATAAATCCTCTTTTAAGTTAGGACTATTAGGATTAGTTGTTGAATATTTAGTTCCATCTTTTAAGAGAATAGTCAAATCAGAGCTATTGTTTACAATAACTTTAGAAATCTTATTATTAGTTATATCTTCTAAAAAATTTGAATATTGTTTATTATAATTGGCTTTAGACCAAAAACTTATATAGGCTAAAGCAATTACGGAGAATATAGCAGTTGCTATTGGTATCCAAATAATATTTTTCTTTAATTTGTTCATCATTACCTCCTAAGTATAGGATGAATATTAAGAACATTGTAACATTTTAAAATATTTAGTCTACTTAAAATCATATATTTTTCCAATGTAAGTATTGGTACCTTTGTAAAATTTAAAAGATATCTTTTAAATTTTATATAAATGCATTATACTTTAAGTAAAATAACTGACTAATTAGACTAATATCTTTATTAAGTAATATAGCAAGGAGAGATTTTAATAATGCTTAACTCAACTGTATTAACAGAAGAAGATATTATTGAAGTAGTAAATTTAAAAGGAAGGGAAAAAGGGATAGAGGTAACCCATATAGAAATAACTAATGGCATAAGATTTTTAGGTAAAGTAAAATCAAAGCTAAATAGTAATTTTAAAGGGATGTTGTATATAAAAAAGTTTTTTAATAATAAAATAGTTTTAGAAATAGAAGATTTTAATATAACTAGTTTTGGTATACTTAAGGGGTCTAGTAATATTGTTTTAAAAGCTATAGTGAAAATGATAGGAGAAGATTATATAACTATAAGAGGAAACTATATAACTATAGATTTAGAAAAAATAAATGATGATAGTATTTTTTATAATATACCAATAAATGATGTATTTATTAAAGATAAATCTTTATATATAATAGGGACAAACTTGAGTATGTATTTGCATGCGTAAATAACTTGAATAATAGGAGGTAATTATGAATATATCAGGGGTGAAGGTTTCATTAACTGGAGAGGACTTATTAAGTATAATAAATGATTTTGTAAAGGTAGATGGATTAAAATTATCTAAAATTGACATTGGTGAAGAAATAAAATTGCAAGGACGCTATGTAAAGGGGTTTAAAATAGATTTTATTGCAGGTGTAAAACTTAAGAGAGTAGAGAATGGTATCATACATGGAGAAGTTACATCATTTAAAATAGCAAAAATAAAGGTATTTTCATTGCTAAGAAAAATGGCATTGAAATACTCCTTAAAAGCAATAGAGGAAAAGGGTATAAAATATCAAGATGGTAAAGTCGTTATAAACCTAAAAAGCATATTATTGGATGTTCCTTATGTTGATTTAGATGTTTCCGATATACATATTACACAAAATATATTAAATGTAGATTTATCTAGGATAAATATATCTTTAGATGGAGCACTAAAAAAGGAAAAAGAAGAAGTTGAGGAAATAGAAGAAATAATTGAAGATATAGATCAGGACATAGTGAAAGTAAAAGATTATTATAGTGATGGAAGAAGTTATTTAGAAAACAAATTGCCTCAAAAGATAAAAACATATAGTGACTATCTATTTATAATACCAGATATGACTGCTTTACTATATAGACTTTTAAAAGATAAAAGAGTTCCAGTAAGAACAAAGTTAGTAATTTCTGGAGCAATTGCATATATAGCTTTTCCAACAGATATAATCCCAGATAATATACCTTTTATAGGAAGAATTGATGAAATTGCAGTAGCATTTTTTGCTTTAGAGAGAATTATATCAGATGTTCCGATAAAAGTAGTTTTAGAAAATTGGGAAGGAAAGAATAATATAGTTTTAATTATAAGAAATTTAATAGAGTATGTTGTTAACTTTACAGGAGCAAGAAATGTTGAAAAAATATATAATTTTTTAGATGAAATAATATCCTTATAATTGATAATTAGTAATTGATAATTGAGGATGTTTTGCTTTGCAAAACTTAAAATTTAATTAGTGCAAAGCACTTTTTATCAGTTCACAGTTCACAAGGCACAGTTCACAGTTATGGAAATAATTCAGCTTTACTGAATTAAGGAATTCTTATATCAACTCTAAAAGAGTTGATATAAGCTAAATTTCAGAAACTACGTAGTAGTTTCATCCTAAACTATGAATTGTGAATTGTGCACTGTGAACTGAAATGCTTTATTTTAACAAAATTTTATCTATTATTCCGTATGACAGTGCTTCTTCAGCAGACATGAAATAATCTCTTTCCATATCTCTTTCTATAGTTTCAATTGATTGACCAGTTTTTTCACTATATATTTTATTTAATTTCCTCTTAGTTCTTAGCAGCCAATCTGTATGAATTTTTATATCTGTAGCTTGACCTTGAAAACCTCCATGAACAGATGGCTGATGTATAAGAATTTCACTATTAGGAAGAGAGTATCTTTTTCCTTTAGTACCTGCTGTAAGTAAAAGTGAACCCATGCTAGCTGCAAATCCTATGCATATTGTAGATATATTTGGTTTTATATACTGCATTGTATCATATATTGCCATTCCAGCAGTAACAGATCCTCCTGGACTATTAATGTAAAAATAAATATCAGCATCAGGGTTATCTGATTCAAGAAAAAGGAGTTGTGAAACAATTATACTTGCAGTTGCATCTGTTACTTGTTCATTTAGCATGATTATTCTATCCTTAAGTAATCTTGAGTAGATGTCATAGGAGCGTTCTCCTAAATTTGTGTGTTCGATAACTACTGGTACATAACTCATTTAAATCACCTCTTTAAAATATTATTTTATAAAAATATTAAGCTGCCATAGAAAGCTGACTTGTAATTTTATTCTTTGAAGTCATTATACTTATGTTGTTTCCATTTCGTCTAAATTCTCTTGGAGATATTCCATAAAGTCTTTTAAAGGCCTTTGAAAATACTTCCTGAGAGCTAAACTGATATTTAAATGCTATATCTACAATTTTATCATCTGTATTTAAAAGTTCATTGGCTGATTCCATAAGTCTTCTCCTTCTTATATATTCAGCTACAGGCTCTCCAACCACAGAATGAAAAACTCTATGGAAATGATACTTTGATAAAAAGACATTATCTGCAATGTCTTTAAGCTCTATTTTTTGCATTAGATTAAGTTCTATATATTCAATAGATTTCTTAATACAAGCATCATAATTCATTTCTTATACCTACCTCAATTAATGTTTCTTGTATATTAATTATATTCTAACTTCGTATATAAATCCTGTCTTTTCTTGCTAATTAATAATTGAGGTTTATTTCCATAAATTTCATAGACTAAAGATTACAATATTACTAATAATAAATATATAAAGTCAAATAATATTTATAGAGGTGATATTTATGTCAAAAATGATGAGGAATATGGCAGCTGGTGCTATGATAGGAATGGCAGTAAGTGCAATGGTTTTACCACAGCTAGATAGAAAGGCACAAAGAGGCTTGAGAAGAGCTAGCAAAAGAGCTATGAATATGGCAGGAGACGCATATGATTCAATAATGGGTCATATGAAGTAGAAGAGTAGATTATCTACTCTTTTTTACCCTATAGGAAATTATATTCTAAAAATCCATGGATAAATTGCTTATAAAATATAAGTACTAAAGTTATTTCTATGAGTAAAAAATAGAATAAAGTGTTCGTGCAATATTTTTCTTAGACAAGCTTCAAAAATGCATATGCGCGAAAAAAAACTATGACTCGATAAGCTCGCCTTGGCAATTTTTTTATTTTAATTTCTAAAATAAAACTATAAATTTAGTATATATAATGGTAATATTTTCAGTTTTTTGTAGTGTTTTCGATATAATTAATGATATAATAAATAAAAATGAAAAAATATACTAATTTTGATTATAAAATTTATAATTTGACGAAAAAAATCTAATTTATAGACGAGGTTTATAATAATTACTATTTAAATTTGTTAAATTATGATATAATTGAATAAAAATGAAAAATTATTAATTTATAGTAATGAAAAGGAAGAGTATTGATGGAAATTCTTGCATTAGGGGAAAAGATAAAGAGAAGAAGAAAAGAATTAGATATGACTCTTAAAGATTTAGCTGGAGACAGGATTACTCCTGGCCAAATTAGTTTGGTAGAATCAGGTAGGTCAAATCCTTCTATGGATCTATTAGAATACTTAGCAGGTGCTTTACAAACTTCAGTTGAATATTTAATGGAATCTGAAGAAACACAAGCTGAAAAGATTAGTATTTACTATGAACAAATTGCCGAGTCATATATTTTATCAGGTGATTATATGACTGGAGAGAAATATATAGAGAATGCCTTATATTATGTTGAAAAGTATAATTTAGAATATAGAAAAGCAAAGATACTATATCTAAGAGCCCAAATATATATGGCAAAAGATGAATTAACTTTAGCACAACAATTTTTCTTATCATCAAATGTAATATTCATAAAGAATAATAATTATGAAGAAATTATAAATACTTTTCTTAATCTAGGGAAAATAACTTTAAAGTTGAAAGCTTATCATTCAGCAAGTAGTTATTTGAGACAAGCAGAAAAGGTATACTTAGATAATAATATTGGTGAGGATGCATTACTTGGTGAAATATATTATTATATGGCTCAATCTTATTTTAAAATAGAAAATATAAGTAAAGCTATAGATTATTCATTTTTAGCTAAAAGCAAATTTGAACAAGTTCATAATAGAGAAGAATATGCTAAGACTTTATTATTAATTTCTGAAGAATATAATAAAAAAGGCGATTTAACTAATGCCATTAAATATTCTCAAAAACATTGGAAGTATATAAAGAATTAGAGGAATTAAATAATGTATCAGAAATTGAGAATAATTTAGGTAAATTATTTTATGAGTTTGAAAATATAGAAGAGTCCTTTAAACATTATGAAATTTCTAAGGAAATAAGGATAAGAAGGAAGGATAATAAAATAATTGAGACCTTAATAAATATATGTGAAAATTATATAAAATTAAAGAATATTCCAAAGTGTGAAGAAATATTAGAGGAAATAAATCTATATATAGAAGAAAATGATATAGAAAAACTAATAGAATTAAAAATCTTATGGTTTAGAATTTATACTATAAAGGAGATGCAAAGAGAAGCAGAGTATACTCTACTTGATAGTTATAATTTAGCGAAGACAAATAGATTACAAAAGCAAGCAGCCCAGCTAGCAATTATGATAGGCAAATTCTATATAGATAATAAAAAGGATTTTGAAGCAGCTAAATATTTAGATGAAGGAGTTAATATTTTTAAGGAAATAGGAATACTTAAAAATTAATTCAAGCGGGGGTTTGAAATGGAAATATTATCAACTGGAGAAAAGATAAAAAGAGCTAGAGTATATAAAGGGATAACTTTAAAAGAATTATGTGGGGATAAAGTATCTATATCAAAAATGAGCTGCATTGAAAATGGTAAAATAAAAGCTGATAAAGAAATCCTAGAATATATATCCGAAAAATTAGGGATTGATTATAGCTATTTAGTAAGAGATGTAAAAGAACAAATAGTTAGTAATCTTGAATTAATAAGAGAAAACTCGATACCAGAAGATGAAATAGATAATGTTATAAATCATAATCTAAACTATGCAATACAATATTCCTATAATGATTTAGCTTTTCAACTTATACATATATTATTTAAATTTTATGTACAAAAAAGTAAGGTTGAAAATATACAATTAATAATATCTCAATATTATGATTTATACCAAAAAATAATACTCGCGAGAATACAATAATTTACTATATAGATATGGCTACATTTTTTTATAGTATTGAAGAGTATAATGAGGCAATAAATTATTATAGTAGAACACGAGAATTGATAAAAGAAGATACAAAATTTAATGAAGTAAGATATTCATATATTTGTTATAAAGAAGGAAAAACCTATGAAAAATTAGGATTAATAGAGAATACATATTACTCATTAGGAGAATCAATAAAATATATAGATTATATTAATGATAATAAAGACAAAGGATATATATATCATTGCTTTGCAACTGCTTGTATAAAATTAAAGAAAAAAGAGGCAGACAAGTATATAAAATTAGCCTATGAATATCAAAAAGAAGATCCTATGGTTTTAGCATTAGCAAAGGGTAAAAATGGTGAAAGTTATTTTTATGTAGGGGATAAGGATAAAGCCATTAAGGAAATAAAAGAGGGAATAAAGTTATTCCCAGTAGAAAATAAGAAAAGTTATGTGAAATTTTTAAATAAATGTATAAGAACTCTTTACAGTAATGAGCAATATGATGATGCTTATGAAATTACTGACGAGGCTTTAAATCTTGCAATTGATACTGATGATATAGTTCTAATAGAAGAAGCATATTACTTAAAAGGAATGATTTTGCAAAAGAAGGGGTCATATCTTCAAGCAGAAATGTATATGAATTTATCTCTGGATTCTCTTTTTAAATTTGCTAACAAAGAAA
Source organism: Clostridium sartagoforme AAU1 (assembly GCF_000401215.1). Lineage (GTDB taxonomy): Bacteria > Bacillota > Clostridia > Clostridiales > Clostridiaceae > Clostridium > Clostridium sartagoforme. Next base: position 23,173 of record NZ_ASRV01000041.1, on the reverse strand, counting down.
AAAGATATGAAAGATATTTAGATATGGCTGAAATGTATTATAAACTAGGGGAAGTAAAAGATTCATTAAAATATTTTACTTTAGCAATGAAATTAAATAAGAATTAATAAAAGGTAGTTTTAAAACTACCTTTTTTCTAAATATATCTTTTATATGGATGTAAAATTGCTTTTAATATACTAATTAATGAATATTTAGATGTTATACCAGGCATAAAGAACAAGCCTCTCATTGAAAAATCAACCCTTTCTAAACTTTTAAAGTTTATATTCATATTTAAATTATAGATAATATAAGCAATAAAAGCATTGACTTAAGTAATGATATTTAAGTACATTTAAGTTATTAAAAGCAAATATATATAAATAAAAAAAGTACAAAGAAACCATAATTTTGGTTTCTTTGTACTTTATTTAGTACTTTTTATTAAAATTAGTTTAGCCTCATAACCTCTAAGCTCAGTAATTATGTTTAATATTGTATTTTTTTTGAATACTTAAAATCTATTTTAGGAAATGAAGCTTTATGAAGTATTTCTTTTTCTTCTTTATTAAGTCTATCAGGAGAACCCATAGATAGCCAATAATTATAAGATGAACCTACTCTCTCACTTATTTCATAAGTTATTATTCTTGAAGATTTTTTTATATTTTCAATATTTAATGAAATTTTTCGCTTATAAATTTTTCTTTTACCTCTTTTATTGAATATATCTTCATAACTTTGCATTTCGTTAAGTTCATCTGTATAAGAGTAAAGTAGTATGCAATATTCATCATCTTTTTTTGTTACTATATATCCATTTTCCATTGCAACTATTTCATTTCCAAGTTTGCTAAGAAGATAATATGCATAATATGATGGTTTTCTTATTCCCATATCATTGACAATACCAGGAGCACCTATAAATACCTCATTTGTTAAACTTATTTCTTTTTCAAGAACATCAAAGGCTTTTAAAAAGTTTAAAGAATTATTATTAAATATAGTATTATGGATTATATATGGAAGCATATAAGCAGTATCATAAATTTTATTTAAGCTTTTATCACAAGTAAATATATCTTCAATTACATCTAAACTATAATCTTCAATAAGAAATTGATGTAATGAATCTTTTACATCTGTTAATATAGCAGGTGTAAATTGAAATTTAAATCTTGAAATATCTATATAATCTATTTCTGAGAAGTATTCAAAGAAACTATTTAAAACTTGCGTATATTTTTCAAATGTGAAATTAGGATTATCTATTAATATAATAGGTTTTAAATCTATATAATCTAAAAATTCTATGACGCTTTTCGCCTTATTCCAATTATAAAAATCAGCTTTGGGGAATACCCCCATATCGCTATTAAACATATTTTCAAGCCTTGCATATTTAAAGTGAAGCTCATCTTGAATTTCTTCTAAAATATCCTTATTATCTTCCAAAAGTAAATCAAAGGCATCATCAAGGTTAATTATGTTACTATAATCTTTTTCAAAAACACTTAATGTTGAATCCATATCTATATGAATTTTCCATAATTTATTTTCGTAGTTGAATCTTTCATAATCCTCAAGTTCATAAGAAAGATATTCAAGTGCATCTTCTAATTTCAAAATTTCAATAGATTTAATGTTTTCAAGTTCTTTATCTGTTAGTTTATTTTTCTTTCTAAATTGCAGAGGAGTACATCCATAGTAATTCTTAAAGTTTTTATTTAAATATCTAACATGAGAAAAACCAACTTCATCAGATATATCTGAAATACTTAAATCACTATCTAATAGAAGCTTAACAGATTCTTCAACTCTAGTTAAATTAACTAAATCAGTGAAACTATATCCAGTTGCATATTTAATTTCATGAGATAAATAGTGAGGACTTAAAAACTCTTTCTTTGCAATTTCTTGTAATGTTATATTGCTATCGTAATTATTAAATATATATTTAGAAATTCTATGATATCTAGCAAGTTGTTCAGTTTTTTCTTTTAATTCTTCTTTTTCATAAGTTAAATAATGAAAGTTATTTATAAGATGATAAAGTAAATCTACTAAAATTGATTCAATTTCTTTATCAAAATCATCAATTTTTTGAACACACTCACATAATAGTTTAGCTAAAAAGGTTCTAAGCAAGTCATATTCTTCACCTTCTTGAGCACCATCATCAGTTGAATTTGTGTAAAAGAAGATATTATTTATATCCTTATAATATTTTTCGAAGAAATAGGGATCTATATGGAATATTAAAACTTTATTATCTTTTTCGCTATATATCCTATGAGCTTCATCAACATTTATAATTTCTAATTCTTTTTCTAGTAATTCAAAAGAGTCTGTATCTATATTAATATTTATGCTTCCCCTTAAGACATATAATATTTCTATTGAATTATGCCAATGTATAGGATATTCTTTTATATTTGCATATGATATTTTAATAGGAGAATCCTCTGGATAGGTTACATACTCTCTTCTCATAAAATCACCACCTTTTATCAATTCACAATTCACAGTTAACGATTAATAATTTTTGTTAGTTCACAATTTTTACAGATAATAATTCAGCAAAGCTAAATTATAAAATTTGAATTTTAGAAACTGCGTAACAGTTTCATCATTAATTGTGAATTGTTAATTTTTAATTGTCAATTTTATTATATTATATACTATAATAAAAAAATACAAAACAAACTTTGACTTTCTTTGACTTTTGTATTATTATAAAAATAAAGAATACAATAAATATATTAAAGTATTGATTGTAGGGAGGCGTGAAACATGAATATTGATAAAATGACATTAAGAGTACAGGAAGCATTGAATAATGCAAGTTTATTAGCAGTTAAATATAATCATCAACAAGTTGAACTAGTACATTTATTTGGAGCTTTATTAGAGCAAGAAGATGGATTGATTCCAAATATATTAACTAAGATGGGAATAAAAACTAAATCCTTAGATGAAGATTTAAATAAGATATTAGAAAAGATGCCAAAGGTTTTGGGTGAAGGGGCTAATTCTTCTGGTGTTTATGCAACTAGGCAAATTGAAGAAGTTTTGGTAAAAGCTGAAGATATATCTGAAAAGTTTGAAGATTCTTATATTAGCGTTGAGCATATAATGCTTGCAATAATTGAAATAGATAAGAATGGTGAGGTAAAAAATTTACTAAATAAATATAATATAAATAAAAAGACTTTTATGGATATTTTAAAGGAAGTCAGAGGAAATCAAAGGGTAGAAACTCAAGATCCAGAAGGAACTTATGATGCATTAAGTAAATATGGAACAAATCTTACAAACCTTGCAAAGAAACATAAACTTGATCCAGTTATAGGCAGAGATGAAGAAATTAGAAGGGTTATAAGAATACTTTCAAGAAGAACAAAAAATAATCCTGTATTAATTGGTGAGCCGGGAGTTGGAAAAACAGCTATAATAGAAGGATTAGCAGAAAGAATAATTAAAGGAGATGTTCCTGAAGGATTAAAGAATAAGGTAATTTTTTCTCTAGATATGGGATCACTTATAGCTGGAGCTAAATATAGAGGGGAATTTGAAGAAAGATTAAAAGCTGTTTTAAAAGAAGTCCAAGGTAGTGAAGGAAGAATAATATTATTTATTGATGAAATTCATACTATAGTGGGAGCTGGTAAGACAGATGGAGCAATGGATGCTGGAAATTTAATAAAACCATTGTTGGCAAGGGGAGAACTTCATTGTATAGGAGCTACAACTTTTGATGAGTATAGGCAATATATAGAAAAAGATAAAGCACTAGAAAGAAGATTTCAACCAGTAATTGTAGAAGAACCTACAGTAGAAGATACTATTTCTATTTTAAGGGGATTAAAAGAAAGATTTGAAATTCATCATGGTGTAAGAATACATGACTCTTCATTAATAGCTGCAGCCAAACTATCTCATAGATATATTCAAGATAGATATCTTCCAGATAAAGCCATAGATTTAATAGATGAAGCCGGGGCTATGATAAGAACAGAAATAGATTCAATTCCAACAGAAATAGACAATATAAGAAGAAAATTATTTCAATTAGAAATAGAAAAAGAAGCATTAACTAAAGAAAGTGATGAGGGATCTAAAAAGAAGTTACAAGCTTTAGAGAAAGATATAGCAGAACTGAAAGCTAATAATGATGAAATGACAGCAAAGTTTGAGAAAGAAAGAGGAGCTATAGTAAATCTTAGAGATTTAAAATCTAAATTAGATGATGCAAGAGGAAATTTAGAAGCAGCTCAAAGAAATTATGATTATAATAAAGCGGCAGAGATACAATATAGTATAATTCCATTATTAGAAGAAGAAATAAAGCAAAAAGAAGTAGAAGTAAAGGAAAATTATGAAGGTGCTCTTTTAAAAGAAGAAGTAACTGAAGAAGAAGTTTCAAAAATACTTTCTAAGTGGACTGGAATACCAGTTACGAATTTATTAGAAGGAGAAAGAGAAAAACTTTTAAGACTAGAAGATGAGATGAAAAACAGAGTAATAGGGCAAGAAGAAGCAATAACAGCTGTTTCAAATGCAATATTAAGAGCGAGAGCTGGATTAAAAGATGTAAATAAGCCAATAGGATCATTTATATTTTTAGGGCCTACAGGAGTAGGTAAGACAGAACTTGCAAAAACTTTAGCTAGAAACTTATTTGATTCTGAAGAAAGTATAATAAGAATTGATATGTCAGAATATATGGAAAAGCATTCTGTATCTAGATTAGTTGGAGCTCCTCCAGGATATGTAGGATATGATGAAGGTGGTCAACTTACTGAAGCTGTAAGAAGAAATCCATATAGTGTAATCTTATTTGATGAAATAGAAAAGGCTCATGAAGATGTATTTAATATATTTTTACAAATATTAGATGATGGTAGATTGACAGATAATAAGGGAAAGACAGTGGATTTTAAAAATACAATAATAATTATGACATCTAATATAGGAAGTAGCTATCTTTTAGAAAATAAGAGTGAAGAAATAGTAGATGATAGTATAAGAACTCAAGTTGAGAATGAAATGAAGTTAAGATTTAAGCCTGAATTTTTAAATAGAGTAGATGATATAATTATGTTTAAACCATTATCAGAAAATGGTATTAAGAAAATAATAGATATATTCCTAAGGGATGTTGTAAATAGACTAAAGGATAAGAATATTACTTTAAAAGTTACTGATTCTGCCAAAACAATGATGGCAAAGGAAGGATACGATCCAGTTTATGGGGCAAGACCATTAAAAAGATATATTCAAAATACACTTGAAAATAATCTAGCAAGAAAGATTATAAAAGGTGAAATTGGCTATGGCTCAAATGTTATTGTAGATATACAAGATGACAAAATAATAATAGAATAATTAACTCTTGTATAAAGCTTAAATCTTAGTTAAGTTAAGAACATGAGTTAAAAAGTTAAATTTTAATGAAAACAGAAAGAGAAGTAGTAACTACTTCTCTTTCCATTTTTATATTATTTAATTGTAGATTCGTATTGTTGAACCATTCTCTTAACCATTTCTCCACCAACGCTACCGCATTGTTTAGAAGAAAGATTTCCATTATAGTCAGAGAAAGGAACTCCCATTTCATTAGCTACTTCATTTTTGAATTTAGCTAATCCTTGTTTAGCTTCTGGAACTAATTTTGTTGCCATAATAAATTCCTCCTTGATTTAAAAATTTAGTATTAATATATTATTTAATTGTAGATTCGTATTGTTGAACCATTCTCTTAACCATTTCTCCACCAACACTACCGCATTGTTTAGAAGAAAGATTTCCATTATAGTCAGAGAAAGGAACTCCCATTTCATTAGCTACTTCATTTTTGAATTTAGCTAATCCTTGTTTAGCTTCTGGAACTAATTTTGTTGCCATAATAAATTCCTCCTTATAACTTTAAAAGTTTTTTATTGAGTATTTTACAAAGTTTGTTTGACTTTGTACTATTATATTGTGCAAATAAAATCTTTATAAACTATAAAATTTAATACATTAGAGGAAATTTGGACATTAAAAAGAATATAATGGTACAAACTATAAAAAAGGTTATTTGAAAATAATTTTCAAATAACCATTGTAATTTCTAATTACTTCTTTTTTGCATTTTTAAAATTGCGATTACTACAGGAATTGAGACTAGTGCTGATAAAATAGCTTCAGCTATACCATTGGTACCTATTACCGAAAGTAAAGCAATAGTAACTTTACCTAAAGAACCCGATGAAATGGATCCTCTTTGCATAAGTATTGATGCATAATCCTTAAAATAAATCAAGTAAATTGATCCAAGTACACCTATTGTATTAGTTAATGAACCACAAATAGCAGCTATTCCAATAGATAGTCTTTTATTTTTCAATTTTGATCTTAAAAAGATATAAACATAATATGATACAACCCCTATCAATACTCTAGGAAGTATTGAAACTAATGGGTTATAAAAAAATGGTGACATTGGTGTTGGAGTTGTTATATTTTGATATATAGAAAATAATCCAAATATAAAACCAATAGAAGCTCCAGCTATAGGGCCTTCTATTATAGCACCAATTATTACAGGTAAATGTAAAATAGTTAATTTGAAAAGTGGTAATGGTATAAACCCAAGACCTGTTAGTCCTAAGAATAAACAAATACCGGAAAGCATAGCAACTACTACCATTTTCCTGACGTTTTCACGAGAATTTCCCATCCCTCTAGTATTTAACATTTTAACTCCTCCGTTCTTATTCCTTTTAGGATATAATTCGGCAAAAAATAAATTTTTGCATTTTGTTCGGTTTACAAAGAATACCGACTCCTATATTTTATCATATATCAATAAACTGTAAAGTAAAATTTTCACAATGTCGATAACTTAATAGTTGCAAATTTATTATACTTGTTATAGTATATATATAACAAGTATAATAAATTAAGAGGTGATTAAATGCTTCAAATAATAAATTTTTCAAAATCATATAAAAATGGGAAAAAAGCAGCAAATAATATTTCTATAACAGTAAATAAAGGTGAGATATTTGCATTTATAGGTCATAATGGTGCAGGAAAAACAACAACAATTAAGTCAGTTGTAGGAATTTTAGAATTTGAAGAAGGAGATATATTAATTGATGGAACTTCAATTAAAAAGGAACCTTTAAAATGTAAAAGTAAAATAGCATATATACCTGATAATCCAGATATTTATGAAGCCCTTACTGGAATTCAATATCTTAATTTTATAGCAGATATTTATGAGGTTTCAAAAGGTGAAAGAGAAGAATTAATAAAGTTATATTCAGAAAAATTTGAAATAATAAATGCACTTGGAGATTTAATTTCTTCTTATTCACATGGTATGAAACAAAAGCTAGTTTTAATTTCAGCATTAATTCACAAGCCTAAACTTTTAGTTTTAGATGAACCTTTTGTTGGTTTAGATCCAAAGGCTGCTCATATTTTAAAAGAGGAAATGAAAAAGATATGCAAGGAAGGCGCTGCAATATTTTTCTCAACTCATGTTCTTGAAGTAGCAGAAAAATTATGTGATAAGGTTGCTATAATAAAAGAAGGAAATATAGTAACTCAAGGAAAAATGAATGATGTTAAGGGAAATAGTTCTTTAGAAGATATCTTTATGGAGTTGATTGATAATGGATAAAATATATATTCTATTTAAGACCACTTTAATAAATTCTTTAGGTATAAATAAAATTATAAAAGAAAAATCAAAAAAGGAAAAAATAAAGAATATATCCATATTTCTTTCAATAGCAATAGCAATTTCATCATTAGTTTTTTCTACAACAATATCTACTTATCATGCTGCAAATGAATTAGACAAAATGGGACTTTTAAATTTGCAGATTATAATGGGATTTATTTTAAGTTCTTTAATTATTTTTTTTACTTCAATATATAAGGCTCAAGGACTTTTATTTTCATCTAAGGATTATGATTTACTTATGAGCTTACCAATTAAGAGAAGTGCCATATTGATAAATAAAATGCTTAACTTATTAGGATTGAATTATTTTATACTATTATTTGCTTTTTTACCACAAGCTATTGTTTATTTCTTAAAAGCAGATATTCAGTATTTATATTTTGTTTATCTATTTTTTGTATTTATATTTTTACCATTAATACCAATAGTGCTTTCATCATTTTTTGCTTTTATTATTAGTTATATTTCTTCAAAGATGAGATATAAAAACTTGATAATAAATATAGGTACTATACTTATATCTTTAATAGTAGTAGTAGCTTTGTATAACAGTGGAAACTTAATACAAGATATTATAATTAATAGTAAATCACTAGCGGAAGGTATTTCTAATATATATCCACCTTCAATTTATGCAACAAGGGCTTTGGTTAGTTTAAGTTTAAAAGATTTATTAGTGTTTATTAGTATATCACTTTTAGTATTTGCCATATTTATATTTATATTTAGCAAGAGTTTTAAAATAATAAATTCAAAGCTACAAGAATCCTTTAGTAAATCTAATTATAAATTAGGAGATATAAATACATCTTCACAAATAGTTTCTTTAATTAGAAAAGAAATAAAAAGATATTTTTCTACACCTATTTATGTCTTAAATACTATAATAGGACCAATAATGATTATAGCGGCAGCTGTAGCAACATTACTTTTTGGAAAAGATATGCTTTTTAAAATCTCAGAAATTAATTTTTCAGAAGAATTAATACCGTTATTTACCATTTCACTTGTATGCGGAATTTTATCAATATCTTGTACTACTAATTCATCTATATCATTGGAAGGTAAAAATTTATGGATATTAAAGTCTTCTCCAATTAAGGCTATTGATATATTTAAAAGTAAAATAGCATTAAATTTAATATTAATTTTACCAGCTACTATAGTAAGTGATATTATATTCTTTACAGCGTTGAAATTATCACTTATAAATGTTTTGGCGCTATTATTGATAACTAGTATATACTCTTTTATTGTATCTATATTAGGATTAATAATAAACTTATACTTTCCTAAGTTGAATTGGACAACAGAAACATCAGTTGTAAAACAAGGAGCAAGTGTTATGATACAAATGTTATTATCAGCAGCAATTGTAGCAATTCCAACGATAATATTTATTTTAACTGATATAAAAAATTATAATTTATTTATAATAACAATAATCATATACTTATCAGTTATTTTGATAGTTTTATGGAAGAGTTTAAATATAGTAGGAGTTAAGTTGTTTAATAAATTGTAAAAAGTGCGAAGAACTTTTCTAGTGTGAACTGAAGCAAAGGATGTGTTAAATTGATTTTAAGAATAGATTTTGATTCGGAAACTCCAATATATGTTCAAATAAAGAATCAGGTTATTGAGTGTATTGCTAAATGTGAGATTGAAATAGGAGAGGAGCTACCTTCAGTGAGAGCATTGGCAGAAGATATAGGGGTAAATATGCATACTGTTAATAAAGCATACAATATGCTTAAGGATGAAGGGTATATTAAAATTGATCGAAGGAAAGGTGCGGTTGTTTCATTGAATTTAAATCAATCAATGGAGAAATTTAGAGAAGATTTAAATGAAAATTTATATTTTTATATGGCTCAGTGCTTTAATAGAAATATAAATAAAGAAGATGTTAAGGATTTTATTGATAAAATATTTATAGATTTTAAAAAAGAGGAGTAATTATATGGATACAATAATCAGTTGTGTATTAATGTTATTCTTAAGTCTAATATTATATTTTAGTGGGTTATATGTTAACAAATTTTCTAATAATGGAATTGTTTTTGGAGTAAGAGTTCCTAAGGAATATGAAAGATGTGAAGAGATAAAGATTTTAGAAAAAAAATATAAGAAAGCTTATATTATGTCAATACTTCCATGCACAATACTTCTAAATTTTATAGTTTTTATAATTCCTAAGCTATATATTTTTCTTATAGCAACATTTCTTTTACTAGTTCTTGTCAATATACCAGTAATCATATATTGGAAAAAGTTAAGTGAATTAAAAAAGGAAAAGAAGTGGGGAAAACTAGGAAAAAATGTAGTAGTAGTAGACACATCTATAAGAAAACCTAAAAATAATGAAGATATAGTTGGAATAAAAAACAAGCATTTTTTATTGATAATTATTGTGCCAATAATAAATATAATATTAACGTCTATATATTATAAAAATATTCCCGAAAAATTTCCTATACATTTCAATTCTTCAGGTGTGGCAGATGGATTTGCTTCAAAGTCAGGTTTATTAGGATTAATAAATTTAATGATGTTGCCTTTAATGGAGATAATAATGATTTTATTTTTTATGACTATAAATAAATTTGCTATCAATGGTAAAGTTGATATAAATAGTGGAACTTTAAGTGAAATAAAAGAACAAAGAAAAATATTTAAAGTATATAATTCATTTTTTTTATATAGCATATTGATTGAAATTGTAATTTTATTTTCATTAATTCAATTTTCAATAATATATAGCTGGAGTTCGAACACAATAAAGTTAATAAGTATAATATCTTTAATAATTATATTATTTACAGTGATAGTGATTACTATATTAGGTTATAAAATAGGTCAGGGTGGTAAAAATATAAAAATAAATAAGCTGGATGAAGAAATATATAGAGATGACGATAAAAATTGGATTTTAGGAAACTTTTATTACAATAGGAATGATCCAAGTATATTTGTAGAAAAGAGAATAGGTATTGGTTGGGATGTTAACTTAGGAAATCCAATAGGAATGTTTATAATGATTTTACCTATTATACTAATAATAGCAACAATAATATACTTCTTTGTAAAAGGAATATAAACGAATAACATAGGAGGTGTATTTGTTTTGGAAGGTTTATCAATTATTTTATCAGTAAATAGCTTTATAATAACTATGATTATTTTATCATACTATCTAAATAATTCTTCTAATAAAGGAATATACTTTGGTGTTAGAATTCCACAAAAATACCAAGGAGAAAATGAAATCAAAAGGTTAGAAAAAAATTATAAGAAAAACGTAATTTATTTATTTTCTATTTTAACAGTAATAATTAATCTCATTATAATTTTTAACTTAAAATCTAGTGAGTTTGTAATATCAATGATAATGATTATATCAGTAGTATCTATGCTTCTAGCTCATAGTATATTATTTGTAATTTATTATAAAAAAGTTAAGTTATTAAAAGAAATAAATAATTGGAATTATAAAACAAATAATGTTGTAGTGATAGATACTACTTTAAGAAAGCCAAAGAAAAATGAAAAGTATAAAGCTTTAAATGAAAAAATATTTTTAATACCAATTATAATTCCTATTAGTACATTAATTTTAACTGTATCAAGAAAAGAATATTTTGTAAGTGAAGATTTATATAAAATTTATAAAACACCTATTTATGGAATTATATTATGTATAATTATGTTTATACTAACTAAAATCACATTAAGTTCAAAGGTAGATTTAAATAGTGGAAGTATTCAAACTGCAGTAAAGAGAAAAAAGAAATTCAAAAGAGTAATTTCTATATTTTTATTTATAGCTGAAATAGAAACTATATTGTTATATTCCGTAATTCAAATTGGAGTAGTTTATAACTTTAACAGTATGCCAATAGAAAACTTAATTAATATTGTTATTTTAGTTAGTATGCTTATATTTATATTAATATTTATAATAATAGGACAGGGTGGAAGGAATATAAAAGAAGACACTGAAAATGATGACTTATACAAAAATGATGATGATAAATGGATTTTAGGAATGTTTTATTATAATAAAAATGACCCAGCATTCATGGTTGAAAAAAGAGTTGGTATAGGCTCTACAATTAATTTTGCAAATAAAAAAGCTGTAATTATTTTTATATTACTTATAGCATTGATAATTATTTTTTCTATACGTGACCTAAAGTTTAGTTCTTAGGAATTTATTAAGTAAATATAATAATAGGAGGTAATTTCTATTACCTTTTCTATTACTATATATTTTAGGGGGAAGAATTATGGTTAGCAAATTATCAATTATGTTTATGATCTTTAGCTTATTAGTGAGTATAGCATTACCAATAGGAGGAATTATATTTTTAAAAAAGAAGTATAATGTTAGCTTGAAAGTATTTTTCATAGGTGCAGTAGCATTTTTTATTTCAGTACAAATTCTAGAAGCTCCAATACATTCATATTTCTTAAAGATGAATAGTTCAACGGCAGAATTTTTATTAAGTACACCAGCTGCGTATATGCTATATGGTGGACTTATGGCTGGAATATTTGAAGAAACTGCAAGATTTATTTGTTTTAAGTTTATAGTAAAAGAAAGAGATGTAGTAAGTGGAATAACATATGGAGTCGGTCATGGTGGAATAGAGGCAATATTAATCGGTGCAATAAGTAGTATAAATTCAATAGTTTATGCCACATTGATTAATAAAAATGCCTTTCAGTCAATGATGGAGGCTGCATTAGTGCCTAAGGATGTTATTAATAGCACTTATAGTCAATTTGTAAATAGTAGTTCTATTATATGGCTAATGCCAGGAATAGAAAGAATTATTGCAGTAATGATTCATATAGCTTTATCAATTATAGTATTATACGCAGTTAAAGAGAGAAAATATATTTATTATATTATAGCAATTTTATTACATGCAATAATAGATTTTCCAGCTGCGCTATATCAAGTGGGAGTAATAAAAAATGTATTTATAGTAGAAGGAATATTAGTTGTTTTAGTGGTTTTATTAAATATATATGTATTTAAAAATTTCGTAAGAAAGTTCAAGATTAATAATGAAATATTGTAAAAATAATAGTATAATATTATAAAAATATTAAATTTATAAGATTTCAATGAGACTATCATAAACAAGATAAAATTAAAAATGAATAGTTATTTATGTAATTTGTTTTAAATTACTAAAAACTTAATTTTGAAAACTCCCATGGGAGTTTTTTCAATAATTTTTAATTGTTGATAGCATACAAAGGGGGCAAATTTATGAAGAATATTTTGATAAGAAGAGCTAGAGTTGGAGAAGAAGTTAAAATATTAAATTTAGTTAAGGAAGTGCTAAATCTTTATGGATTAAATTTAAATCCAGAAGGTGAAGATCTAGATATAACAGATATATCTAAATACTATATTCAAAATAATGGGGATTTTGAAGTTATAGAAATAAATGGACAAATAATAGGAACGTATGGAATTTATAAGATTGATGATGAGACTTGTGAATTAAGAAAAATGTATCTAAAGCAGGAATTCCAAGGAATGGGTCTTGGAAATATTATGATAGAGAACTCTTTTAAAATTGCTAAAGCTCTTAATTATAGAAGAATTACACTACAGACGAATTCAGTTTTATATAAGGCTATAAAGCTATATAAAAAATATGGATTTGAAGACTTTAATGAAGAAGTATGTGCTAGATGTGATATAGCCATGGTAAAAGAAATTGCTCAATGTTAAGCATAAGAAGGAAGGGTAACAATAATGTATTATAATACTAAAATTGAAGATTTAAAAATAAGAGAAGCAATAATAGAAGATACTAAATTAATACTAAATTTAATAATTGAAATGGCGGAGTATGAAAAATTAGCACATGAAGTTGTAGCAACTGAAGAAAGTCTTGGTAAATCAATATTTATTAAAAAAAGAGCAAATGCATTAATATTGGAATTAGATGAAAAACCAATTGGATATGTAATATACTTCTTTAATTACTCCACATTCAATGGTGCATCTGGATTATATCTTGAAGATATATACATAAAAAAGGAGTACAGAGGAAATGGAATAGGGAAGGAAGTATTTAATCTTTTATTTAAAATAGCTTTAGAAGAAGATTGTAAAAGAATAGAATGGACTTGTCTTAATTGGAATGAACCTGCAAAACAATTTTACAAATCTTTAGGGGCATCACCTATGGATGAGTGGACAGTTCACAGGCTTACAGAAAATGATATAATTAGTTTAGTTCAAAAAAATTAAACTTTGCTTTAAGGGAAACCAATAATTTTTGGTTTCCCTTAATTATTTCAATTTTTTATTGACATATGGGAAAATTTGCTATACTATCATGATAACACTTTAAAGTGATAAAGTGAAGGGGGCTAGTTATGTATAAGAATATAATTCCAGATGGGACAAGGGATTTAACTAATGAAGAATGTATGAGAAAGTCAAAGGTAATAAATTCTATAAACAAGGTTTTTGACTTATGGGGCTATAAAGAAGTTATGACGCCAAGTATAGAATTTTATGAAAGTTTTAGATATGAGCATTCAGGTATTAAAGAAGAAAATGTTTATAAGTTTTTTGATTCTAAGGGAAGAATTCTGGCATTAAGACCAGATATGACTATACCAATAGTAAGGTTAGTTTCTACTAGATTTAAAAATATGAGTTCAGCAATAAAACTTAGATATTGTGCTAATATATATAAGGTTTTTGAAGAATTTAGCGGTAAAAGAAATGAATACACAGATTGTGGAATTGAATTTATAAGCAAGGAAAAGGAATTTTCAGATTTAGAAGCATTGATAATTGCAATAGATTCTTTAAAATCCATAGGTATTAGCAATTTTAAAATAGAAATTGGAGAAATTAACTTTTTAAAATCAGCAATAGAAGATTTGTGTATTTCAGAAGAAGAAAAGACAACTTTAGCAAGGTTAATAGAAAAGAAAGAAATTGAAAGCTTAAATAAATTTTTAAATACAATAAATATAGATGAAAGCATAAAAAAATTCTTTTTAAATCTTCCATTAACCTTTGGTAGTGGTTTAGGGGTTTTAAGCAAGTATAAGGCAATGTCTTTTAATTGCAAGATGTTAAATAGTGTAAGGTATTTACAAAAGTTAGCAGAAGATTTAAGAGTAATAGGTTATGATAAGTACTTGAGTTTTGATTTAGGTTTAACTCCAAGGCTTAGCTTTTATACAGGAATAATATTTAGAGGCTTTATAGAAGGTTCTGGTAATATAGTTTTAAGTGGAGGGAGATATGATAATTTAATTGGAAATGTAAAAAAAGATTTTGGGGCAATAGGATTTTCAATTAATGTAGATGAATTGGAGAGTATTTTAGATAATAATTTAGAAAAGAAGCTTAAGTACAATATAATTTTTAATAAAAGTAATAAAATAGAAGCTATAAAGAAAGGTTTTGAGTTAAGAGAAAAGGGCTTTGTAGTTGAACTTATTCCTTCAAAAGATGAAGAAAATATAAATATAATTGAGGAGGAGTATTATGGGTATTAGTATAGCTTTAACTAAGGGAAGACTAGAAAAGGATACAACTAAGATATTGCAAAAGGCTGGTTTTGGAATAGATGAATTAAAAGATAAGGGGAGAAAACTTATTTTTAAGGATACTAAATATGATGTAAGTTATTTTTTAGTAAAGGCAAGTGATAGTATAACTTATGTAGATCATGGAGTTGCAGATATTGGGGTAGTAGGATTAGATACATTAAATGAAAAAGAGCATAGCTCCTATGAATTAATGGATTTAGGAATAGGAAAGTGTAAGTTTATAGTAGCAGCAATGCCAGATAAAGATTTATTTTCTATGAAAGGCCATATAAAAATAGGGACAAAGTATCCAAAGGTAGCAAAGGATTATTTTAAAGCAAATAACATTGATATAGAGGTAATAAAAATAGAAGGTTCAGTAGAACTTGCACCAATACTAGGATTGTGTGATGGAATTGTAGATATAATGGAAACTGGTACAACCTTAAAGGAAAATGGACTTGTAGTTTTAAGAGAAATAAAAGATATAAGTGCAAGGTTAATTGTTAATAAGGCAAGTTTTAAGCTTAAGCAAGAAGAAATTAGCTTTGTATTAGAAAAAATAAGAGATGTTATAAGCAATAAATAAAGGGGACAAGGGCTATGGTGAAATTATTTAATTTAGCAGTAAATAATGAAAAAGAAATACTAGAGATAATAAAAAATAGAGAAGAAGATTTAGATGTTATAAATGACGTAAAACTTATATTAGAAGAAGTTAAAAAAGATAAGGATAAAGCATTAATAAAATTTAATAAGCTTTTTGATAAAGTGGATATTACTAATTTAAAAGTATCTAAAGAAGAAATAGATGAAGCTTTTAAATTAGTAGAAGAAGATTTTATTGAAGCTATTAAAGGCTCAATAGAAAATGTTAAAAAATATCATGAAAAGCAAGTTAAAAATGGATACTCTATAATTGAAAAAAATGGAGTGTTTATGGGACAATTAGTAACTCCACTACAAAGAGTTGGAGTTTATGTGCCAGGGGGAACAGCCTCTTATCCTTCATCTGTAGTTATGAATGTTATACCAGCTGAAATAGCAGGAGTATCTGAAATAGTTATGGTTACACCACCTAAAAATGATGGAAGTATAAATCCATATATATTAGTAGCAGCATCTTTAGCAGGGGTAAGTGAAATATACAAGGTAGGTGGAGCTCAATCAATAGGAGCTTTAGCTTATGGAACTGAAACTATAAAAAATGTTGATAAAATAGTTGGACCAGGAAATATATATGTTGCGATGGCTAAGAAATTAGTGTTTGGAACTGTTGATATAGATATGGTTGCAGGACCAAGTGAAATATTAGTTATTGCAGATGAAAACTCAAATAGTAAATATATTGCTGCAGATTTAATGTCTCAAGCGGAACACGATAAAAGGGCAGCATCTATATTATTAACTACTTCAGAAAAACTTTATAATGAAGTTTTAGAAGAAATAAATATTCAAATAAAGGATTTAGAAAGAAAAGATATTATAGAAGAATCATTAAAAAATTATGGAATGGCAGTAATTTGTGAAGATATAAATAAATGCATAGAACTTTCCAATAAAATAGCGCCAGAGCATTTAGAATTAATGATAGAGAACCCATTAGAGTATCTTGGTAGTGTAAAGAATGCAGGTTCTATATTTTTAGGTTATTATTCTCCAGAGCCACTTGGAGATTATTATGCAGGGCCAAACCATGTATTACCTACTAATGGAACGGCAAGATTTTCGTCACCTCTTTCAGTTGATAGCTTTATAAAGAAAAGTTCATATCTTTATTATTCAAAAGAAGAATTACAAAAGGTATCAAAAAATATAATGATTTTAGCAGAAAAAGAAGGCTTAACAGCCCATAGGAATTCAGTGAAAGTGAGGATTGACAATGATTAAAGATATTGGGGTATATTCAGTAAATAATGATGAAAAGATAAGATTAAATGGAAATGAAAATCCAGTGGACTGTAGTGAAGAAGAAATTAAAAATATAATTAGTAAGTTAATAAAATTAGAGTTAAATAGATATCCAAATACTGATGGGGATAAATTAAGAGAAGCTTATGCTAGTATTGTAGGTTTAACTAAAGAAAATTTAATAATCGGAAATGGATCAGATGAAATGATTAACTTAGTAATAAGTAAAAACATATCAAAGGGAGATAAAGTGCTTACATTAACTCCGGATTTTGTAATGTATGATTTTTATACTGATTTAAATGATGGAAAACTAATTAAGTATGATATTGATTTAGAAAATGGTGTTGATATAGATAATTTTATAAATAAAGGGGTGGAAGAGAATGCTAAGTTAGTTATATTTTCTAACCCAAACAACCCAACAGGATATGAATTTAAAATAGATGAAATAAAAAAGGTATTAAATGCATTTAGAGATAAAGTTGTTTTGGTGGATGAAGCTTATTTTGAGTTTTATGGCGAAACTATGGTTCCTTTCATTAATGAATATGACAATTTAATAGTAACAAGAACATTATCAAAGGCTTGGGGACTAGCAGCTATAAGAGTTGGATTTTTAATATCAAAGGTTGGAAATATAAAGAAATTAGAAAAATACAAAACACCTTATAATGTAAATTCCATATCTCAAGAAATTGCGATAGAAGTTCTAAAGAATGAAAAAAGATTTAAAGAAAATTTAGATATGATAATTGAAGAAAGAGAAAACCTATATAACTCTTTATTAGATATACAAGAAAAAGCAAATGAAAAAGATATAGATATAAAATTTTATAAATCTAAAGCAAATTTTATATATGGAAGATCTAAAGAAAAGGAAAAGATTATTAATGCTTTAAATAATAATGATATAATAATTAGAAATTTTAATGATGATGGCTTTAGAATAACAGTTGGATTATCAAGTGAAAATAAAAAAGTTTTAGACTTAATTGATAAAGCTTTATTTGGAGGTGAAATTTGTGAGTAGAATTTCTTCTATAAAGAGAGAAACAAAAGAAACAAAGATATTATTAGCAATAAATATAGATGGCGAGGGAAAAAGTGAAATAAATACTCCAGTAGGCTTTTTTAATCATATGCTAACTTTATTTTCATTTCATAGTGGAATAGATATAAATCTAGAAGCTACAGGTGATATAGATGTATGTGATCATCATCTAGTAGAAGATATAGGTATATGTATAGGACAAGCTTTAGATAAGGCATTAGATAAGAGAGTTGGGATAAAGAGATATGGAATGAGCTATGTACCTATGGATGAAGCTTTAAGTCAAGTGATTTTGGATTTAAGTGGAAGAAGCTTTTTACACTTTGATTGTGAATTTAAAAGAGAACAAATAGGGAGTTTTTCAACAGAAATGGCAAAGGAATTTTTTAGATCTGTAGCAAGCAATTCTAATTCTACTATTCATGTTAGAAACTTATATGGTGAAAATGATCATCATAAAATAGAAGGTATATTTAAGGCTTTTGGAAGAAGCCTTAAAGAAGCAGTAAGTTATGGTGAGGATAAGAATAAGATTTTATCTAGCAAGGGAAATTTATAGTTTATAGTAAGGAAAAGGGTAAATTTATGATTGCTGTTATTGATTATGGAATGGGAAATTTAAAAAGTATAGAAAATGCTTTGAAATTATTAAAAATAGAAGCTGTTATAACAAAGGATAGAGAAATAATAAAAAAAGCCAAGGCTATAATATTACCAGGAGTTGGTGCCTTTAAGCAAGCTATGGATAATTTGAAAATCAATGATTTAGATAAAATATTGCTACAAGAAGCTAAAGATGGTAAATACCTTCTTGGAGTTTGTCTTGGAATGCAAATTTTATTTGAAAAGGGTTTTGAAGGAATGGAATGTGAGGGACTTGGACTATTAAAAGGTGAAATTAAAAAGATAGAGCCAAAGGAAAAGGTTAAAATTCCTCATATGGGATGGAATAAATTAATTATAAATAAAGAAGATGAAGTTATTGACAACTTAGGTGGGGATAAATTTATCTATTATGTTCATAGTTTTATGGCAACAGAATATAAAGATGAGGATTTAGTTGCTTATTCTAATTACGGTGGTGTAAAAATACCAGGAATATTTAGATCAAAGAATATAATAGGTATGCAATTTCATCCAGAAAAGAGTGGAGAAGTTGGGCTAAGTTTATTAGAAAAGTTTGGGGAGATGATATTATGATAATAATTCCAGCAATTGATATTATAGATGGTAAGGCAGTTAGGCTATATCAAGGAAATTATGATAAAAAAGACAGCATAAAAGGAGAAGTTTTAGAAATAGCTAAATCCTTTAAAGATGCAGGGGCTGAGCTTATTCATTTAGTAGATTTAGATGGAGCAAAGGAAGGAAAGCTTGTAAATGAAGATTTAATTTTAAATGTTGTTAAAACCTTAAATATAGATGTAGAAGTTGGAGGCGGAATTAGAACCTTTGAAGACATTAAAGCTTTAATAGATGGTGGAGTAAGAAGAGTTATCTTAGGAACAGTAGCCATTGAAGATAAGGAATTATTAAAAAAAGCTGTAGAAGAATTTAAAGAAAAAATTGCGATAGCTATAGACTTTAAAGATGGATTTATATGCACAAAGGGCTGGATAAATAAAAGTAAAACTCACTATATAGATTTAATAAAGGAAATTAAAGAGTTAGAAGTTACAAATATAATTGTAACTGATATAAGTAAAGATGGAACACTAGAGGGACCAAATGTAGATATAATAAAGGAAATAAGTGAAATTACTAATATAGATATAACTTCATCTGGAGGAATAAAAAATATAGATAATATAATTACTTTAAATAAGCTAAATATTTATGGATGTATAGTAGGAAAAGCTATATATTCAAAAGATGTAAATCTAAAAGAAGCTATAGATTCTGTAAAGTAGGTGAAGTTATGCATACTAAGAGAATAATACCATGTTTAGATGTTAAAGACGGAAAAGTAGTTAAAGGAATTAACTTTGAAGGACTTAAAGAAGTTGGAGATCCAGTAACACTGGCAGAAGAATATTATATTCAAGGTGCTGATGAGATAGTATTTTTAGATATTACTGCTACACATGAAAAAAGAAAAACAATTGTTGAATTAGTAGAAAAGGTATCTGAAAAAGTTTTTATTCCCTTTACTGTAGGTGGAGGAATAGGCAATATAGATGAAATAAGAAATATTTTAAGAGCTGGTGCAGATAAAATAAGCTTAAATTCGGCTGCTATAAGAAATAAAAACTTAATTAAAGAAGGAGCTTATTACTTTGGAAATCAATGTATAGTACTAGCTGTTGATGCAAAAAGAGTAGAAAAAAATAAATGGAATGTATTTATAAATGGTGGAAGAATTGATACAGGAATAGAGTTATTTAGCTGGATAGAAGAAGGGTACAAACTAGGAGCTGGAGAAATACTATTGACTTCAATGGATGCAGATGGAACTAAAAATGGGTTTGACTTAGAACTAACAAGAAAAGTTAGTGAACTTGTGGACATTCCAGTTATAGCATCAGGTGGGTGTGGAAAAATAGAAGATTTTAAAGATGTATTTATAGAAGGAAAAGCAGATGCAGCTTTAGCAGCTTCCTTATTTCACTATGAAAATTTAAAAGTTAAAGATGTTAAAGAATATTTAATAAAAAATGATATTGGGGTTAGGTATTAATATGGAGTTTGATATAAATTTAATAGATTTTAATAAAGGAAATGGTTTAGTTCCAGCAATTATTCAAGATTTTAATACTAAAGAAGTATTAATGCTTGCCTATATGTCAAAAGAAAGCTTATTAAAAACCTTAGAAACAAAAATGACTTGGTTTTACAGCAGAAGCAGAAATGAGCTTTGGAATAAAGGAGCTACTTCAGGACATATTCAAATAGTTAAGGAATTAAAAGTAGATTGTGATTTAGATACAATACTAGTTTTAGTAGAACAAAAGGGAGTAGCTTGCCACACTGGAGAAAGAAGCTGTTTCTATAAGAAGGTATTATAAAAAATAGATTAGAATTATATAAGTGAAAAGAGGGGGCATATATGGAGAATATTATATTTGAGTTATATGAAGTAATAAAAGATAGAAAAGAAAATAGAGATGAAAATTCTTACACAGGTTATTTATTTAATAAAGGAATAGATAAAATACTAAAAAAACTTGGGGAAGAATGTACAGAAACTATAATAAGTGCAAAAAACGATAGCAAAGAGGAACAAATACTAGAAATAGGAGATTTAATTTATCATTTACTTGTAACAATGGCGGAGCTTAATATTTCAGTTGAAGAAGTTGAGGAAGAGTTAAAAAAGAGAAGAAAGAAGATAAATAATTTAAAAGGTGAAAGAAGACAAATAGAAGAAATATGATTTTGTAAAAACTACTATGATAAGAGTTTTTGGCTAGGTTTTAATAATTTTAAACCAACCAATAACTCTAAAGATTAGTAGTTTTTAATTTGCAGCAATATTTTAAAAAAGCTCAAGTTTTCTTTTATTAAAATAAACACCTTGCAAATTTAATGTGTCTAGAAAGCCTAAGGCTATATCAAAATTTCTAGAAATATTATTTTGTATATGTGAATCAGATCCTAAAGTAACATATTTTCCGCCTAAATCCCTATAAAGTTTATAAATGTCTAGTAAGGCATCATTAGATTCTTTAATATGAAGTCTTGAAGTATTAAGTTCCAAGACCTTCCCCTTATTAATAAGGGTTTTGAAAATCTCAGCTAAAATATCTTTAAAATCAGCTACTAAAATTTCCTTATTATCAAATTTACAGTATCTGCAAGGATAATCTATATGAGATAATGAATCAAAGTTGTTATATAATTGAACACATTTAAGCATGTCATCAAAATAAAAAGAGAAAAAATCTTGCTTATTATATCCTTGGTTAATATAATCACAATAAATATCTAGACCTTTGACTGCATGGATAGAGCCTAAAACAAAATCAAAATTAGGGTTAGCACCTATTTTTTCGTTTTCTATAAGGGTATTTTCAGTTAATCCGATCTCTATTCCTAATTTTACTTTATGTGATCTATAGATTTCATATTCGTTAAAATATTCATTGATATCAAATCTAAACTCATCTTTTACAGGATAGTCTAAATCCATATGATCTGTTATTATAATTCCCATATTTTTTTCATTTGCTATATTAATTGCATCTGTTATTTTCATAGTACTATCAGTAGAAAATTTAGAATGCATATGACTATCAAAGATCATAAAAACCTCTCCTTAAATATAAAATATTACTTTTAAATTATAACATACATTTATTGTTAGTTTACTATTATATAAAATATCTTGATTAATATTATTAATAAATATAAAATTAAATTAAAAATATAAATAAAGGTGTGTTTTTATGGAAAAATTATTCGAAATAAAGGATTTAGTATTTTATAAGGAAGATTTTTTAGATAATTTAGATGAATTTGAAGATATAATAGATATTATACAAGAACTTAGTGCTAATCTTACATATGAAGTAATAGAAGTTGTTGGCCAAAATGAGTGTTGTGAAAAGACAAATAAAAACTACATAATCGAAATACCAGGTTTTTTAGATGAAAATGATGAGTTTTTAACCAAGGAAGAGATAGAATTACAATCAGCATCAGGAGTAGAAAGAGTACTAGATTTATTCGTTATAAGAATATATAAGTGCTTAGAATGTAAAAAGTGGATAATAGATATTTTAGAGTAAAGAGAGTTGATAAATTTGAATAAATTTAACAATCTATTAAATTATTTAAGAGAATATTTATATTATTTGAGAGAAGATATAAAAGAATTAAGATTTAATAATATAAAAGAATTTCTAGTAAAAAGAAAAATAATATTTGTAATTCTTTTAAGTTCTGATTTTTATTATTACTTT
>NZ_ASRV01000040.1 GCF_000401215.1 Clostridium sartagoforme AAU1 | reverse complement strand
TTTTAAGATATATAGTTATGAATCATCAAAAGATATTGTGTTGAAAAATTTAGAAATAGCTTTAAAGGAAAATAAACCTGAAAAGATATATAAAAAAGTAAAAGTTAATAATAAAAAAATAAGTAAAAGTGATTTTCAACCATTATCTGATTATTATTTAGATTATCCAGCTAAAATTGACGACTTAATAAATAAGCTAGATATTTATGGAGAAAGTAGTTTTTTTTCTTTAAAAAATGAAAAAAGATTATTCTTTGATAATTACAAAGTAGAAATAAATCCAATTGATATAAAAATAAACACAAATTTTAATGAGGCTGAGATTTATGTAAATAATTCAAAAATAGAATCAACAAAAATAAAAAGAAGTCTAATTCCCGGGAAATACATAATAAAAGCTGAGTTAAATACATCTTATGGACAAGTAGTTGAAGAACAAACAGTATTTGCAATGCAAAATGAGGAGTATAAGTTAAATTTAAATGCTATAAATATAAATTTAACATCGAATTTTAGTGATGCAGATGTATATATAAATGATATTAATACAAATAAAACTGTAAAAGAAATAAAAAATTATGGCCCAATACCAATAGGGAAAAATATTGAAATATACTTAGAAAGAAAATTTCCATGGGGAATAATAAGAAGCGATAAAGTTAAGGTAGATGAATTGCCAAATATCAATATAGATATTAATATGGTCAATGATACACTTACAACTGATATAGCTAAATTTATTAAAAGTTTTTATGATAGTGTTTTTAATGCTTTAAATTCTAATAATTACTCTTTAATAGAGAATTCAAGTGAGGAGACTAAAAACAAGATTTATGATAGCATAAGAAAAGAAAGTTTATTTTTAAAAAATAATTATGATATTACTGAATTAAATACAGAAGTAAAAAGCAGTGAGTATTATTATGAAAATAATACTTATAAAGCTAATATAGTTATTAATTTAAATTATAGTATAAGCAAAAAGCTTATGCCATTTATAAAAAGTAATGTTGATGAAATGTTTTTAACTCAAGTTCAGTATGTTGATGAAAAATGGCAAGTAATTGATGTGCAAAAGTTTAACTTAGAATAAAGGTAGGTGTATTATAGGTGAATAAAAAATAAAAATACTAACTTTAGCTATTGCAGTAATTTTTCAAGTAATACCTTAGCATTAGCTGATAGTACAAGCTCTTTACAAGATAAAATAAATCAAAATCAAAATGATATAAATAATCTAGAGAATGAAAAAAATCAGATAAATGGTGAACTAGAAAATCAAGCTAATGATTTACAAGGAATACTAAATCAAATAGATGCAAAAAGTAAAGATTTAGATAGTGCAAAGGCAGAAGTAAATTCTTATCAAATTAAAATAAATGAAGTACAAGCTGAAATAGATAAGATAAATAATGAAATTTCTACTGCAGAAGAGGAAATAAAAACTAGAGAAAATCTTATAATACAAAAAGAAGAAGAAGGCAAAAAAATAAAAGAAGCTTTAGATCAAAGAGTTAGAAGTTATTATAAAATTGATATAACTTCAAATTACATATATATGGTATTAAAAAGTGAAAATATAATTTCTTTACTTAATAATATAGAGAATGTATATAAAATAATAAGTTTAGATAAAAGCTTAATGGAAGCTGCTAAAATTCTTCAAAAGCAATTGGAAGAAGAAAAAAATGAGATTTCAAAAAATTTAGAAAAAATAGAATTAAGTAAAGAAGAAATAGTTGCAAAGCAAGATGAACTAAAGGAAGCACAAAAAGAGTTTTTAGTAAAGCAAGAGTTTCACCAAAGTAAGATGAATGAACTTTATGGATTAGAATCGCAGAAATCTAATTTAATATCTTCTCTTACAGACAAACAAGAAGAACTAGAAGATAAAATTGGAGATTTAGTTTCATATAATAAACAATTACAACAAGAATTAGATAGTATATTTGATGAAATAAATAATGGAAATAATGGTGGGGGAAATAATTCTGGTGGAGAAAATTCAGGTGGAAATGGAATACCTGGGGATCCGAGTAGCGAAACATTTTTAAGACCAGGATATGGAGTTGTAACTGACGAATATGGGCCAAGAACAAATCCAGTAACAGGAGAAGCAGGATTTCATACTGGTGTAGATTTAGGTGATCCTTCTGGTGCGCCTGTTGCTGCATCTAAAAGTGGTGTAGTTGCTTATTCAGGATGGATATCTGGATATGGGGAAACTGTAATAATTGACCATGGAAATGGAGTTCAAACTTTATATGGACATAATAGTCAAAGGTTAGTAAGTGTTGGACAAACTGTAGCAAGAGGTGAAACAATTGCATATGTTGGATCAACAGGTATGAGTACGGGTCCCCATATTCATTGGGAAATAAGAATTAATGGACAACATACAAACCCTATGCAATATGTTTAAAAAAGGCCGAAAGGCCTTTTTTTATAGTGAATAATTGATAGTTAGTGATAAAATTCTCCATTAGCAATTATAAAAAAACCTGTACAAGAAAATTGCACAGGTTAAAGGGTTTTATGTTCATTTAAGAAAGGGAATAAATGAACATATGTGGGGTTTTATTAAAACTGTTAATAATAAATTATTAACAGTAGTATGGGCATTTTTATAA
Organism: Clostridium sartagoforme AAU1; assembly: GCF_000401215.1. Taxonomy (GTDB): domain Bacteria; phylum Bacillota; class Clostridia; order Clostridiales; family Clostridiaceae; genus Clostridium; species Clostridium sartagoforme. The sequence continues at coordinate 5,345 of NZ_ASRV01000040.1, read as the reverse complement.
TGAAAATATATGTAATAAATAAAATAATTGTAAAATTTATATATTTATTATATTATATTTTGTCAAAAAATCCAATAGTTTTAAAAAAAATATCGAAAATAAGATATTTTCGGGATATATTAGAATTTTATAAAATAAAAACATAGAAAAATAAATAAAATCTACCTTATATCAATTAAAGTCTAAGTTTCAAATAGTAAGTACTGAATACTTTGGGGATTAAACACATTTACAATTCAACTAGTATGAAATCCTATCTATGGAAGCTCATCTGAAGTAGATGTAATCATATATTTTATACTTGGTACCTAATCGTATACCTGTTCCATGTTACATCAAATATAAAAACAACTATGAACTGTGCCTTGTGAACTGTGAACTAATAAATTGTTCAGAAATTTATAGTTATTTAACATGGTATTATTTTAATTGGGTAGATAATTAATAAAAACATATATATAATAGAAGTTGAGGTGATATATATTGATAGATTTAAAAAAGGAAGAAATACTAAAATCTACGCCAGATTATGAAGACTATACTGAAAATGAAGCAAAATTATCAGTAGAAGAAATGCGAGAACTTGGACTTTTAAAATGTGGTGGCTGTTGTAGTAGTAAAAATGGTAAATCATCCTGTGGTTGTAAAAGTAAAAGAAAATAACATATAAATGTATTTTATTATAAATAAATGTAAATGCTTTTAATATAAATTATAAATTAAGGGGAGGTATTAGGTGTGAGAAAACCTAGCATATTCAGCAGAGATTATGAGAGAAGAATGAGAAAACGAAGAAGAAGAATAGCTCTTATCTCAATATTAGGACTTATTATTATTGGAATTGTATTTATGAAAATTGCTATGAGTAGCATAAATATGGATACCTTAAGAAATAAAGTTCAGATGTGGATTGATGAAGATGATGCTACTAAAGAAGAAGATAAAAATATTAGCGATTTAGAAGATAATGAAGATAATGAAGTGGTTGAAGAAGCACCTAAAGAACCTGAGATAAAGCTTATAGAATTTAAAGTTAATGATAATATTATAGTAAAAGCAGAATATGAAGATATAAATGGAGCAATTAAGCTTAAAGGAGTAAAGGAAGCACCAAGTAATATTTATTATTCTATAAATGCAGGAAAAAATTTAATTTTGACCATAGATGAAAAGCAAAATATGAAATTTTTTAATATGGATAAAAAAGAAGTTAATATAACAAAGGATAAATATACAGCACCAAATGGTGAAGTATTTAATAAAGATTCAGTTATACAAACATATAATGGATACTTATGGAATGTAGAGGCAAAGTTTATAAGTGATACAAGTGTTGCATATATAAGCAATGTGCCTTACTTTGGATATGATTTAAATAAATATGTATGGGTTGTAGATTTAAGTAATAATAATCATAAGACATTATGGAACTCCAAAGGAAAAGAAATAAAATTTGGAGAATTAAAAGAAAAAGGATTAGAAGTTGTAATTGATGGCAATGTTAAATATGTAAATGTTAATGGCGAATTAACAAATTAACTAAAAGTTTAAATGTTATCAATACAAGAATAATTCAGTTAAGAATTGAATATTTATTACAACTTATATAAACAAATGTTTGAAAGTATTTGATATTATATGGTATAATAACCTAGTTATATCAATTATGATAGAATCGTACTATTTTAGGAGGAAGAGTATACAATGGAAGCTAAAATGGAAAAAATAGAGAAAAACGTTATTAAGTTTGAAGTAAAGGTTGAAGCTGGAGAATTTCAAGAGGCTATAAAGAGAGCTTACAATAAAAATGTTAAGAATTTCAATGTGCCAGGATTCAGAAAAGGAAAAGTTCCTATGGCTATAGTAAAAAAATATTATGGAATAGGAGTTCTAATTGAGGATGCAGTTAATTTTGCAATAGACTCATCATATTCAAAGGCATTAGAAGAAAATAATATAGTTCCTGTTGATTATCCAAAGGTAGATGTAATAACAGCAGAAGAAGGAAAAGATTTTATATATACTGCTGAAGTTACAGTTTATCCAGAGGTAGAATTAGGAGAATATAAAGGTTTAAAAGTAGAGAAGCCATCTTATGAAGTTACAGAAGATGCAATAAATGAAAAATTAAAAGAAATGCAACAAAAAAATGCTAGAATTGAAACTAAAGAAGCTGGAGAAGTAGCTACAGGAGATACAGTAGTTATAGATTTTAAAGGATTTATTGAGGATGTAGCATTTGAAGGTGGAGAAGGAAAAGATTATTCACTTGAAATAGGATCAGGTTCATTTATAGATACTTTTGAAGAACAATTAGTTGGATCTAAGGTTGGAGACGAAGTAGAAGTTAATGTTACTTTCCCTGAAAACTATGGTAGAGAAGAATTAAATAATAAAAAAGCAAGATTTGAAGTTTTAGTAAAAGAAATAAAAATAAAAGAATTACCAGAAATAGATGATGAATTTGCAAATGAAGTATCAGAATTTGATACATTAGCAGAATTAAAAGAAGACATAACAAAGAAATTAGAAGAAACTAACAAGAACAGAGAAGAAAGAGAACATGAAGATGCAATAATAAAAGCTGTTGTTGAAAATGCAAAGGTTGAAATTCCTGCTGTTATGGTAGAAAAAGAAATAGATACAATGGTAAAGAATTTAGAACAAAGACTTCAATATCAAGGATTAAACCTAGAACAATATTTCCAATTTACTGGAACTGATGAAGCGAAAATGAGAGAATATATGAAAGAGAATGCTGAAGTTAAGGTAAAGACAGATTTAGTTTTAGAAGCTATAGAAAAAGCTGAAAATATAGATGTAACAGAAGAAGAATTAAAGGAAAAAGCTAAAGAAGTTGCAAAAATGTATTCAGCAGAAGAAGATGAAAAGCTAGTTGATTTATTATTAAATGGTCAAAGAGCAGCGCTTGTATCTGATGTTAAAGTAGCAAAAACTATAACATTCTTAGTTGAAAATAATAAATAATATATAAAAAATAATTGCCAGAATAAAATTCTGGCAATTATTTCAAATATTCATTAACAAAATAAATAAAATCTTATATAATTTAATATATATATATTTCAATTAATAATATAAATCATTACAGTTTTATAAAATTAATAAACCTATTGAATGAAATAGTAAAATTGAAAGCATATATTTTTAATTTTTTATATAATTAGTTTTTACTAATATGGATATATTATAAAAGAAGGTAGAAAATAGAGAAGGAGGGAATAAGAAATGAGTTTAGTTCCTATGGTTGTAGAGCAAACTAGCAGAGGAGAAAGATCTTACGATATTTTTTCAAGATTATTAAAAGATAGAATAATTATGTTAAGTGGAGAAATTGATGATAATACTTCAAATTTAGTAGTATCTCAACTACTATTTTTAGAAAGTGAAGATCCTGATAAGGATATTTATATTTACATAAATAGTCCAGGAGGGTCAATAACAGCAGGAATGGCTATTTATGATACAATGCAATATATTAAACCAGATGTATCTACTATATGCATAGGCATGGCAGCATCAATGGGATCATTTTTACTTTCATCTGGAGCAAAAGGAAAAAGATTTGCGTTACCAAATAGTGAAATTATGATTCATCAACCTCTAGGTGGTTTCAAAGGTCAAGCAACAGACTTTGATATACACGCAAAGAGAATATTAAAAATAAAAGAATCTTTAAATAAAATATTAAGTGAAAATACTAATCAGCCTCTTGATAAAATCAAAGCAGATGTTGAAAGAGATTATTTTATGTCAGCAGAAGAAGCTATGAATTATGGGTTAGTGGATAAGGTGATTACTAAAAATGATAAAGGTAGCAACGAAATATAGTTCTATCTTAACCTAAGCGAGGTGAATTTATGGCTAAATACGATGATAAGAAACAATTGAAATGTTCTTTCTGTGGAAAGAATCAAGAACAAGTAAAAAGATTAATAGCTGGACCAGGCGTATATATATGTGATGAGTGTATAGACTTATGTTCTGAAATAATAGCAGATGAGTTTGAAGAAAGCATAGAATTAGATACAACAAGTGTACCTAAACCAAATGAAATTAAAAATTATTTAGATCAATACGTAATTGGTCAGGAAAAAGCTAAAAAATCATTATCTGTTGCGGTTTATAATCATTATAAGAGAATAAACTCTAATTTAATGGATGATGATATAGAACTACAAAAGAGTAATATTCTTTTATTAGGTCCTACAGGTTCTGGTAAAACACTTTTAGCACAAACATTAGCTAAGTTTTTAAATGTTCCATTTGCTATTGCAGATGCAACTACACTAACGGAAGCTGGATATGTAGGGGAAGACGTAGAAAATATCCTATTAAAATTAATCCAAAACGCTGACTATGACATAGAAAGAGCAGAAAAAGGAATAATATATATAGATGAAATAGATAAAATTGCTAGAAAATCTGAAAATCCATCTATTACTAGGGATGTTTCTGGAGAAGGAGTTCAACAAGCATTATTAAAGATACTTGAAGGAACTACTGCCTCAGTACCGCCACAAGGAGGTAGAAAACATCCTCATCAAGAATTCTTACAAATAGATACATCTAATATCTTATTTATTTGTGGTGGAGCATTTGATGGAGTAGATAAAATAATAGAAAAGAGAACAGAAAAAAGTTCTATAGGATTTGGAGCAAATATAACATCTAAGCATACTAAAGATATTGGTAAATTACTTAAGGATATAATGCCAGGGGATTTATTAAAATTTGGACTTATACCAGAGTTTGTTGGTAGATTGCCAGTTGTAGTAACTTTAGAATCATTAGATAATGATGCTTTAGTTAATATATTAACTGAGCCAAAGAATGCTTTAGTTAAACAATATAGAAAGCTTTTTGAAATAGATAATGTAGAGCTAGAATTTACTGGTGAAGCATTAAAAGCAATTGCTGATGAAGCTATAGAAAGAAAAACTGGAGCTAGAGGATTAAGGTCTATAGTAGAAGAAATGATGACTGATGTTATGTTTGAAATTCCTTCTGATGAAACAATTTCAAAAATTGTTATAAATGAAGACTGCATAAAATCTAAAAAAAGCCCAGAAATTATAAGGTTATCTGAAGGTGAGGTAAGACCTCAATTAAAGGCTAAGAAAACCAAAAAAAGAAAAGGTATAGAAACAGCTTAATATAAGAACATCTTATTGTTATATTTAACAGTAAGATGTTCTTTTTATTCTTTAGGAAATTATAAAAAGTTTATGATGTGTATAACTATTTATGATTTCTTCCTTCAGCTGGCAAAAGGTCATATATAAGTTTACGTTGACTTGGAGTGGACCGACGGAATAAGAAAA
>NZ_ASRV01000039.1 GCF_000401215.1 Clostridium sartagoforme AAU1 | reverse complement strand
ACGTTGACTTGGAGTGGACCGACGGAATAAGAAAATTTACATATGACCTTTTTTATATTAAATTGGAAAAACAATATGTATAAGAAAAATCATGGTAATTATCCCTTTTTTATAGAATATTAACTTATGATTAAGTTAATAATATGTATATAACTAAAAGAAGGGAGGGTGCATTACTTTTAAAAAGTTAATGCAAATTTTATGACTGAAATCTTAGTAATATTGCAAATAACAACTATGTTACTGTTTATATATTATATGGTCAATAATAATAAAGGTCATAGTAGCAATAAGGTTGTTATAGAAAAAGAAAATATAAAAGAAATGGATAAATTAAATAGGATGCGAAGCATTCAATTAACACAACCATTAACAGAAAAGAGTAGACCTACTAAATTTCAAGAAATAATTGGTCAAGAAGATGGGATAAAGGCATTAAAAGCAGCACTGTGCGGCCCAAATCCTCAACATGTTATAATATATGGTCCACCAGGTATTGGAAAAACAGCAGCGGCTAGATTAGTTTTGGAAGAAGCTAAAAAAATGGAAAAGTCTCCATTTAAAAAGGATGCAAAGTTTATAGAAATAGATGCAACAACAATAAGATTTGATGAAAGAGGTATAGCTGATCCATTAATAGGATCAGTACATGACCCTATTTATCAAGGAGCAGGATCTCTAGGAGTAGCAGGAATACCACAACCGAAACCAGGAGCTGTAACAAAAGCCCATGGAGGAATTTTATTTATGGATGAAATAGGAGAACTTCATCCAATAGAATTAAATAAACTTCTTAAGGTATTAGAAGATAGAAAAGTATTTTTAGACAGTTCTTATTACAGCAGTGAGAATCCAAATATGCCAGATTATATTAAAGAAATATTTGATAATGGCCTTCCAGCAGATTTTAGACTAATAGGAGCAACAACAAGAAGTCCAGAAGAGATAGTTCCAGCTATACGATCAAGATGTGTAGAAATTTTCTTTAGATCTCTTGAACAGGAAGAAATAAGAGTTATAGCAAAAAATGCAGCAAATAAAATAGGATTGGAAATTGATGAAGAATGCTTAAATTTGATTTCTAAATATTGTACAAATGGTAGAGATGTTGTAAATTTAATACAACTTTCATCAGGAGTAGCAATAAATGAAGATAGAAATGATATAAATATAGACGATATACAATGGGTTATAGAAAATGGTAACTATACACAAATTCCAGATAAAAAAATTAGAAATAAATCTCAAGTTGGAGTAGTTAATGGATTGGCAGTACATGGAGCCAATATAGGTATATTAATGGAAATAGAGGTAACTGCAAAAAAAGTAACCCATAGAATAGGCAATTTAAAAGTTACAGGGATAGTTGAAGAAGAAGAAATAAGTAGTAATAATAGGAAAGTAAAAAGGAAAAGTACTGCATACTCATCAATACAAAATGTATTTACAGTGTTAAATAATATTTTTAACTTAGAATGTGAAAATTATGATATACATATAAATATTCCAGGAGGAATGCCGGTTGATGGCCCATCAGCAGGAGTAACAATAGCGACAGCTATATATAGCGCTATAAATAAAGTTAAGGTAAATAGTAAAGTTGCGATGACAGGAGAAATAAGTCTGTTAGGGGAAGTAAATCCGATTGGAGGAGTTAGTGCCAAAATAAATGCAGCTCAAAAAGCAGGAGCGACAAAGGTTATTATACCTACAGATAACTGGAAAGAGAGCTTTAAAAATATAGAAGGAATAAAAGTTATTCCTGTTAAAACTTTAAATGAAGTAATAGAAAATGCTATATTAGAAGATGTAGTTGTAGATGATATAGTAGTTAGTAATAATATGGATGTATTATCAGCAAAAGGAGAAGAATAAAAAGGAATCTGCTATAAAAGGCAGATTCTTTTTCACTTACTATTTGAAGTAGCAATAAAATGTAATTTTTTATATAACTTATTATGTTTTTTAGGTAAGCTTATTGTTAAAAATCTATTAACAGTATTGTCCATTGATAAATTTAAATTATGTATTATAATAATATATACATGATAATAATGAGCATATGATAATAAATATTAGCTATTTGTTATAAAGTTATGATATAATGATTGATAAATTAAAATAGATTGAAAAATTATAATTTTATGTGTATACTATAAAAGTTACATAATGATATAAGGAGGATGGGAATAATGAGTGATATATTAATGACTCTACCTTTGATTCCTCTAAGGGGAATTAGCATTTTCCCTAATATGATAATACATTTTGATGTAGGAAGAGAAAAGTCTAAAGCAGCTATTGAAGCGGCAATGGAAAATCAAACAAATATATTCCTAGCAACTCAAAAGGATTATGAAATAGAGGAACCAGAAATTAATGATATTTACGATATAGGAACTATATGTAAAGTTAAACAAATAATAAAATTACCAAATAATATAATTAGAGTATTAGTCGAAGGATTAGACAGAGGAAGAATAACTAGCTTAGATAATAGTGAAGATTATTTCAAAGTTTCTGTAGAAAAAATAGAAGAACCTTCAAATGAAGAATATGAAGATATTGAAGCTTATATTAATTCATTAAGAAAAAGTTTTAGTAGATATATTAAGGCTTCAGGAAATATGAAAAGCAACATCATGTCTATATTCGATACTATAGTAAACTACAGTGAATTAATAGATGTAGTTGCATCTTATGTAATTGTAGATGAGGATAAGAAACAAGAAATATTACAAGAAGTAGACTGTATAAAAAGAATAGAAAAACTACTTATTATAATAGAAAATGAAATAGATATAATAAATGTAGAAAAGAAAATAGGCAAAAAGATTAGAGAAAGTGTTGATAAATCTCAAAGAGAATACTATATAAGAGAACAAATAAAGGTTCTTCAAGAGGAAATTGGAGAATATGATGAAGATAAAAAAGAAATTTCTAAGTATGAAGAAAGAATAAAAAAATCTAAATTACCAAAGCATGTTAAGGAAAAAGCAGAAAGTGAATTATCTAGATTAAAATCTGTATCAGGGCAAGGTTCTGAAAGTAATGTGATAAGAAATTATTTAGACTGGATACTTGATATACCTTGGAGTAAATCAACAAAGGATAATTTTGATATCAAAAATGCAGAGAAAATACTTAATGATGAGCATTATGGCTTAGAAGAAGTAAAGGAAAGAATAATAGAATATTTAGCTGTTAAACAATATACTAATACTTTAAAGGGACCTATATTATGTTTAGTTGGTCCACCAGGGGTTGGTAAAACTTCAATAGCTAAATCAATAGCTAATGCAACAAATAGAAAATATGCAAGAATGTCCTTAGGTGGAGTAAGAGATGAGGCAGAAATAAGAGGTCATAGGAAAACCTATGTTGGAGCTATACCTGGAAGATTAGCATATGTTTTAAAGGAAGCTAAAGTAAACAATCCTCTTGTTTTATTAGATGAAATAGATAAATTAGGATCAGATCATAGAGGTAATGTTTCTGATGCACTTCTAGAAGTTTTAGATAGTGAACAAAACAATACATTTAGAGATCATTATTTAGAATTAGATATGGATTTATCTAAAATATTATTTATAACAACTGCTAATTCACTAGATACAATACCAACACCACTTTTAGATAGGATGGAAATCATAGAAGTATCTGGATATACTTATGAAGAAAAATATAATATAGCAAAAGATCATCTTATACCTAAATTATTAAAGGAACATAAGTTAACCAATGAACAATTCAAAATATCAGAAAGTTCTATAAAAGAAATTATTAACTCTTATACTAGAGAAGCTGGAGTAAGAAGCTTAGAGAGAGTCTTAGGAAAGTTAATAAGAAAAGTACTTACAGAAATGATGAGAGATAATAAAAAATCTATATCAATATCTGCTAATAGAATAGAAAAGTATTTAGGAAATAAAATTTATACTTTTGATGTAAAAGAAAAAGAAGATAGAATAGGTGTAGTAAAAGGAATGGCATGGACAGCTGCTGGTGGAGATACACTGCCGGTTGAATCTGTAATTATGAAGGGAACTGGAAAGCTAATTCTTACAGGTCAATTAGGAGATGTTATGCAAGAATCAGCTAAGATTGCCTTTGGATTTGTAAGAGCTAATGCAAGTAAATATGGAATTGAAGAAGAATTCTATAAAAATACAGATATTCATATACATTTTCCAGAAGGAGCTATAAAGAAAGATGGACCTTCAGCTGGTGTAACTATAATTACATCTATTATATCAGCATTAACAAAGAAAAAAGTAAGAAGTAATGTTGCTATGACTGGAGAGGTAACATTAACAGGTACAGTTCTTGCAATAGGTGGATTAAAGGAAAAGTCAATAGCAGCATTTAGAGCTGGTATTGATACTATAATAATTCCAAAGGAAAATGAGAAGGATATTATTAAGATTCCATCTACAGTGAAGAGTAAGCTTAATATCATTGCAGTTAATCATGTCAATGAAGTATTAAATAAAGCTATAATTGGAGTTGAAAATATTGATTAAAATTATAAATTCAGATTTTGTTATATCTGCAGTTAAAAGAGAACAATATCCGATAACTGGATTGCCAGAGGTTGCGTTTGTAGGACGCTCTAATGTTGGTAAAAGCTCTATAATTAATGCTATAACTAATAGAAAAAAACTTGCTAAAGTTAGTCAGACACCTGGAAAAACAAGGTTAATTAATTTTTTTATCATAAATGGAGATAAATTTTATTTAGTTGATTTGCCTGGATATGGATATGCCAAAGTCTCAAAGACTGAAAAAGCAAGTTGGGGTAATACTATAGAAACTTACTTAAATAATAGAGAACAGTTAAAGAGAGTAGTACTTTTAGTTGACTCTAGACATAAACCAACAGCAGATGATATACAAATGCATGAATGGATTAAATTTTATGGGTATGATGAAGTAGTTATAGCAACTAAAAGTGATAAACTGTCTAATAATGAATTAAGAAAAAGTGAAAAAGTAATAAGAGAAACATTGAATTTATCAAATGAAGATAAATTATATTTCTTCTCATCAGTGAATAAAAAAGGGAAAGATGAGTTAATAGATAATCTTTTTGGCTCTATAATTGAAGAAAAAGAAGAATAATTAAGGAAGAACTTAAAGTATTAAAGCTTTAAGTTCTTTTTTATTTGTTAAAAATTTAAAATATTACAATAAAAAACAGTGGCAATTATTATTCGAGAGAATAGTATATACTATAAAAACAAAAAACTAAAAATCCCAAGGAGGAGTAAGTTATGGAAATGAATGAAATTCTAAATGGTCTAAATTCATACGGTGCTAACGATGGAATTGCACCTCAATGTCCACCACAAGGCATACAAGGTTTCAACAATAACTGTGGAAACAATTGTGGATTTGGAAGCTGGATCTGGATTCTTTTAATACTATTTTATAGTGGAGGATTTGGCGCTAGAAATAATAGATGTTGCTGTAGAAAAGAAAGAAAACATGATTGCTGCTGCGACGATTACGGATATGGCGGATATGGAACTGGAAACTGTTCATCTTATCTATTCCTATTAGTAATTCTATTCCTATGCAATGGCTGCTCTGGTTCCGGTAATATCGGAAACGGAAATCTATTTGGCGGATGCTGCTAGTTTAAATTAGAAAGGAGAGATAATCATGTCAAAGAAACATTCTCACAAAAAAGACTACTATGATGATTGCTGTTGCTGTGAACCAGTACCATGCTGTGGAGCTGGAAATGCATTTAATGGAATAAATAGTTGTATTACACCAATAATATTCTTATTAATAGCATGTGGTTCAGGTGTTTTAAATAACAATTGCTCATATCTAATAATTTTATTATTCTTACTATGTGGAGGCTCTTTCGGAAACCTATTTGGTGGAGAAGGCTGTTGTTAGTATAGAGGATGGAGGGCTATGCCCTCCAAAAAAATGTCTTAAATTATAAACACATTAGCTTTTTTTACATATAATAAATCAAAGGAAATATAATAGGAGGAACCTAAATGTCAAGGAAAAAGCGTAGGCATAAAGGAGAGAGAGTAGTCAATGAAAACTCTAACAATAGAACAAATAATGCTCCTTTTGGTATAAATCCAGCTCAACTTATGAGTATGTTAGGTGGTAATATGGATATGAGTCAAATTGGAAGTATGCTTTCATCTATGAAGATGGATGGTTTAGATTTGAATAATTTTAATTTGGGGAATTTTAATAATAATCATCAAGAAAATAATGTAAATCCCGGTAATAGAAATATATTTGATTTAGGAGCTTTGCAGGGAATGATGAATAATTTAGGTTTAGGGAACTTTAACTTTAACAATAACTCTCCTCAGTATTCAAATTTAACTAATGAAAATAATTTAAACATATCTGATGATGATATAGATAGCATAAATAATGAAGTACTATATGATGATGAAAACATACAAATGCTAATCGCTATTAAAAGTATAGTTGACCCGAAGAAGGCTGCGTTTATAGAAAGAATTATAGAAGCATATAATAAGGGTGATTTCAAATAATACTCTTATGTAAAGTTTAATAAATATATTTTTTTATGTATAAAAGAAGAACCATAAGCAAAGAATAATAATGTACCGGAGAAGTATTCTCCTATAGCAAACGTAGAGAAATCTTCGTTTAAGCTAAACCCCCCCATCCCCCTTTTAGGCCGCTATTAGCGGCCTTTTGATTTTAAACTTATATTTTCTTTATCGAAGATATTTTGAGAGAAGTATACCCATCATATTTAACAGTTAAATAAAGTAATAATTCCTTTGATGGAGTAGAATCATGTACACTTTTGGTATTCTCAAAAGATAAAGTCCAATTCATTCCCAAAATATTTCCATCTTTATCCCATTCAAAATCTGTAAAATATCCATTTTGAAATGAATATCTAGTATTATCTTTATCTAGGCCCCATAAAATTGCTAGTTCATTACTATCAATGTCTGAAGTGAAAATATTTGGAGCTTCTGATAATTCATATGGAGCCTCAATAATATCTATAAAGCTTTGAATAACAGAAAGACCTTGAACTTTTGGTTTTGAAAATGTTATATCTTTTATCTTATCTTCAAAAAAAATATATCCTTTAGTAGAACCATCACCTTTACTAGAAGATAAAGATAATAATTTAGGAGTCTTGTTATTATTAGAGTCTAATATTCCAACTATATTATCATTAGATGTGAAGGTATTTATAAACTTATCACCATTCCATGAGAATATATAATTTATAGGAGTTTTATCTTTAGATAATCTAACAATAATTTCAGGAATATTATTTCTTGATATATCCAAAACATCTATTTTTATTGGCCATTTAGTAACTGAATCTCCAAGCAATGCTAAGTTATCTTTACTAGTTAATGAATAAGTTTCATCCTTACTTTTTATATTTATTATGTAGCTATTATTTTCCTTAGATACTTCTATCTCGTCTTTTTCACCATCACCATCAAAATCAAAAGATATATTATTTTTAGAATTTACAGGAGTAAAAGCCTCAATATATTGATCTTTTGTAAAGAAAAAGTAAATTGATGAAATAAATACAAAAAGTATAAGTAATGATACTATATAAGATAATATAGAGTTTTTCTTTATAATAATGAATTTTGACATATAATCACCTCAATTTATTATATGAAATTCATTAGTGATTAATTCAACATAAATAAAAAGCTAGAAATTAAATGAAATTCCTAGCTTTTTGTTTATTGACAATCTTTACATAGTCCATAAAAAAATATTCTATTTGATAGAACCTTATATTCTGAGCACTCCTCAGCAGTACGATTAAGAGTTGTAAATGATATATTTTGTAAATCAGATACCTTACTACAGTTTATACATTGGATATGAGCATGTTCATGTGAATTAGCATCATATCTAAAATTACCTTCTCCAACATTAATTTCTTGAACTAAGCCAACTTCTACTAAAGTCTTTAATGCTTTATAAACTGTAGCTAAACTCATAGTAGGGTATTCAGGTTGAAGTGCTTTATATATAATTTCTGCAGAAGGATGTTCATTTGTACTCATTAAATATTTGTAAACTGCTAATCTTTGAGGAGTAAGTTTTAATTTCTTTTCTCTGAAGATAGAAGTTATATTCTCCATAATACACCATCCTTTTATATTGTTTATATAATTATATAATACTCTATATTATATGTCAATGTATGTTTTTAGTAATTAATTCTATTGAATAATCA
>NZ_ASRV01000038.1 GCF_000401215.1 Clostridium sartagoforme AAU1 | reverse complement strand
GTTGTTAATTAATTAACAAACTCTAAGATTTAAATTAATACACATAGCATAATAATATCACAAAAATTAGTAATAATATATATATAGTTAAAAATAATAATCTATATAATTACAATAATGTAATTATATATTTATAAGGAGGAAATAAAATGGCAAAATATAAAGTTGGAGATGAATTAATTGTAATAAGCGATCCTTCAGAGGAAAAAGAAAAGTTAAGAGAACTAACATACCTTACAACAGATGGAGATTACGCACAAATATCATGGGGTTTAAAAATTATTAAAGTTGAATATGATAAGCCATATGTAACTTTAACATATAGAAATGTTGATGGTGAAATAAATAAGGTATTTGCTGAATGTAGAGATATAGAAAACTTTGATCAGGAAAAGGTACTAGAAAAAGCTCTTTTAAAAGCATTCACAAATGAAATAATAAATATTTCAGTAGTTAAAAATAACACTCATTGTAAATTATAAAGAGGGGTAATTACTTTCTAATGTTCATTAATTATAGCATTAAAAAGTAATTCCTTCTTTTTTTTATCGTATAAAGACGTATAAAAATTAAAATTTTATGATTTTCTTTTAAATTATATATAACTATTATATAATGATTATAAATTATGTATTGAGGATGAGAAAATGGATATTTTTATAGCTAGACAAGGAATATATAATAAAGAGGAAAAAGTAGTAGCTTATGAATTATTATATAGAAACTCATTAAATAATATTTTTGATGACTCTATAGAAGAAGAAATAGCCACATATAAAGTTATAGAAAATATATCATCTTTTGGATTAGATATTTTAACTGATAATAGAAAAGCTTTTGTAAATTTTTCAGAGAAATTAATAAAGAAGAATATTGCAACATTATTACCAAAAGATAAGGTAGTAATTGAGGTGTTAGAAACTGTAAATCCATCTAAAGAAATAATAGATAGATTAAAGTTTCTAAAGGAAGTTGGATATAATATAGCTTTAGATGATGTAGTGGAAGAAGAACATATTATAAATTTTAAAGATGTTATAGATATAGTAAAGGTTGATTTTTTACTTTCATCTAAAGAATCAAGGAAACAAATAGCTAATGTTTGCAAAAACTTTAATATTGAAATGTTAGCAGAGAAGATAGAGACATTAGAAGATTTAAAAGAAGCACAGGATTTAGGTTATGATTATTATCAAGGTTACTATTATAGTAAACCATCTATATTTCTAGGGAAAGATATCTCTATTAAAAATAGTAGTATTTTTTCACTTTTAATTGAACTTATAAGAGAAGATTATGATTTAGATAAAGTAGAATATATAATAAAGACAGATATTGCATTAACATATAAGTTTTTAAGATTTATAAATTCATCATATTTTAATTTTTTATATGAGATAAAATCTATAAAGCAAGCTATTATATTGATAGGTAGAGAAGAACTTAGAAAATGGCTATCAATATTATCTGTTGTTGAAATATCATCAGGTAAAAGTGAAGAGTATGCTAAAAACATAATTATAAGAGCTAAATTTTGTGAAGAAATAGCATCCATATGTAATGAAGATGCATCATCAGCTTTTATGGTAGGTTTATTTTCTAATTTACACCTTATGATAGAAAAAGATGTAGAATATTTAGTAGAAAATTTACCTGTTAATATGAAAATAAAAAAAGCACTACTTGGAGAAGATAATATTTTTAGAAATATATTAGAATTATCTTTAGCTTATGAAATGGTTGATAATGAAAATATAACAAGAAAATGTAATAAATTAAAAGTTGATAAAGGGTCATTATGGAATTCATATTGTAAAGCTATTGAATGGAGTAAAAATATAGGGAATTAAGTCGATATTTATTTTACAGAAATAGGCATGAAATGCTTTATTTTAACAAAAATATATAATATAATATAAGAAAATTGTGATTTCGTTTTCACATATGGGTATTGGGGGGAGAATCATGAGCAAATGTCCATTTTGGTCAACTAATAATGAAAAGATAAGTTGTTATAATGCATGTCCTATGCATTCAGAAGATAGTACATGTCCGTTTAAGGAATTTTTATCTTCAAGTAATAAAGTAGCATTTGTTGATAATGTGGATGAAGACTTATTTTATTCACAAGATAGGTATATAAATTATTCAGATGAAAAAGTTATTAATTATTAAATTTTAATAGGAGTTGTCTTATGACAACTCCTATTTTATGCATTTATGCAGTAAGTCTTGCTTTAATGTCCATAATTCTTGAGATAAATCAACATAATAAGTATGTGGATTTTCAAATCTCAATATTTCAGGCCACATTTTAGTACTTTGATTTTTAGAAAATTCTTTTATTTCTAAAACAGAAGGACTGTCATAAACTTGCTGACCTTTATCAAAAATTTTAACCATCAGATCTTTAACATAAAAATTAGTTACTAATTTTCTTTTCCAAGTTTCTATAGGATGGAAAATCTCAAGAGGCATTGATTCATCAATTGTTTCATGATTTAAAGCGATAATATCGGCTATTGCATTGTGAGTTTCCTTATCATAAATTCTATATATCTTTTTAAAGCCTGGATTAGTAATTTTTTCTGTATTTTCACTTATTTTTATCTTAGGAACTATTTTATCATTATTTTCAACAGCTACTAATTTATAAACTCCTCCAAAAACTGGTTCAGATTTTGCAGTTATTAATCTTTCACCAACACCAAAGGAATCTATACAAGCACCTTGATTTAAGACATCTCTAATAATATGCTCATCTAATGAGTTAGACACAATTATTTTACAATCAGAATAACCAGCAGCATCTAAAAGCTTTCTGCATTTTTTAGTTAAATATGCTATATCACCTGAATCAATTCTAATTCCTTTAGGTCTCTTACCCATAGGCTTTAATACATCATTAAATACTTTGATAGCATTAGGAATTCCTGATTTTAAAACATTATATGTATCAACAAGAAGTGAACAATTATCAGGATAAACCTCTGCCCAAGCTTTAAAGGCTTCATATTCTGTATCAAATAATTGAACCCAACTATGAGCCATTGTACCAACAGCTGGAACATCAAAGTATTTGTCCGCAATAGTACAAGCTGTTGAATCACATCCACCGATTATTGAAGCTCTAGCTCCATAAATAGCCCCATCGTACCCTTGAGCTCTACGAGAGCCAAATTCCATGACTGTTCTACCAGCTGCGGCTCTACAAATTCTATTAGCTTTAGTTGCAATAAGAGTTTGATGATTTATTGTAAGTAAAATCATTGTCTCTATAAATTGAGCTTGAACAACTGGCCCTCTAACCATAACTAATGGTTGATTTGGAAAAACAAAATTTCCCTCTGGAATAGCCCATACGTCACATTTAAATTCGAAGTTTTCTAAGTAATTTAGAAATTCTTCTGAAAATAAATTTTTGTTTCTTAAGTAATCTATATCAGATTCTGTGAATTTCAAATTGTTTAAATATTGAATTAGTTGATCAACTCCAGCCATTATGCAATAGCCTCCGCCATCTGGAACTCTTCTAAAATACATATCAAAATATGCTATTTTATTTTGAATTTCTTTATTAAAGTATCCATTTGCCATTGTTAGTTCATAAAAATCAACTAACATAGTAAGATTACGTTCATTAGTAACATCAAATCTAATTAAGTTTTCCATGTTTTTCTCCCTTATTTGTTCAATTAAAAATCTTGAGATTTTTCTCCTTTAATTATTAATAATTAATTATGAATTATTTTGTTTCACAAAATTAAATATATTAAATATATTGTACATCTAGAGATAAATTATTACAATATAGATATTTATAGCATAAAAAAGACAATAATACATAAAAAAGGAGCAATTATGAAAATTTATTTAGATAACTATCAAAAGGAAGCTGTATATATAAAAGAAAATAATGTGTTAGTGGTTGCAGCACCAGGTTCAGGAAAAACAACAGTTATAATTAATAGAGTAAATCATTTGGTAACCAATTTAAAAGTAAAATTAGGTAATATAATTGTAATAACATTTACAAGAGCTGCTGCGGACAATATGAGAAATAGATATAAAATATTTTTAATAGAGAAATTGCACCTTTTTTTGGAACATTCCATGGTTTGTTTTATAAGATTCTTTTAAGGGAAGGATTTAATATTTCTATAATTGAAGGTGGTATAGCTCATAGAATAATTAAATCTACTTTAAATAAATATTCTGATGAAGTAAGTGAAGATAAAATAAAGGAAGCTTTGAATAATATATCTTTCTTCAAAACTTCTCTTAAGAATATAGAAGAATTTAAAGCAACAATGGCAAAAGATATTTTTATTGAGTGTTTAGAAAAATATGAAGATTATAAATCAAAAAATGGGCTTTGGGATTTTGATGATTTATCAATCAAAGTTGTAAATTTATTAAATGATAATACAGAAATTTTAAGTAAGTATCAAACAATGTTTAAATATATATTAGTAGATGAATTTCAAGATTGTGATGAATTACAAATTAAGTTTTTAAAAATGTTAAATAAAAATAACTCTTTGTTTGCAGTTGGAGATGAGGATCAATGTATATATAGTTTTAGAGGGTCAAGACCAGAATATATGGTTAGCTTTAGTGAAATTTTTGAACATGCTAAAAAATATATTTATCTACTAATTATAGAAGCAATAATAATATAGTAGAAGTATCAAAGGAAATAATCAAGAATAATAAAAGTAGAAACAATAAATTAATAAAAGCAAATAAGGATTCAGTGGGGGTAATAAATTTTAGAACACCTTATGATGAAAGAAATCAAGGTGAAGACATAGCAAATATAATAGAAAAATCAATAGAAAATCTAAGTGATAATGCTATATTATATAGAACTAATATGGAAGCTAGAAGTATAATTGATACTTTCACCAGAAGAAGAATTCCATTTATCCTTTTAGATAAGGGATATAACTTCTTTGAGCATTTTATATGTAAGGATATTTTGTCTTACCTAAGACTTTCAATAGATATAAACAGTAAAGAAAATTTTTTATCAATAATAAATAAGCCTTTCAGATATGTAAGCAAAGCCAATTTAGAATATATAGAAAGTTCTATTGAATACAAATCACCTTTTGATATTTTAATAGAAAAAAGGGATACACCACCATATCAAGCAAAAAAATTAGATGAATTAAAAAGAGACATACTTTATCTTAATAAAATTTCACTTTCTGGTGCAATACAGTATATAATTTCAGAATTAAATTATATAGATTATCTAAAAGATTATGGTGAACGATATAATCAAAGTATAGAAGAATTAGAAGACATAGTAGAAGAATTCAAAGTGGCAGCAGATGGGTTAAAAACAATAGTAGAATTATTATCTCATGTAGAAAGAGTAAAAGAAAAGATAGAGGAAAGTAAAGAGGTGCAAGATGGAGTAATTTTGAGCACAATACATGGGGTTAAGGGAATGGAATTTAAAAATGTTTTTATAATTAATTCAACAGAAGAAATAATTCCACATAAATCATCAATGGAAGAAAATATAGAGGAAGAAAGAAGATTATTTTACGTTGCAGTAACTAGGGCCATAGATAACTTATATATATTTTCTCCCAAAACACAAAAGGGGAAATTTAAGGATATTTCTAGGTTCGTTTTAGAAGGTGGATTAAAAAGTATAAATTCAAATAATGATTATGGAATAAAGATGAATGATATTATTCATCATAAAAGTTATGGTAATGGAAAAGTATTGTCAATAGATGACGATGTAATTAAAATAGATTTCGGGGATTGTGTGAGTAAAAGTTTTTCTCTAAGGGTTTTAATAGAGAATAATATTATTATAATGAAGAACTAAGTGTTCACTATTATGCAGGGAAGTTGTATAATTTTATTATGGTAATTAAAGGGGGATTTGTAATTGGTTTATATCTTAATAGGAATAGTAGTAGTTGTTGTACTATATTTTGTTATAACATTTGCTGTAGAAAGTGGAGTTTATTATGCATTAATTAAATTTGAGAGAACTAGAAAAAAAGAGGATAGCATAGTAATTGATAATAAAAAGGATGATGATTTTTAAATATAATGATTATTATATTAAATTATGAGGTGTTAGCAAATGAATAATATAAATTTAAAGAATATTAAATTTGCACTTGATGTAGGAACAAGATCTATTATCGGTAGTGTAGGTTTGATAGAAAATGACAAGTTTAAAGTTATATGTGAGAAGTATTTAGAACATGAAGAAAGAGCAATGGTAGATGGACAGATTCATGATATAAATTTAGTGGCCAAGGGCGTAAAAAAATAGTAGATGATATAGAAGATGAAATAGATATTAAATTAGAAAATGTATCTATAGCAGCAGCGGGAAGGTTTTTGAAAACTATAAATTCACAAGGTACAATGGAATTAGATTCTGAGGAAGAAATATCTAAAGAAGATGTAAGAAAACTAGAAATGTTAGCTTTAAAAGAAGCTGAGAATGAAATAAATAAGACTACTGATGGAAAGCTATATTGTGTTGGATATTCAGTTAAAAATTATTATTTAAATGGATTTATTATATCTAATTTAATAGGACATAAAGGAGAGAAAGCAGCGGTTGAAGTAATAGCAACATTTTTACCAAGGTCAGTTGTAGATTCTTTATATACAGTTATGAAAAAGGTAGGGCTAAGAGTAAGCAATTTAACATTAGAACCAATTGCTGCTATTGAGGCTGTAGTTCCTAAGAAATTAAGACTTTTAAATATAGCCTTAGTAGATATTGGAGCAGGGACATCAGATATAGCAATAAGTTCTAAAGAGAGCATATCTTCATATGGCATGGTTCCACAAGCTGGTGATGAAGTTACTGAGGCAATAGTGCAAGAATGTTTAGTCGATTTTAATACTGCTGAATACATAAAAAGAAATATTGAGTTGAAAGATGAAATAACATATACAGATATACTTGGGTTAGAGAACACAATTAAATCAGAGAATATAATGAAAAGTATAAGACCTGTAGTTAAAAAAATTGCTGAAGGAATATCAGCAAAAATAATTGAACTTAATGCAAATAAATCTCCAAGTGCATTATTTCTAGTAGGTGGAGGGGCACATACTCCTTGGATAATAGAAGAGCTTAGTGAAAACTTAAATATGCCGATTCAAAGAATTGCTATAAAAGATAGAAGTGCTGTTGTTGAATGTATCAGTAATAATAACCTAGGATCAGAAGGGGTAACAGTTCTTGGAATAGCATTAACTGCATTAAAAAATGGAGGAAATGATTTCATTGATGTAGTTTTAAATGGAGTTCCGATAAGCATGTTCAATTCACATGAGCATACAATTATGGATGTTATAATTCAAGCAGGAATAAATCCAAGTATGCTAATAGGAAAAAATGGTAAGAATTTAAAATATAAGTTAAATGGTATAAAAAGAATAGCATTTGGGGAAAAAGGAAGAAATCCAATAATAAAGCTTAATGGCAAATTAGGAAGTATAGATAAAAAAGTTAAGGCGGGAGATACTATAGAAATAGAATATGCAATTTCAGGTAAAGATGCCAAGGCAAAGATATCAGAACAAATAAAAGAATTCAATAGTATAGGTATATATATAAATAATAAATTAATTAATTTAGAGCCAATTATATTTGCCAATAATACTGTTGTAGATTTTGAATATTATATAAATGAGGACGATGACATAAATATAGTATTCCCAAAATCAATTAAGGATATAAAAGAATATATAATAAAAGAAGACGTTATTATTGAAAGCAATAGAATAAAACTATCAGATGATTATACAGTTAGCGAAGGGGATAAGTTAATCACATATAGTAATATTAAAGAAACTGAAATTTTAGAATCATTAGAAATTAAAGAAGTATTTAAGGAAAGTACTTTAAAGGAAAATAAGCCAAATAATGAAATTAAAGTAACATTTAATAATCAATTAATAACACTTAGTGGACAAAAAGACTATATATTTGTGGATATCTTTAATTATGCTAATTTTGATTTAAAAGAAGCAAAAGGAATAATAAATTTATTACTTAACGGAAATAAAACTGGATATACAGAAAAGTTAAAAGATGGGGATAATATCGAAGTTTTTTGGAGTTAAATTATATTTAAATAAATGAATTTGCAAGGGATACTAGGGGATAAGAATTAATGATGATAAATATTAATTAAATATTATTGTTAATTGTTAATTGTTAATTGTATAAAGGGGGCTGTTAATATGAATTTTAAAAATGAAGCAATAAGCATAAAAAATGAATTAGTAAAAATAAGAAGAGTATTACATGAACATCCTGAACTAGGAATGGAAGAGTATGAAACATCTAAATTTATTAAGAGATTTTTAAAGAATGAAAGAATAGAATTTAAAGAAGTTTCTAAAACAGGAATATGTGGAATAATAAGAGGAACTAAACAAAATGATGAAGGTATTGAAAAAACAATAGCCTTAAGAGGGGACATAGATGGATTACCAATATTAGATAAAAAGGTATGTGATTATTCATCGAAAGTTAAAGGAAAAATGCATGCATGTGGGCATGATGCACATACAACTATATTACTTGGAGCTGCTAAGATTTTAAATAGAAACAAGCATTTATTTTCTGGAAATATAAAATTATTATTTGAACCAGCAGAAGAAACTATAGGTGGAGCAAGGTTCATGATAAGTGAAGGTGTTCTTGAAAATCCAAGAGTTGATTGTATATGTGGGCTCCATGTAGAAGAAACATTGGAGTGTGGAACTATAATGCTAAAGCATGGAGTAGTTAATGCAGCCTCTAATCCATTTACAATAACTATTAAGGGCTCAGGAGGACATGGAGCTTACCCACATACAACAGTAGATCCAGTAGTTATAGCAAGCCACATTGTATTAGCATTACAAACTATAGTAAGCAGAGAAATTAACACAGCAAATCCAGCAGTTATAACAGTAGGAAGTATTCATGGAGGAACAGCGCAAAATATAATACCAGAAGAAGTACAAATAAGCGGAATTATAAGAACCATGAGCAAAGAAGATAGGGCATTTGCAAAGGAAAGATTAATAGAAATCGTTCAAGGAATATGTAAATCATCCAGAGCAACTGCTGAAATTGACATAGAAGAATCCTATCCTAATTTATATAATAATGATAATATGGTAGATTTATTTAAAGTTGGAGCTGAAAAAATTATAGGGAAAGAAAATGTTTTACTTCAAAAGAATCCTAAAATGGGAGTAGAAAGTTTTGCTTATTTTGCAAATGAAAGACCAGCAGTATTTTATTTTTTAGGTTCAGGAAATAAGAGTAAAAATATAATTTATCCTGCACATAGTAGTTTGTTTGATATAGATGAAGAGTGTTTGCCTTTAGGCGTAGCAATGCAATGTCAAATGGTGTTTGAATATTTGACAAGAAGCTAATTTAATATTAATCTATAACAATGGGGAAAATATAGTTAGAATACTAAAAAACTAGGAGTGATTAGTTTGAGAATAGAAATAGGCACAAATGAAGCAGGTCAAAGATTAGACAAATTTTTAAGAAAACTATTAAAGGATGTTCCATTAAGTAAAATCTTTAAAGCCTTAAGAAAAGGTGATGTAAGGGTTAATGGAAATAAACAAAAAGAAAATTATTCTTTGCAAATAAATGATGTGATAGAAATAAAATATATTCAAAGTAATAAAGAAGATCCAAAAGAAAAGTTTATTAAAGTTAATGCTAGTGGAATGAAAATTACTTATGAAGATTCTAATATATTAATAGTTGAAAAATGGCCTAATATTTTAGTTCATCCTGACGAGAAGGGAAAAGATGCAAGTTTAACCGATTATGTATTATCATATTTAAACGAAAAAGGTGATTACTTACCAGAAAATGAAATAACATTTACTCCTGCACCATGTAATAGATTAGATAGAAATACTTCAGGTATTGTAATATTTGGGAAAAATTTTGAAGCATTAAGAACAATGAATGAAATCATAAGAGAAGGAAAAGTTGAAAAATATTATAATGCTTTAGTTAAAGGTAAAATAAAGGATGGATTATATAAAGGATATATTCATAAAAATGAAGAAGCTAATATATCAAAGATATATGATGAGAAAGTAAATGATTCAAAAGAAATAGCCATGGAAGTTAAAACCATAAAAACAAATGGCGCATATTCATTTTTAGAAATAAATTTAATAACAGGAAGAAGCCATCAAATAAGAGCGCATTTATCACATTTAGGAGCGCCTATAATTGGTGATAATAAATATGGAGATAGAAAATTAAACTCATTTTTTGCAAATAAATTTGGACTTGATTGTCAATTCTTATATGCATATAAATTGATTTTTAGAAACACACCAGATAAATTAAGCTATTTAAATAATAAAACTATAACAGAAAGCTTACCACCAGTATTTAAGAAAATTAAAAATGATGTGTTTAAATTCACAATATAATAAAAGGTGATTGGGTATGGAACAAAAATCAGTAGGACGTGGTTTTTTAATATTATCAATAGCAGGTATTGCTGGTAAGTTATTATCAGCAATATATGTTCCTTTATTAACAAGAGTTTTAGGGCAAACTGGATATGGAATATATGTAGCAGGTTATGATATATTTGTATTTTTAATTGCAGTAACTAGTTTGGGTGCACAACCAGCAGTTACTAAGGTTGTAACAGAACTTAGAGCAATGGGGAATCATAAGGATGCCTTAAGAGCAATGAAGCTATCAATAAAATATTTAGCAATTATAAGTATTATAATTGCTGGAGTCTTTATGGCCTTATCATTTCCTATATCTAAATTAATATACAGAGAAAGATCGGCTTTAACGTTTTTATTTTTAGGACCTGCAATAATTTTTGCAGCAGTTTTATCTGCATTTAGAGGATATATGCAAGGGGTTGAGGAAATGGAATCTTTAGCAATATCTCAAATTATAGAGCAATTAATAAATGTTGTTCTTAGTCTTGTTTTTGCAGCTTTATTAATTTCAATTACAAGTAATTTAGAATGGGGAAGTGCTGGAGGAACTATAGGGACTTCACTTGGTGCAATTATTGCAATTATATATATAATTTATATATATAATAAGAAAAGTTTTGCAGAAGAAGCAGAAAGAAATCATGATCCAAGTAAAAAAAGAGTTTCTGATAAGAGAATAGTTAAAAAGTTATTTATGTATGCTATCCCCATAACACTAGTTGCAGCTGTTCAAAACTTTGCAGGTGTTATAGATAGTATAACTGTAGCTAGGAGTTTAACTTCGGCTGGATTTAATGGAGATATGGTAGATAGTTTAACTGCAGTACTATCTTATTATAAAACTCTTATTTATGTACCACTTGCTATAGTAACTGCCCTTGGAACATCTATATTTCCAAAGATTATACAAGCTTTTGTGTATAAAAATAAAAAGGAATTAAAGCAGCAAACTAGTTATGCTTTTAGAATAATGTACATAATAGTTATGCCAGCAACCTTTGGTCTAGCAATATTAAGTAAGGAAATATATAGTTTTCTATTTCCTTCTAACTCAGGATATAATTTACTCATGTATGGATCTACATTATTAATATTTATGGCAATAACAACTATACAAAATGTTATTTTACAAGGAATTAATAAGTTGTACTTAATTATTGTATCTGCCAGTCTCGGATTAGTTGCGAAAATAATTATAAATGTAGTATTGGTTTCAATTCCAAGTGTTAACATAATGGGGGCAGTAATTGCAACCTTTGTATCATTTATTATACCTACTATAATAAATCATGGGAAAATTAAACAATTCTTTAGAGTTAATATTCCCATTGTAAAGCAAGCAATTGTACCAACGATTTGCTCTTTATTAATGACATTAGTTATACTTGTTGCAAAGTTTCCTATTATTAAGGTTACTGAAGCCTTAGGTAGTGGAAAAGCAATTATTGCAATAGCAACATTAGTTTTAATTGGTGTAGGGGGAGTTGTATATCTATATACAATGGTTTACTTCGGTGGAATAAGGAAGAAGGATTTGGATTTAATTTCACCAAGAATATTTAGATTATTACCTAGAAGATTGAGAAAAGAACTGATTTAATAGTGCACAGTGCACAATTCATAGTTTCTTATTATGAGTGGTGGAAGGTAAGAGGGAACAGGTAGCAGGTAACAGAGAATTTAAGATGAGAAAAAAGTTCTTAGGAAGTTTGGAATAACATGCACCTTGTATAAATTAAATTCTAAGCTTTATAGGGGAGAATAACTTTGATTTTTCGCTTTTACTCTTATTTAAATTTATAACCTGATACCTGTTCTATTATGCAAAAAAACTGTGAACTGTGCCTTGTGAACTTTGAACTGCAAAAAGAAGTGTTGGGGGAAATAGTTTATGGAGTTATTAAAAGACTTAATAATTACAACGGTACTTGAAATTGTGTATTTTATAGGCTCTATTGTTATAGTAGGATTTATACTAGGATTTTTTAGGACTAAGTCTATAAAAAACTTTTATGGAGCTATTGGAAGAAAGAGTATTTATATAACTGGATTTATAGGTGTTCCCATTCATGAATTAAGTCATGCATTAGCAGCAGTCATTTTTAAACATAAAATAAGCAAAATAAAACTTTTTCAGCCTAATAATGAAGATGGAACATTAGGATATGTGAAACATACATATAATCCTCTTAGTATATATCAACAAATTGGCAACTTTTTTATTGGAATAGCACCTATTTTAGGAGGAATATTTTCTATCGGTATTTTAATGTATTTTCTTATACCTAATATATACAACGAATTTAGGTTAACTATGCTTAGTAGTATAAATGAGATGAATTTAATTAATTTAATTTCAACATTTAAAGCATTAGTAAAGTTAATATTTACATTAGATAATTTCACAAATATAAGATTTATAGTTTTTTTATTCTTAGCAATATGTATATCTTCACATATATCATTAAGTAAAGCTGATATAAAAGGAGCTAGTAAAGGAATCTTTAGTATGTTTTTTGCACTTATGATATTAAATTTATTAGGCATAACAAAATACATATCACTAAGTATGATAATAAGCTATAACATGTTCATTATAAATATTCTTTTTATAGCAATAATATTTTCACTAATAACATATGGTATTAGTTTAATAATAAAATTAATTTTTAAAGTATATTTAAATAGTTAACTTTAAGAGAGTAGCACTTCAAAATATTGATGTGCTTTTTTTACTCTATAGGAAATTATATCTTAAAAATCTGTGGATAAGTCATTTATAGATTATAAGTTGTTAAAGTTATTCCTATAGAGT
>NZ_ASRV01000037.1 GCF_000401215.1 Clostridium sartagoforme AAU1 | reverse complement strand
GAATATTTATGGATAAGGATATAAAAAATTTATTAAAGGATTATTCTAAAAATAATATGCCTGATTTGTGGGATAAGATAGAAAGTAAACTATATTATAAAAAAAGAAGATAAATAAAAAATTATTAATTATAGTAGCAAGTATAAGCTTTGTTTTTACTATAGGGATGGCTTGTAAAAGTATTTTTATGAATAATAATATAAGTAATGAAAATATAAGTGATAGTACTACTTCTAAATTTGAAATTGCAAATAAAATTGAAGTTTTAGAAGATTTAGATCTAGAAAAAACTTTAAAAGATAAAATGGTATTAGGTTCATCTTTAGAAAATAGTTATGCAGATGATTCAAGATTTATAAATTATGAAACTGAAGCAGAAGCCATAGTTTATGGAAAAGTTATTGATGTAAAAGGTTATGTTAAATTTGGCCATATGATTTTTAGTGATATAATTATTAAAGTTATAAATGACTATAAAAATAATATTTCTAAAGAAAATACTATTACTATTGGGGTTCAGGGCGGAGAGTTAAGCTATTATGATTTTATAGCACAAGCTGATCCACAATTAATTGATAAAAGAGGATACAATAATATTGAAGATAAAACTAAAAAATTCATAGAAACTTGGGATGGGCTTCCGGTCTATAGAGTAGGAGAATACGTACTTATTTATGCTAACTCTATTATTAATGATGAATATTATAAAAAAAATCTAGATGAAGGCATAAGCTATGAATACTATCCTCTAAAGCAACTATATGTTGATCCAAATACAAGAGAAGTGTTTGAATATAAATATGATTATGAAAACGGTAATAAGCTTATTAAAGAATATGTAAAATCATTAGATTCTTTAGAAAATTAGAAGGTATGAGGTGTGTTATGAGAAAAATATTTTTAATTATATCGTTGTTAATGCTGACTTTAATGTCTGGGTGTAATTCAGAGGGGAAAGACCAATATATAAATAATAATAACCCAATGACACAAGACGAAAATATTAAGGTAAGTATAGAAAGTGATACTATATTATTTTACAATGAAGAAGTAACTTTTACTCCTATAATAGATGGTGATTTAGATAAAGAAGTACAGTATCACTGGATTCTTCAGGATGATTCAGGAGACAAAGATATATATGGTTTTGTAAGTACTGAAGGGCTTAGTTATAATATTATTAATTCAGGAGAAGCTGTTAAATTTGCACAATATGCAGAAGTAAGTTATGTAGATGATGCTTATAGCGAAATAAAAGTAATATTGCAAATAGAAGAAAAAGATACTAATAATATTATAGGTAAAGATGAGTTAACTATTATAAATAGAGCAGGAGTATACTTTGTTAAGGCTTCAAAAGCAGAAGATCTTCAGGATGAAATATTGAAATCAGAAAAATCAAGAGTATATGCAGAAATTTTTGATATAGTATGGGAAACTGATAAAGGATTAAATAGTAACGTTAAATATATAAATGTAGATACAAGTACATTTGAAAATTTCAGTGAAGAAGATAAAGTACAATTATTTGATTATCTAGCTAAGAAATACAATGCAGCTATAATGGACAAAAATTTTCAAGAATTAGAAGGTGAAGGATATATTAAAAACTTAACTTTTATAGACGGTATAAACTTTAAAGTTAATGAATATATAAAAAATACAGAAAATGAAATTTCTTTTGAGGGAACAAAGTGGGCTTCAGGCCTGGGCGCTATTGGCTTTACTACTAAGGCAGAAAAAGTTAATGGTATTTGGAAAATAAAAAAGTGCAGTATGACTTGGATTAGTTAAAGAAAATACAAATTATATAAGTATCTTAATTAGTATATATAAATTAAAAAGTCCTTTATAGTGAAAAAAAGCTATAAAGGATTTTTTTATCAATAATAGAAAATTTAGAGGAGTCAGGTAGTAATAAAGTTTTTTGATTAATTCAATGATTAGTTATTCTTGTAGCTAGATATAAAGTTTTTAATAAATATACTTAAAATATAATAAAAAAACTATTTGTTGATAGATATGTATGTTTTATATACGAAATATTAAGTGTAAGAGAAATTTAAAAAGACAGGCCTGTATGGAAAAGGGAGGTAAATAATGAGGATTACAGAGGATAACTTCATTAGTCAGCTGAAAATGAAGAATGAAAAATCTTTAGATTATATTTTGGATAATTATGGCTGGATAATTAAGTCTATTGTAAAGAAGCATTTATATAATCTAGAAAGTTTTCAAGATGAGTGTATAAATGATGTATTATTAGCTGTTTGGTATAACGTAGAAAGTTTTGATGAGGGTAGAGGACAGTTTAAGAACTGGCTTGCAGGAGTAACAAAATTTAAATGTTTAGATTATAAGAGAAAATACTTACAAGAATTATTATATCAAAATATTGATGACTTAGATATAAGTGTTGAAGATACAGCTAATAAAGAAATCATAAAAAATGAATTGAATGAAGAAGTTGAGAATATGTTAAATAACCTTAAAGCTGATGATAAGAGTTTATTTATGAAACTTTATGTTGAGGAAAAAAATATTGATGATATAAGTATTGAAACAGGGTTAAAGAGAGAAGTAATTTATAATCGGATATCTAGAGGAAAGAACAAAATTAGAAACTTATTTAGATTAAATGAAAGTAGGTGTAAATTATGAGTAAAAATATCTATGATATTTTAAATGATTATAATATTAATTTTGATGAACTTAAAGAAGAAGGATTTAATGATATAGAGAAAAAGAAAATAAAATGTAATATTAAAAAATCTATTAATAAAAATAGTGAAAAAAGTAGTATGAGGAAAAAAATTATTATAGCAGCAACATTGGTAGGGATTATCTCTATTGGACTTATAAGAACTGATGTTGGAGCTACGGTAGTTGATAATATAAAGAAGGCAAGTTATGATATAGCAACATTCTTAGGAATAAAAAAGGATTTATCGCCTTATAAAACGGTTGTAAATAAAACTTTAAGTAATTATGAATTAGAAATTCAATTAAATGAAGTTATCTTAGATAACGATGAATTAATAATCTCTTCAACATTTAAACCCAAAGATACAAAATTAGAGGGTAAGTCAATTTCTCTTTTACCAGAGATAATTGTAAATGGGGATCCATTGGGAGTAACTAGAGTAGGTGGCTTAGGAGAAGTTGTAGATGAATCTGGATATTCTGCAGCAATAGAATGTTCTTTTAAAGAAGAGGAATTTAATGGAGATTTGGATATAAAAATTATTTATAGAGATATGTTTATAGATCAAGAATTTAAACGTACTGAACCTATTACTTTTGAGTTTACTACAAGTAGTGAAGAATTATCAAAAAATACTAAGAAAATTGAACTTAATAACAGATTTATATTAGAAAATGGTGCGGAGCTAAAGTTAAATAAATATACTTCAAATGCAATTAGTAAGAAGATTTACTATTCTATAGATCGTAAGAATAATGAGGAAGTACCGTATTATATAGAGTTAAAAGGGAAGGATAATGAAGGAAATGAAATGATTTTTAGACTTAATAATGGGACTAGTGGTGGAGGAGTATTAAAACTAGATAATAAAGAATCAAAAATTAGTGAAACAGCTACATCTATTACTCTTACACCTTATTTAATACAATTTCCTGTAGAAAGTAATAAAAGTAATAATGATATAGAAGAAATAAATGATAATAATTTACTACAAATAGGTGAAGAATTTTCAATTCAAATTAATTAGTAATAAAATAAGGGAATCGCGTTTAGTGATTCCCTTATTTTATATGTAACTATTTGATTTAAATTGCGAAGCAATTTATAAATGAAAAGTTAAGAGGGAA
Source organism: Clostridium sartagoforme AAU1 (assembly GCF_000401215.1). GTDB lineage: Bacteria > Bacillota > Clostridia > Clostridiales > Clostridiaceae > Clostridium > Clostridium sartagoforme. The sequence goes on along the minus strand of NZ_ASRV01000037.1, from coordinate 38,420 downwards.
AGAGTGAAAAGTTGAGGATGTTTTGCTACGCAAAACTTGAAATATATAGGTGCGAAGCACTCTTTATTCCAAAATCCTGTAAGGATTTTTTCCATAACTATTCACTTTTTCACTCTTTCCCTTTTCACTATTTTGCTTCGCAAAATATAACTACTCTTCATCAATTCCAAAGAAACTAAGTCCAGTAAATATAAGAAAAGTTAATGAAATTATAACTAGATTTTTAATAATAAATAAATCATTTAAAAAATTATTTGTAAATAATCTAAGAACCATAAATATTAGTACTGATAACAGTAAAAATATACTTATATTACTTTTAGATAAATCTAAATATATATGTTTTTGAACTTCTCTAAGATTTATAAATAAACTTACACTAGATGTTATGAATATAGTTATACCATAACCCATTATATTAACACCTGGAATACCTATAAATATAAATAAACATACAAGCTCTAGAATTGAAACTATTAATGAATTTCTAAGTATTACTCCTTGTTTATTTAATCCATTTAGAATTCCAAACATGGTGCTGGAAGTAAAGAAAATAGGAGCACTTAATGAAGCAATTCTTATATACTCACCTAAGTCACCTCTACTATAAAACATTTGTCCTAAGGAATCAGGAATTATATTACAAATTATTGTTGTAGCAAGTCCAAGCAAAAAGGCAATTTTCATTATTTTTTTTATTCTAACTGTAGCATTATAATAATCACCTCTACTTAATGTCTCTGATAAATCAGGGACAATAAGAGAATTTATAGACATAATAACTATCATAGGAAAAGTTACTATTGTTAAAGCCATTCCAGTAAACTTTCCTATCATTCCTAAAGCTACTACAGGATCAAATCCAATAGCAACTAATCTTCTAGGAACTAATAAAGTTGATGCTGTTCCAAATAAATTTCCAAGAAAACCGTTAATGCATAAAGGAAAAGCAATTATAAATACATTAAATAATAATTGCGATGCCCTCTCTGGTTTTGCAGTTGATAAAGGAGCTTTTCTTGATATATTTTTATAATAACAAAATAAAAGAATTAAACTTTGCAGCTCACCTATTGCTAAGGATATATAAGCTAATGTAACTAAAGAAGTAATTGAAGTAGCTTTAAACATATAAATTAGTAAGGCGATAGTAACTATACGCATTGCCTTTTCTAGAATATCTATAAATGAAGGAACTACTATTTTAGAAACTCCATAAAAATAACCTTTTAATATATTAGATATAGCTATAAAAACCATTGCAGGACAAGTTACTCTAATAGCATTAACAGTTCTCATATCATGTATACCATATTTACTTATGTAAGGAGCTAAGAAAAATACCATTACTCCTATGGCAGCTGCCCATATTACATTAAAACTTGCAACCGTTTTTATAGTTTTATTTATATTGTTATATTGATTTTTAGCTTTATAGATAGCGGATACTTGAGATATAGCAGCTATTATTCCAGCGGTCATAAGGCAAATAAAAAGGTTGTATATAGGCATTACTAAACCATAAAGCCCTATTCCCACAGGTCCTATAAGTTTTGATAAGTAAATTGAAAATATAAAACCTAAAACCCCAGTTGTTATATTGGATATTGTAAGAAGAAATGAGTTTCTTACAAAACTATCTTTTTCCAAATTCTATCACCCCCAATTAGCCACATGAAAATAAATAATAGGCTAGCATACTGGTCTATTATTTATTTGATTGTGCCTTAATACACTTATATCTATTCCTAAAGAAATTAAAATATGCCACAACTAAATATTAAGAAAATAAATAAGTGAAGGAAAATAAATCATTATAAAAGTAATAATTTATCTATTTGGAAATATAAATTAAACATAAATAGAAAATTAGGGGGAGCACATGAAGAGGTTTATTAAATTTTTACTTGTTTCGATTATAGTAGTAACTTTAGCTTTTGGAATTTTTAAGGTTAAAAATAAATATAATTTAGATATTTTAAATAATAATGTAAATTGGTCAATAAGCCTTAAAGGATGTGAGGGAGCCAAAAGTTTTGACTTTGATGAAGATGGAAATTTATATTTAGCTTTTGAAGATACAATTAGGGTAGTAAATAAAGAAGGAAATGATGAATTAATTATAAAGGAGAGCAAATTTAATATACTAGATATACTATATCATAACAATGTATTATACATAGCTACAGATAACAGAATATTAGAATATAGCATTGATACAAAAACTTATAAAGAAATTGTAACAAGCATACCTAATAATGGAATTAATAAAAAAATAAATTTATTACTAAATGAAGATAAACTTTATTTTTCAATAGGAAGCAATACAAACGCTGGAGTAGTAAACTCCAAAAGTGAGGCTTTTGACATAGCTACAAGTCCATGGATATTAACTGGAAACAATTATGGAGAAGGAAAGACAGGAGCCTTTTCCCAATATTCTGTAAGCACTGAAGTTGGGGAAGGTGTAGAATCACAGAAAATAGGTAATGCAGCTGTACTCTCATACAATATAAAAAATCAAGAAATAAACTTATTTGCACATGGAATCAGAAATATAAATGGATGGGATATTGATAGTGAAGGTGAGATTAAAGCTATAATTGGAGGCATGGAAGACATACCTCCTAGAAATATAAAAGATGATAAAGATTATATATATAATTTACAAAAAGACAATTGGTATGGTTGGCCTGATTATAGTGGAGGAGATCCAATAACATCCCCAAGATTCACAGATTCTATAAAACAAGAATTTTTGATAAAAAATCATGTTGATAAAAATCCGGCAGCACCTATATATCAAGATAGCGATGTATCATCGTTACAAGGTTTAGCTATAGATAAAGATGGAAAGTGTTTTGATAAAAACACGGTTATATTTGGGAATAATAAAAAAGGATTTATATATGCACTAAGTAAAGAAGGAGTTGCAAGAGAATTAATATCCTTAGATGAAAGAAGCAAAGTGGAAAAATAATATTTTATAAAGATGGATTTTTATTTTAGATAGCAAAGCTGGGTGCTTATATAACCTTAAATTGAATGATACAAATACAATATTTAAATTGCCAAAAATATTTTGGGTTTTTTCAATAGTATTCATATTAGTAATAATTGTATCTATACTAATAAAAAATAGAGATACAAAACTTAATAAAAAAATGTAGACTAAAAAGGTTATTACGCAATGAAAAAAATTGTGTAATAGTCTTTTTAACTTTTTAGAAAAATTATTAATAAAATATGTAAATAGAAAATATAAATATAACATAGAAGGTCTAATTAAATTATTACACTTACTAAAACAATTTATATATATTATTTTAAATTGTTAATTGTAAATTGTTAATTGGAATATATAACTTATATAATTAGGAGGTAAAGTGGTATGGGAAAAACAATAGTACTTAATTTATCAGACGTAAAGTTAGAAGGAGACATATTAGATGTTGGAGAAAGTTTTGGGGTAATATATAACATATCTAAAGGTATTGAGGATGAAATATCAGTAGACTATGTAGGAGGAGAAAATTCAAATGAGATTAAGGAAGAAGAATATGATACATGCACAATGTTTTTTCATCTAAGTAAATTATGGAACAATTATGGAAGACTAAAGTTAATAGAAGAAGTAAGTAAATATGTTAAAGTAGGCGGGAAAATATATATATGGGACATAAATAAAGAAGTTAAGGATATTATAAATAATAAAATAATGGCAGTACTACCTTCAGGGAAAATAAAAGAATTTGAGTTCAGAAATTTAAATCCTATAATAAAATCTAATATAGAAGAAAATGAGAAATTACTTGAAAAATATTATAAAATAGAAGAAACTAAGTTATGGGAAGATATACACTTTATAAAAGGTATAAAACTTTAAATATTGAAAGGAAGAAAATACTTATGAAGATTTTACTTACAGCTGTAAACTCTAAATTTGTTCACAGTAATTTGGCTGTTAGATATTTAAAAGCATTTACTAAAGACATGGACTATGAATGTAAGATTAGAGAATTTTCAATTAATGATAGAGATGAGAAGGTGCTTGAAGAGATTATAAAAGAAAAACCTAATGTAGTTGCCTTCTCAACTTATATTTGGAATATAGAAATGATAAAGAGACTCTCTAATCTTATAAAACTTGTAGATGAAAATATAGAAATATTATATGGAGGGCCAGAAGTATCTTATGATAGTCAAAACATATTAAAAGAATTAAATGGAGAATATATAATTGAAGGAGAAGGAGAAAAAACATATAGAGAGTTTGTAGAGTATAAAATAGGAGAAAGAGATATAAACTCAATAAGAGGTCTTTATTACAAAGTTAATGATGAAGTAGTTCTTAATGGGAAGAGACCATTGATGAATATGAATGAATTAATATTTCCTTATGAAGAAAATGAAAATTTAGACAATAAGATTGTATATTATGAAGCTTCAAGAGGATGTCCTTTTAATTGTAAATATTGTTTATCATCAACCACTCATGGAGTAAGATTTATAGATATAGATAGAGTGAAAAAAGAGTTGAAATACTTTATAAATAAAGAAGTAAGATTAGTGAAATTCGTAGATAGAACCTTCAATTGTAATCATAAATTTACTATGGAAATTTGGGAGTTCTTAATTAATCAAGATACAAAAACTCAATTCCACTTTGAAATATCAGCAGATATTTTAAAGAAATCAGAGCTTGAACTTCTAAAAAATGCTCCAAAGGACAGATTTCAATTTGAAGTTGGAGTTCAAACAACAAATGATGATGTTTTAAGTAGAATAAATAGGTTTGTAAATTTTAGTGATATAAAAGAAAAAGTTGAGGAACTTCTTGAAATCAGAAATATAAAACAACATCTAGATTTAATAGCAGGATTACCAGGCGAAGATTATAATTCTTTCAAAAAATCCTTTAATGATGTTTATAGTATAAGACCAGAGGAAATACAATTAGGGTTTTTAAAACTCTTAAGAGGATCATCTATGAGAGAAGAAGCAGAAGAATATGGAATGAAATATTCACCATATCCACCATATGAAATATTAAAAACAAAGGACATTAGTTATAATGAAATAATAAAGCTTAAGAAAATAGAAGAAATGGTCGATAAATATTATAACTCGCAAAAATTTAATAACATAATAAAATATTTAGTAAATAAGTTTGATACTCCTTTTGATTTTTATTATACCTTGGGAAATTATTTTGATTACAAGGGTTATTTTAATAAGAATATAGGCAATAGTGAATACTATAAATTATTTTTAGATTTTAATAAAGATATATTAAAAGAAGAAGATTTTATATTAAAAAATCTTTTGAAATTTGATTACTTAACCTTCAATAAAAGGAGAGGAATGCCTGAATTTATAAAATCTAATTTAGATAAAGAAGAAGAGACAAAAATTAAGGAAACATTCAAAGGAGTATATTCTTTTAAAAATTATTATATAGAAGTATTTGATATAAATATTTATAAGTTCATAGAAAATTCAATTATAGTTAAAGAAAAAGATTATTATTTATTTGGGCATGAAGGTGATATAATACGAATAACCGAAAATATTATATAGTATTAATAATAGGGTTAAATTATTAACAAAATATGAAAGGTTAGTTAAATAAAAAATAAAGTGTTGAAAAAAACCTGAAAACATGTATAATAGAAAGTAAAAAGAGTAATTAATACTATATTAAGTATTAATTACTATATTATCAGAATGATAAGGTGGTGAGATTTTGGCATTAGAAGCAATAAATGAAATTAAGAAAGCTGAAGAAAAAGCTGAAGAGCTGATTCAAGAAGCTACGATAACTTCTAAGGAAATAGTAAAGAATGCTAGCATTCAAGCTGAAGAAGAGTACAATAAAATTCTAAATGAAGCAAATTTTAAGAAAGCACAGATTATTACCAAGGCAGAAGAAGAAGGAAATTCAGAAGCAACGCCTATATTAGAAAAAGGCGCAAAAGAAATAGAAAATATAAAAAATATTTCTGACGAAAAAAAGAATAATGCTATTAATTTAATCGTTGAGAGGATAGTGAAGATTCATGGCAATAGTTAAGATGAACAAGTTCACTTTGCTTACCTTTGAATCTAAAAAGCAAAAGCTTTTAAGGGAAATACAAGGATTATCTAATGTAGAGTTTATTAATTTACAAGATGATGATTTCCTTGAAAAATATGAAGAATTAAAAAGCTTAGCTAAAGATGATATAGATTTAGAGTATTCAAAGTATGAAGAAAATTTATCAAAAGCTAAATTTGCTTTAGAATTTCTAAAAAAATATGTTCCTAAAAAGTCAGCATTAAAGGCATTAAAAGAAGAAAAGCTAATATTAACTTTAGATGAATTAGAAGAGAAAGTTAAAGCCTATAATTGGGAAGCAAGCTATAATAAAGCAAAAGAAAAAGAGGCTGAACTGTCTAATTTAGATTCAAAGATAACAAAGTTACAAGCTGAGATAGATACTTTAATTCCTTGGCAGGATTTGGATGTAGCTTTTGATAAAATAAAAAATTTGAAAAAGACATCATATTTCTTAGGAACTATAGCAAAATCTTATGAAGATGATTTATTAGGAGAATTATCAAATACATATGTTGAAATAATATCAAGAAGTAATAATGATATAAACCTTCTAATTTTATCTAATAAAGAGGAAAGCGAAAATGTATCAGAGGTTTTAAGGGGTGTTGGATTTAGTGCATTTAAAACTGAGCACAAAGATGTCCCAATGAAGCTTATTTTAGAATTTAAGCATCAAATAGAAGAACTTCAATCAAAGAAATTTTTCATTCAAGAGGAAATTGCAAACTTTGAAGAAGATCTAAAAAACTTAGAATTAGCTTATGATTATTTTGTAAGTAAAGTTGAACGTGTTAAAGTTTCAACCAATTTTTTAAAGACAAAAAATATATGTGCAATTCAGGGATGGGTAGCACAAGAAGATAGTGAGACATTAAAGTCTATATGCAATAATATTCTTAAAGATGACTATTATATAGAATTTGAAGATGTTAAAGAAGATGAAATAGATGAAGTTCCAATTAAGCTTAAAAATGGTGAACTTGTTTCAGCATTTGAAAGTGTAACTGGAATGTATAGTTATCCTAAATATAATCAAATAGATCCAACACCCCTACTTGCACCATTTTATTTAATATTTTTTGGAATGATGGTAGCCGACGTAGGATATGGATTGTTAGTTTTAATAGGAGCAGCATTAGCACTTAAGCTTTTAAAGCTAGATGAAGGTAAAAAGGATTTTGCAAAATTCTTTTTATATTTAAGTATACCAACAATATTCTTTGGAGCAATTTATGGATCTTTCTTTGGAGATGCTATAAAGTTACCAACCCAAATAATTGATACAAATAAAGATGTTATGACTATAGTAGTTCTATCTTTGGGATTAGGAGTTATTCAAATATTCTTTGGATTATTCATAAAGGTTTATAGTCTGGTTAGGATTGGTAAAGCAAAAGATGCATTATTAGATGCTGGCTCATGGATAATAACATTATTATCTATAGGTGGATTAGTAGCTGCTAAGGCATTAAAATTCCCAAGTATAGTTGGAAATATTTTTATAATTACAATGGTTATTGGTATGATACTAGTAGTTATTGGTGGAGGAAGAGAAGAAAAATCCTTTGGAGCTAAAGCAGGTCAAGGGTTATATTCATTATATGGTATAACTGGATATGTAGGAGACTTAGTTTCTTACACAAGGCTTATGGCTTTAGGATTAGCTGGCGGTTCAATCGCAGGAGCTTTAAATCTATTAATTAACACTTTACCAGGTGTAGCAGCAATAGTAGTAGGTCCTATTTTATTTGTTTTATTTCATATATTTAATTTAGGTTTATCATTACTTGGAGCTTATGTTCATACAGCAAGACTTCAATACGTTGAGTATTTTGGTAAATTCTACGAAGGTGGAGGAAGACCTTTTAGAGCATTTAAAGTTTCAGAAAAGTATATAAAGATCAAAAGAAATTAGGAGGAATTATAAAATGGAAATGTCATGGATTCAATTTTTTATGGAAAATAACGGTGGATTAATATTTGCAGCTATGGGAGTAGCCTTAGCAGTTGGTTTATCAGGTATAGGTTCAGCTAAAGGAGTTGGTATAGTTGGTGAAGCAGCAAGTGGATTAGTTACAGAAGAACCAGAAAAATTTGGTAAGGCGTTAGTTCTTCAATTATTACCAGGTACACAAGGATTATATGGATTTGTTATAGGATTCTTAGTATTTACAAAAATGGCTTCAGGAATGCCATTAGATCAAGGTTTATATTTATTAGGAGCTTGTTTACCAATAGCATTTGCAGGTCTTTGGTCAGGAATAGCTCAAGGTAAAGTTGCAGCATCTGGTATTCAAATATTAGCTAAAAACCCAGAACATAATACAAAAGGTATAATATTAGCAGCAATGGTTGAAACATACGCATTATTAGGATTCGTTATTTCATTCATGCTAGTAAATAAGGGATTCTAGGATTGGAGAGAATAGGCTATGGCAAACGTAAATAATCTAACTTCTAAAATCCTTAGGGATGCTGAAGAGAGAAAGGAAAGTATTTTAGCTTCTGCAGAAGAAGATAAAAATAAGATTCTTTCTAAGAAAATAGCTAAAGCCAAAGAACTTGAAAAAGAGATTATACAAAAGGCTGAGCTTGAAGCTAAAACTAAAAAAGAAAGAATTTTATCTTCTGCTTCTCTTAAGGTTAGAAATAATAAATTATCTGCAAAGCAGGAAGTTATAAAAGAAGTATTTGAAAATAGTATAGATATGTTAGCAACTATATCTGGAGATGATTTTTTAAGATTTATAAAAAACTCAATACTTTCTCTAGGTGAAATAGGAGAACAGACATTAATTTTAAATAAAGAAGGAATGGAATTAGTAGATCTTACTTTTATCTATGATTTAAATCAATCATTAGGAGATAAAGGAAATATTAAACTAAGTCCTAATACTGGGAACTTTAAGGGTGGATTTATTCTTGAAAGTAATGGTATAGAAATCAATAACACATATGAAGCTTTAGTAAGTTCATTAAAAGATGAATTGGAGTTTGAAGTAGCAAGAGTGTTGTTTAATTAAGGAGGGTAAGATATGGATGTAATGAAATTTACCCAAGCTGTATCAAGAATATGGGTTTTAGAAACTAAACTTCTTGATAAGCCTAAAATTGAAAGAATGATAGAAGCTCCATCAGCAAATGAAGTACTAAGAATATTAAATGAAACAGAGTATTCAAATGTTTCAACTAATATAAAAAGAGCAGAAGATTATGAAGAAATATTAAGTGCAGAACTTAAAAGAATATATAATTTAGTTTATGAAATAAGCCCTATAAAAGATGTTGTAAAGTTAATGAGTTTAAAATATGACTATCATAATATAAAGGTGCTTCTAAAAGGAAAAGTATTAAGTAAAGATTTATCTTCAATGCTTATACAATTAGGAAATCTAGATTTACAAGAAGTTAAACGTAAAATAGATGGAGAAAATTTCAAGAGTTTAAATGGAAACATTGGAAAAGGAGTTCAAGAAGCAATGAAATCTTTTGAAGAAACTAAGGATCCTCAAAAGATAGATATAATAATAGATAAATATATGTATAAAGAATTAGTAGATATAAAAAATTCATTAAATTATAAGTTCATAGATAATTTAGTTAAAGCTATGATAGATTCTACTAATATAAGAACATTACTTAGAATAAAGAAGCAAAATAAAGGAAGAGACTTTGCTGGAGAAGTTATAGTTAATGGTGGAGCAATAGATAGTAGCAAACTTATATCTTTATTAAATGAATCACCAGAAAATATAATGACTAAATTACAAAGCACTATATATTCAGATTTAATAAAGCAAGGTTTTGAGGGCTATATATCTACAGAATCTGCAAGTCTTTTAGAAAAATTGAGTGATAATTATATTATGAGATTGATGAAAGATTCTAAGTTAGTTACTTTTGGACCAGAAAAGATATTATCTTATATTTATGCAAAAGAAACAGAAATAAAAGTAATAAGAATTATAATGGTTGGCAAGCTTAATAATATTGCTGAGGAAGTAATAAGAGAAAGGTTGCGTGATATATATGAATAAGAAAATAGGTGTTGTTGGCGATAAGGATTCAGTTTTAGCTTTCAAAGCTTTAGGAATAGATGTATTTCCAGTAGTTGAAGCTGATGAAGCAAGAAGAGCAGTTGATAACTGTGCAAGAAGTAACTATGCAGTAATTTTTGTAACTGAGCAGATAGCACAACATATTGAAGAAACTATAGCACGTTACAATGAAGAAATACTTCCAGCTGTAATATTAATTCCAAGTAATCAAGGTTCATTAAATATTGGACTAAAGAGAATTAGTAATAGTGTGGAAAAAGCTGTTGGCGTTAATATTTTATAGGAAGGTAGGTTAGTAAGTTGAAGACCGGAAGAATTATTAAGGTTGCTGGTCCTTTGGTTGTTGCTGAAGGAATGGAAGAAGCAAACATTTATGATATGGTTAAAGTTGGAGAAAAGGGTCTTATTGGAGAAATCATTGAAATGAGAAATGATAAGGCATCAATCCAAGTTTATGAAGAAACTACAGGAATAGGCCCTGGCGACCCAGTTATTACAACAGGAGAGCCTCTTAGCATAGAATTAGGACCAGGTCTTATAGAAGCTATGTTTGATGGAATACAAAGACCTTTAAATGCTTTAGAAAGCGCATCAAACTCACCATTTTTAAAAAGAGGAGTATCAGTTAAATCATTAGATAGAGAAAAAGTTTGGACATTTAATCCTACAATTAAAAATGGTGAACATGTAGAAGCTGGAGATATAATAGGTACTGTACAAGAAACGTCAGTTATACTTCATAAGATAATGGTACCTTATGGCATTAAGGGAACTATTAAAGAAATTAAAGCTGGAGATTTTACTATAGTTGATACAGTAGCTATAGTAGAAACTGAAAATGGAGATAAAGAATTAACTTTAATGCAAAAATGGCCTTCAAGAAAAGGAAGACCATATAGCAAAAAGTTAAAACCAGAATCACCAATGATTACAGGCCAAAGAGTTATAGATACATTTTTCCCAGTAGCAAAAGGTGGGGCTGCTTCAGTACCAGGACCATTTGGAGCAGGTAAAACAGTTGTACAACACCAAATAGCAAAATGGGGAGATACTGAAATAGTTGTTTATGTTGGTTGTGGAGAACGTGGGAATGAAATGACAGACGTTCTTAATGAATTCCCAGAACTTAAAGATCCAAAGACTGGTGAAAGCTTAATGAAGAGAACAGTTCTTATAGCGAATACTTCAAATATGCCAGTTGCAGCTAGAGAGGCCTCCATTTATACAGGAATAACTATAGCTGAATACTTTAGAGATATGGGATATTCAGTATCAATAATGGCAGATTCAACCTCAAGATGGGCAGAAGCCTTAAGAGAAATGTCTGGAAGACTAGAAGAAATGCCAGGAGATGAAGGATATCCGGCATACCTTGGATCAAGACTTGCTGATTACTATGAAAGAGCAGGTAAAGTTGTATGTTTAGGTAGTGATGGAAGAGAAGGTGCAGTTACAGCAATTGGTGCAGTATCACCTCCTGGGGGAGATATTTCAGAACCGGTTTCTCAAGCTACATTAAGAATAGTTAAAGTTTTCTGGGGATTAGATGCAAACCTTGCATATAAGAGACATTTCCCATCAATAAATTGGTTAAACTCTTATTCATTATATGAAGATTCAGTTGATAAATGGATGAACAATGAAGTATCACAAGATTGGTCATCTTTAAGAATAGAAGCTATGACTTTACTTCAAGAAGAATCAGCTCTTCAAGAAATAGTTAGTTTAGTTGGTATAGATGCCTTGTCAGAAAATGATAGATTGAAATTGGAAATTTCAAAATCAATAAGAGAAGACTATTTACAACAAAATGCATTTCATGAGACAGATACATATACTTCATTAGATAAGCAATATAAAATGCTTAAATTAATCTTATTATTTAGAAAAGAAGCTGAAAGAGCTTTAAAAGCTGGAGTATATTTAAATAAGATATTAAATCTTGATGAAATTAGAGATAGAATAGCAAGAAGTAAGTATATATCTGAGAATGAAATAAATAAGATAGATAAAATAGAAGAAGATTTAAAAACTACAATAGATACTTTAATCAACGAAGAAGGAGGGGTTCTAAATGCTTAAGGAATATAAAACAGTTACAGAAGTTGTGGGACCTTTAATGGTTGTTGAAGGTGTTGAAGGTGTTAAATATGATGAATTAGTTGAAGTAGAACTTCAAACAGGAGAAAAGAGAAGAGGAAAAGTTCTTGAAATAAATGGAACCAAGGCTATGGTTCAATTATTTGAAGGATCTACAGGGATTAATTTAAAGGAAACAAAGGCACGATTTTTAGGTAAACCTCTAGAATTAGGAGTTTCTAAAGATATGCTTGGAAGAATATTTGATGGAATGGGAAATCCAATTGACAATGGGCCAAGAATAATAGCTGAAAAAAGAGTTGATATTAATGGTGAAGCTATAAATCCAGTATCAAGAGATTATCCATCAGAATTTATTCAAACTGGGATTTCAGCTATTGATGGACTTAATACTTTAGTTAGAGGACAAAAGTTACCTGTGTTCTCAGCTTCAGGACTTCCTCATGCACAATTGGCTGCACAAATAGCAAGACAAGCGAAAGTTTTAAATTCAGATTCTAACTTTGCAGTTGTATTTGCTGCTATTGGTATTACTTTTGAAGAATCTCAGTTCTTCGTAGATGAATTTAATAAAACAGGCGCTATAGATAATTCTGTATTATTTATGAATCTTGCATCAGATCCAGCTATAGAAAGAATAGCAACTCCAAGAATGGCACTTACTACAGCTGAATTCTTAGCTTATGAAAAAGGAATGCACGTATTAGTTATTATGACTGATATAACAAATTACGCAGAAGCATTAAGAGAAGTTTCAGCTGCTAGAAAAGAAGTTCCAGGTAGAAGAGGATATCCAGGATATTTATATACTGACCTTTCAACTTTATATGAAAGAGCAGGTAGACTTAGAGGAAAAGAGGGTTCCATAACTCAAATTCCTATTTTAACAATGCCGGAAGAAGATAAAACTCATCCAATTCCAGACTTAACTGGATATATTACAGAAGGACAAATAATTCTTTCAAGAGAGTTATACAAGAAAGGAATTATGCCTCCTATAGATGTATTACCATCACTTTCAAGACTTAAAGATAAAGGTATTGGTAAGAACAAAACTAGAGAAGATCATGCTGATACAATGAACCAATTATTCTCAGCTTATGCACAAGGTAAGCAGGCAAAAGAGTTATCAGCAATTTTAGGTGAATCAGCTTTATCAGATGTAGATAAGCAATATGCTAAGTTTGCAGAAGCATTTGAGGAGCAATATGTATCTCAAGGCTTTACAACGAATAGAAGTATAGAAGAAACTTTACAATTAGGATGGAAGCTTCTAAAAATACTTCCAAGAACAGAACTTAAGAGAATAAGAGATGAATACTTAGAAAAGTATATGCCAAAGGGAGATGAAGAATAGCCATGGCAAGATTAAATGTAAATCCTACTAGAATGGAGATGTCTAAGCTGAAAAAAAGATTAGCTACAGCTACAAGAGGACATAAACTTTTAAAGGATAAACAAGATGAGCTTATGAGGCAATTCGTTAATCTTGTCAAATACAATAATGAATTAAGAAAATCTGTAGAAGAAGAATTACAAGGTTCTCTTAAAGATTTTGTTATGGCTAGAGCTGTTATGAGCTCAGAATTTTTAGAAGAAGCAGTAGCTTATCCAAAAGAGAGTATATCTGTTGAAGTAGGAACTAAAAATATAATGAGTGTTAATGTTCCAGAGATGAAATTCCATAGACAGCTTGAGGGAGATGAAGGAAGTATATTTCCATACGGTTTTGCAAGTACATCATCTGAATTAGATGATTCAATAGCTAAGCTATATAAAATATTACCAAAGTTATTAGAACTTGCAGAAGTAGAAAAATCAACTCAGCTTATGGCAGATGAAATAGAAAAGACAAGAAGAAGGGTTAATGCTCTTGAATATATGACCATTCCTTCATTACAAGAAACTATAAAATATATAAGAATGAAGCTGGATGAAAATGAAAGAGGAGCTTTAACTAGACTTATGAAAGTTAAAGATATGATAGAAGCAAGAAATTAAGGAGATGTGAAAACATCTCCTTAATTTTGTTTACATATATAAGCTACATTATATGTTGTTTAATTACATAATAAACGTAACAGTTTTGTAATTGATAAATATGCCTATTAATAGTATAATAAAGTAATGAATTTTAGTAACTTAATGAATGATAGACGTGAGAAATCAAGGAGAAAATTATGATATATGCAATATCCTTTATATTATCTTTTTTGATAGTATATTTAATAACACCAATTTTAATTAAAGTATCTTTTAAATATAGTTTTACAGATAAACCAACTAAAAGAAAAAAGCATGGAAGAGAAATTCCACTTTGTGGTGGCTTATCTATGTTTATAAGCTTCTTTATAGTATATTTTTTTATTAATAGATATACAGCAATAGATGAAAAGTTATGGATATTTGCAGGTGCTTTATTAATATTAGCAATAGGTTTAATAGATGATACTTTTAAGACTAGAGGAAAAGAGTTCCCTATATACCCAAGGTTAATAATTCAATTATTAGCGGCATTTATAGTTTTTAAATCTGGAATAGTGTTTAGAGGATTTACAAATCCATTTACAGGAATTTACATACAATTATCAGGAGTACTACAATTTATACTAACTATGACATGGATCTTTGGCGTAACAACGGTTATAAATTGGTCTGATGGTATGGATGGCTTAGCAGGGGGATTGTCTTTGATATCATCTATAACTTTTGCAGGAGCAGCCATAATATTAAAGCAAAGTGAATCAATTAGTATGTCATTAATAGTATCAGGAGTAACACTGGGCTTTTTAATGTACAATAAATATCCAGCAAAGGTTTTTATGGGAGATTCAGGAGCTAATTTTTTAGGGTTTATCTTAAGTATAATAGCTTTAGATGGAGCTTTTAAACAAGCTACTCTAATGAGTTTATTTATACCTATTTTAGCTCTTGCAATACCTATTTTTGATAATATATTTGTTATAATAAAAAGGTTTTTAGATGGAAAACCTGTGTATCAAGCAGATAGAAGTCAAATACATTATAGATTAGAAGCAAAGGGATTTACTCCAAAGCAAGTTGTAACATATATAAATATGGTTAGCTTAGCTTTTAGTATAATTTCGATAGTATTACTTTTAATTAAGAATTAATATTTATTTCAGTGCACGGATGTTTCTATGTTATAGGTAACAGTAATAGGACAGGTAACAGTTAACGGATACAAGTTGTTATATAGATTGCTTCTCAATTTACATCACAACTTGTTTCTTGATACCTGTGTACTTTACCAAAAAACTGTGAACATCGAATTGTGCATTCTGAACTAATTAATATAAAGGGGGGTTATTATGTACAGTGGTCAGTTAGTAAAACTAAGAGCATATAAGGAAGAAGATATAGAAAAGGCAACAGTATATATAAATGATGAAGAAGTAAAAAAACTTATGGACTCTGCAATCCCATTTCCTATGACTAAATGGCAAGAAGAAGAGTGGGTAAGAAGTAGAAAAGCAAATACGGATTTTACTTATGATTTTGCAATTGAGGATTTAAAAACTGGAAAATATATAGGCGGATGCAGTATTAATGAATGTGATGTAAAAAATAGAACTTGTGTAGTGGGAATAATGATTGGAGATAAAGAATATTGGGGCAAGGGATATGGAAGTGATGCACTAAAAGTACTAATCAAGTTTATTTTTGAAGAAGTTAACATGAATAAAATAAAACTTAATGTATTTTCATTTAATAATAGAGCAATAGCATGTTATAAGAAGGTTGGATTTAAAGAAGAAGGAATATTAAAAAAAGAGATATATAGAAATGGAAGATATTATGATGAAATAATTATGGCTATGTTTAAAGATGATAACTAAAGATTAGCCATATTTAATTAATAGTATTATTTACACAAGATATAAAATACTTTATAATTATAAAAAGAATATACTAAGACTTTATCAAGAGTGGTGGAGGGACTGGCCCTGAGAAACCCGGCAACCTACAAAGGTGAAATGTAATAAGTGATTTTAATTTATATATTTCTATTGTGTGGTGCTAATTCCTGTTAGATAAGGGTAATTTATAGGCAATATATTAATACCCAAGTGTTATCTTTGGGTATTTTTTATTGTCTAAAAAATTATAATAGTTTTTAAAACTTAATTTTGGTGAATTATTCCTATAATTTTCACTACTTCTTATCAAGTATTCACTAAATAAACAACTGTGAATTATGCCTTGTAAACTGTGAACTTAAAAAGTGTTTTGCGCTTTTGTTAAAATATTTAAGCAATAAAATGGGGGGAAAATATGAATATTAAGAATTTATTTAATGAAAAAGAGGTGGTTTTTTCTTTTGAGATATTTCCACCAAAGCAAGAATCAAAAATCGATATAATTTACAATACCTTAGAGGAATTAAAAGATCTAAAGCCAGATTTTATTAGTGTAACTTATGGGGCAGGTGGGAGTTTATCAAAGAATATGACATGTGAAATTTCTTCAGTAGTAAAAAAGAAATATGGTATAGAGGCTTTAGCGCATTTAACTTGTATAAATTCAACTAAAACTCAAGTTGATTATATACTAAATAATTTAAAGGAATCAGGAATAGAAAATATATTGGCATTAAGGGGAGATATTCCAAGTAATTATGATGGAATTAGTGAATTTAATTATGCAAGTGATCTTATAAGTCACATTAAGAAAAGAAATGATTTTAATATAGTGGGAGCTTGTTATCCAGAAGGGCATTTAAATACTGTAGATTTAGATACAGAATTTAAAATTTTGAAGAAAAAGCAAGATTCAGGAGCAACGCATTTAATATCTCAACTGTTTTTTGATAACGAGTATTTTTATAATTTCTTAGATAAAACTAATGAGTACAATATAGATATTCCAATACAAGCAGGAATAATGCCTGTTATTAATACTAAACAAATAAAAAGGATTGTATCGTTATGTGGAGCTAAACTACCTAAAAAGTTCATCAAAATAATGAATAAATACGAATATAATCCAGAAGCCTTAAGAGATGCAGGAATCGCATATGCTATTGAGCAAATAATAGATTTAATATCAAGTGGTGTTGATGGAGTCCATTTATATACAATGAATAATGCATATGTTGCTAAGAGAATAAGTACAAATATATTTTCTATATTGGATACTATTAATAATTGTGAAAAAGTAATAAATTAGTTAATATATATATGATACTAAATAAAAAAGTTAAATATCTATATGGAGGATGAAATATGGAAAAGGTAGAAAGTTTTGAATTAGATCATAGAATAGTTAAAGCTCCTTATATTAGAAAGTGTTGTTTATTAACAGGGGAAAAAGGAGATAAGGTAACTAAATTTGATATTAGATTTTTACAACCTAACAAAGAAGCTTTTGGTACAGCAGCAATGCATGGATTAGAACATCTTCTAGCTCATGAATTAAGAGGAAGATTAGAAGGAATAATAGATTTATCACCAATGGGATGTAGAACAGGATTTTATTTGACTATTTGGGGAGATATAGAACCTTATGAAATAAAGAGTGAATTGGAATTTTCATTAAAAGAAATTTTGAATGCAAAAGAAATACCAGCAGCTAATGAAATTCAATGTGGAAACTATAAGGATTTATCATTATTTGGAGCAAAAGAATATACTAAAGAAGCATTGAAATCTGGTTTTTCATTAAATATTTATGGCGAAGAATAAAAGAAAATTAATAATTAAATTTTAATAACAAAAATAAAAATTATACATAAAAGAGTTACATTCTAATAAATATTATATAGAATATAACTCTTTTATTTTATGTAGAAATAATGATCAAACATAATATTAAATAAATAAAGTGAATATATAAATTTTTACATATTTCAAAATAAATAGAAATATGATACCATTTAATTATTAAAATATTTTGAAAATTTATAATATTAAGAAAAAGATACGGGGAGATAGTTTGAGAAATACATGTGGTAAATTTAAGGAGTTAGAATTATTTATCCAGAATGGGAATGATGATGAAAGTTCTTTGATTGCGGTACTTCATCATGCACAAGGTTTATATGGATATTTAGGAAGAGAAGTCCAGGAGTATATTGCTTCAATGTTAAATATACCAGCATCTAAAGTATATGGTGTAGTAACATTTTATTCCTACTTTTCAACTGAACCAAAGGGCAAATATGTAATAAGTATATGTACAGGAACTGCTTGTTTTGTAAGAGGAGCTTGTGATATATTAGAGGATTTTAAAAAGATATTAGGCATAAAAGAAGGCGAAACTACCAAAGATGGATTATTTACTTTAGATACTTTAAGATGTGTCGGATCATGTGCTATTGCACCAGTAGTGCTTGTAAATGATAAAGTTTATGGATATTTTACTAAACCTCAAGTAAATGAATTAATAAATAATCTAAGGGAGCAAGGTTAATATGGAGAGAATAAATAATTACAATGATTTATTAGAAAGAGTTCAAGAATTTAAAAAGAATATAGAGGTTAGAGAGAATCCTGAAAAATATAATAATGGTGAAATAAAAGAAAGACATATATTAATTTGTGGAGGACCAGGATGTAAAGCTTCAAATGCTGATAATATTAGCAGAGCTTTCAATGAAGAAATAGATAGGCTAAATTTAAAAGATGAAATTAAAGTAATAATGACTGGATGCTTTGGATTTTGTGCAAAAGGCCCAGTAATAGAAATTATGCCAGATAAGGTATTTTATATAAAGGTAACAGAAGAGGACGTTAAAGAAATAATAGAAAGTCATATTTTAGAGGGAAGAGTAGTTGAGAGATTACTTTATGAAGATAAAGAAACAAAAGAAAGAATAAAAGTAAAAGAAGATATTCCTTTTTATAAAAAGCAAGTAAAAATAGCACTAAAAAACTGTGGAGTTATAGATCCAGAAAATATGGAAGAAGCTTTAGGGATAGGAGCTTATACAGCGTTAGGAAAAGTATTAACAACTATGACACAAGAAGATGTTATAAAGGAAATTAGTGAATCAGGACTTAGAGGCCGAGGAGGCGGAGGATTTCCAACAGGTAGAAAGTGGGAAGCTGCAAGAAGAGCAAAAGGTGATGTAAAATATGTAATTTGTAATGCTGATGAAGGCGATCCAGGAGCTTTTATGGATAGAGCTATATTAGAAGGAAATCCAAATTGTGTATTAGAAGCAATGGCTATTTGTGGATATGCTATAGGGGCAAGTAAGGGATATATTTATATTAGAGCAGAATATCCATTAGCAGTTCATAGATTGAAAATAGCAATTGGCCAAGCTAGGGAAATTGGTTTATTAGGAGAAAATATATTAAATACAGGATTTAATTTTGATATTGAAATTAAGTATGGTGCTGGAGCTTTTGTATGTGGAGAAGCAACTGCTTTAATACATTCAATTGAAGGCCAAAGAGGAGAACCAACTATGAAGCCTCCAAGAACTTCAGAAAAGGGATTATGGCAAAAGCCTACTTGTGTTAATAATGTGGAAACCTTTGCGAATATTAGTCAAATAATTAACAATACTGCTAGTTGGTATAGCAATATTGGTGCAGAAAAATCAACTGGTACAAAGGTATTTGCCTTAGCAGGAAATATAAATAATGTAGGGTTAGTTGAAGTACCTATGGGAATTCCAATAAGAGATATTATTTATGAAATTGGTGGTGGCTTAATAGATGATAAGGAGTTAAAGGCAATACAAACTGGAGGACCTTCAGGAGGCTGTATTCCTATAGAGTATTTATATCTTCCAATAGAATATGATACATTAACAGCTATCGGATCGATGATGGGTTCTGGAGGAATGATAGTAATGGATGAAGATAATTGTATGGTAGATATAGCAAAGTTTTATTTGGAATTTAGTGTTGATGAGTCATGTGGAAAATGTACTCCATGTAGAATTGGCAATAAAAGAATATTAGAAATAATAGAAAATATAACTAATGGAAAAGCAAAAAAAGAAGATTTAAATAAGTTACAAGAACTTTGCGAAGTTGTAAAGGATGCATCTTTATGTGGACTAGGCGAAGCCGCACCAAATCCAGTATTAAGCACTATTAAGTTTTTTAGAGAAGAATATGAGGAGCATATTTTAAATAAAAAATGCAAGGCTGGTGTCTGTAAACAGCTAGTAAAATTTGATATTACAGATGATTGCATTGGATGTACTAAGTGCTTAAGAGCTTGTCCTGTATTAGCTATTAAAGGAAAGCTTAGAGAAAAGCATTTTATAGAAATTGATAAATGTATAAGATGTGGACTATGCTTTGAAGCATGCCCAACTAAAGCTATAATTAAAACTAGCTTGGGAGGTGAGAATTAATGGTGAATGCAAAGGTAAACAATATTAATATAGAAGTAGAAAAAGGGACAAGTATTTTAGATGCAGCAAAAAAGATAAATATAAATATACCAACCTTATGTCATATGTATATGGTAGATGGAAAAACAAGAAACTGTAAAGGAACTTGTAGAGTATGTCTTGTTGAAATAGAAGGAAAAGAGGGGTTAGTACCTGCTTGTGCTACAGAAATTAGAGAAGGAATGTCTGTTAAGACTAATTCTTTAAAGGCAATTAAAGCAAGAAGAACTATAACTGAACTTTTATTATCGAATCACCCTATGGATTGTCTTAAATGTGAAAAAAATAACAAATGTGAATTACAAAGCTTAGCTTCTGAACTTGGTATATTTGAAAATTATTATGAAGGTGAAAGAAATAAATATGACTTAGATATTTCTGATAGCTTCGTAAGAGATAGAGAAAAATGTATATTATGTAGAAGATGTGTTACTGCATGTAACGAGGTTCAAAAAGTAAATGTCATAACAGTAGCTAACAGAGGCTTTGAAAGTAATATTTCTACCTTTTGGAATGAAGGAATAGAAAATACTAATTGCACTTATTGTGGACAATGCGTAGCCGTTTGTCCTACAGGAGCGTTGAGGGAAAAAATTGATCATAATAAGGTTTGGGAAATACTAGATGGCAATAAGTATTCTATGGTTCAAATAGCGCCAGCAGTTAGATATGCATTAGCAGAAGAATTTGGAGTTGAGTCTGGAAAATTATCTACAGGTAAAATAGTAGCTGCATTAAAGCTATTAGGCTTTGATTTAGTATTTGATACAGATTTTGCAGCTGATTTAACTATTATGGAAGAAGCAAATGAGTTTTTAAAAAGATTTATTTCAGGTGAAAATTTACCTCTTATTACAAGCTGTTGTCCAGCATGGATAAGATTTGCAGAAAATAATTATAGTGATAATATTGAACTTATTTCAAGCTGTAAATCTCCACAACAGATGTTTGGAGCAATTGCCAAAAACTATTTACCAAATAAATTAGGAGTAAATAAAGATGATATAGCAGTTGTATCTATTATGCCATGTATAGCTAAAAAGTATGAAGCTAATAGAGAAGAAATGAAGGATTCAATGGGAATAAAGGATGTAGACTTAGTAATAACATCAAGGGAGCTTTCTAAGCTAATAAGAGAAGCTGGAATAGATATAGTAAATCTAAAGGATATGAGCTTTGATAACCCATTAGGAACATCAAGTGGAGCAGGTGCTATATTTGGCACAAGCGGTGGAGTTATGGAGGCAGCTCTAAGAACTTCATATGAATGGATAACAGGTAATACTCTAGATAAAGTTGATTTTGAAGCTGTTAGAGGCTTAGAGGGTATTAAAGAAGCTAAGATAGATTTTGATGGTGTAGAAGTTAATATAGCTGTAGTTAGTTCCCTTGGAAATGCTAAAAAAATAATGGAAGATATTGAAGCAGGAAATTCAAAATATCAATTTATTGAGGTTATGGCATGTCTAGGCGGATGTATTAACGGTGGAGGGCAACCCTATATTAAATCTAATAGAGAAATATTGAAAAAAAGAATGGATTCTATTTATATGGAAGACAAAGAAAAAACAATTAGAAAATCTCATGAAAATCCTATGATAAAAGAGTTGTATAGGGACTACCTAATTAATCCTAATAGTGATATAGCTCATAAGATTCTACATGTAAAATATAATAAAAGGTATTAAGTGGAAATAGGGATTAAATTCCCTATTTTTTACCTATTTTTAAGTAGTATACATAAATAATATGTTAAATTTTAAAAAATTACAAAAAATGTATGGTAAGCAATGGCAGTAAATAGTATAATTACTTTATGAAAAAACAGATAATATGGTCTTATATTTTATTAGGAGTAAAGGAATATTCACTATGCTAGAAACTGTAATTATCTCACTAATATTTTGTCAAATAAAAAAAATGAAAATAAAACCCTTATTTAAAGCTTGGGCATTTTACCCTATTATTCTTATGGAAATAATCTGTTTAATTGTACAAGCTAATATTTTCGCAGAAAATTATAATGTAATTAATTATGTGAAAATATTGAAAACATTATACCTATGTTCATACTTACCATTAATATTTATGTACAGGCAGTATGTTTCTGCTGTTGTAGGCTCCATATTTGTCATAATTGGAGGAATATTAAATGATATAGCAATTTCGGTAAATAATGGTTATATGCCTGTATTTCCGAGCTTATCGTATTTAACAGGATATATGAAGTATGATGCTTTTGATAAAATAAACGATATACATATATTAGGGGATTCTTCCACAAAATTAAAATTCTTAACTGATATATTCGATGTTGGATATAGTATTTTTAGTTTAGGAGATATATTTATTAGAGTATTTGTATTTATTATAATATACAACAGTGTAAGGTATTTAAATTTAACTAATGAAAAAGTTATTTAATAAATAAAAGATAATAAAAGAGGAGAATAAATATGTTAAAGTTACAACCAATAGAATTTATATTAAGAACGCTACCAGAAGGTTTTTTAGTTATATTTGCAATTTATATTTTTTCTAGAACAAATATGAATAAGATAAAGTATTTAATTACAAGTACAGCATTTTCTTTAATAGTATATTTTACTAGAATGCTACCAATAAATTATGGAGTTCATATGATTTTATCTGTTTTAATATTA
Organism: Clostridium sartagoforme AAU1; assembly: GCF_000401215.1. Lineage (GTDB taxonomy): Bacteria > Bacillota > Clostridia > Clostridiales > Clostridiaceae > Clostridium > Clostridium sartagoforme. Next base: position 15,122 of record NZ_ASRV01000037.1, on the reverse strand, counting down.
TTATTTATAATAATTTATTATAACAAGATAGAAGTTGTTGCTGGAATAAAGAGTATTATACTTATATACTTAATACAATTAATTTCAGAATTATTAAATGTTTTAATTCTTAATATTTTTAAATTCAATTTAGATGTTTTATTGATAGATCCAGTTTACAAAACTATTTTAGGTATACCTTCTTTAATAATTACTGGGATTATAGTGTTGATGTTTTATATGTTAAGTAAAAAGAAAAAAAGGGCTGTTTAAATAATTATGAATTTAGAAGTTATAAGTAAGAATATATCTAATAAGTTAAAAAGAGAATTAAACTTAGATGAAGATACAAGAAGTATTATTGAGTATGGAATATTTGCTTTCTTTCATATGCTAATATCTATATTACTAGTAGCTGTAACTGGAGCAATATTTAATGTAATGATTGAAGCATTAATAATATCCTTTAGTGGAGCTATATTAAGAAAGTTTTCTGGAGGGGCACATGCTAGTACTCCAACTAACTGTGCTATTGTAGGAGTGTTAATTTCTGTAATTCCTGCTTATATAGTTAAAAATATAAGCTTAAATAGTAATTATATAATTTTTATAGGAATTTTAATATATTTTATTTCATTTATACTTATTTATAAGTTAGCACCAGTAGACAGTCCCAATAAGCCAATTAAAAAAGAAGAAAAAATAAAAAGGTTAAAAAGAGGATCTATTATTATATTATCTATTTATATGATTTTTGTAATTATTAACATAAGTATTTATTATGTTAATAATAATAATTTATCTTTAGTTTATTCTACCGGTATTTATATAGGAACATTATGGCAGGTATTTACCTTAACAAAATATGGTCATATTATAGTTGATAAAATAGACTCCTTTTTATAATAATATTTAATATGATAAGGGGGAAAATAATGAAAAGATTAAACAATAAAATACTAATGGCAGTAGCTGCTTTTGCTACAGTAATTGCATCTGTAGTATCTACTTCTGCATGCTTATGGTCAATGTACCAACCAGAAGAGCCAAAGGCATTAAGAGATGAATAATTAAATAAAGGTCGGATTTTCCGATCTTTATTTAATATAGAAAGAGAAGATGACTATGAAGAGGATAAGAACTAATAGATTAAAAGAGATTAATGATATAGTAACAATAGTAAAATTAGCATCGTTATTGTTTACAGCTATTATATTTTTTCAATATTTATTAAATGGTGAGGAAGTTTTAAATAACTGGGTATATCGTCAGCTTATGCTTATAGCAGTAGGAGGAATATTACTATTTTTATTGGCTATGTACTTATTATGGGCACTTTCGCTAGAAGAAAAAATAAATAAGGATAAATATAGAAAAGTAATATTTATAGAAAATTTAGTTTTTATTGCAATTTTCTTTATATCGGTAATTATATCTGGAGGAAATGAAAGTGAATACAAATACATATTTCTATTTATAATAACTAGCTCAACAATACAACTAGGTTTAAAGAGTGGGATAGCAGTTTCATTAATTTCTTCAATTTTAATACTGGCTATGGATATTTTTTGTTTGACTAATTCAGGAGGAGTTAATAAGTTTTTTCAAAATGACATAATACTATCAGGAATTTTTGTTTTAACAGCATGGCCATTAGGTTTTTATGTGAAAATTGAAGGTGAGCATATTAACCAATTAGAAGGACTAGTAAATAAAGATGGCTTAACTGAAGTATATAACCATAGATATTTTCATGATACATTAAAAGAGAAAGTTTCATTATCAGGGAAATATAATGAAAATATTTCTTTGATATTTATTGATATAGATTATTTTAAACATTATAACGATTTATATGGACACCAAAGAGGAGATGAAGTATTAAGAACTATAGGAAATATATTAAAGAAAAATATAAGAAGTACAGATATCGCAGCCAGATATGGTGGGGAGGAATTTGCTTTAATATTACCAAATACTACAGAAGAGCAAGCATTATTAATAGCTGATAGAATAAGATCTGTAATAGAGAAAACTAAGTTTTATGGTGAGGAAAATCAGCCAAGTGGAGTTTTGACAGCATCTATGGGGGTTTCAGTTTTTCCAGTTAAAGCTAAAAGTGATATAGAACTTATAAAAAGTGCAGATGATGCATTATATAGAGCAAAATTCTTTAATAAAAATCGAGTTGAAACATATACATCTATATTAGATGATTTAAAAAATGATATTGATGAAAGAGATGTGGAATTAGTTACATCAATCAAAACACTTATAAGTGTAATTAATGCTAAAGATAGATATACATATGGACATTCAGAAAGAGTAGTATTGTATAGTAGATTATTAGCTCAAAAGTTAAATTTAAGCAAAGAAGAAGAAGATACATTAATATATGGAGCTTATATGCATGATATTGGTAAAATTAATATAGCTCAAGATGTATTAATGAAAAAAATGCCACTATTGCCTGAGGAATGGAATATGCTAAAACAACATCCGGAAAATGGTGTAGAAATAATAAAGCCTGTAAAATCATTGCAAAATATGATTCCAATAATATTACATCATCATGAAAAATATAATGGAACAGGTTATCCTGGAAGTCTAAAAGGAGAAGAAATACCTTATTTAGCAAGAGTTTTAACTGTAGTGGATAGTTTTGATGCTATGACTTCAAATAGACCCTATAATAAAAGAAAAACTTATGAAGAAGCTATTATAGAGTTAAGAAAGTTTAGTGGAATTCAATTTGATCCTATTATTGCAGAAAAATTTATAGAAGTAATAGAAGAAAATAAAGATAGATTAGATAGCCTTGTTTAATTTTGGGAAGCAAAATAGTGAAGAAGGAAAGAGTGAAAGAGTGAAAAAAGTTAAGGAAAAAATCCTTAAGGGATTTTCGAATAAAGAGTGCTTTGCACAAGCTGAATTTAAGTTTTATGGAGAAAAACACTCTTAACTTTTCACTCTTTCATTATTAACTTTTCACTAAAAAATTGCTTCATAATTCATAATAAGCATTTTATAGAGGGGTGAAATCAATGAAAATAGGAATAATTGGTTTAGGCAATATATGCGAAAAAGCATATTTACCTGTCATTACAGCTAAAGAAGGAGTAGAACTAGTATTTTGTACTCGTAATAAAGAAAAATTAGATAGTTTATCAAAAAAATATAGAATTAATGAATCTGTATCTTCAGTTGATGATTTAATTAATATGAACATTGATGCAGCTTTCGTTCATACAGCTACAGAAAGCCATGTAGAGATAATAGAAAAGTTATTAAATAATAATATTCATGTTTATGTTGATAAGCCAATAAGCTATAATTATGAAGAGAGTTTAAGGATATGTAAATTAGCTAAAGATGTTAATAAGATATTAATGGTAGGTTTTAATAGAAGATTTGCACCAATGTATTCTGATCTTAAAAATTATGGAACTCCTTCAGTTATTAAATTAGAAAAAAATAGAGTAAATAGTCCCAAGTCACCTGAAGTATTTGTTTTAGATGATTTTATCCATGTTATAGATACTTTAAGATTTTTAATGGATGACGATATAGAAAATATAATTGTAAATGGATTAAAGAAAAATGAATTGATTTATAATCTTGTTGTTACAATGACAAATAAAAATACTACATGTATAGCAATGATGAATAGAGATGGTGGAGCAAATGAAGAAGAATTAGAGTACACTTCATGTGGAAAAAAGGTAATAGTTAGAAATTTAATGAATTCAAAGATACTTATAAATAATATGGAAGAAAATAAAACGTTTAAAGATTGGGATAGTATATTATATAGAAGAGGATTTGAAAGTATAATAAACGAATTTATTAATGCGGCGAGACTAGGAATTCAGCCTAATCCAACAATAGAAGATGCTATAAAGACTCATAAAATATGTGATGAAATATTAAATGAAATAGATAATATATAAAAAAGGCAAGGAACAATATATAATATTTTGTAAAATAAGTTATTATTATTGTTCCTTAAGTTTTAAATTGGACATATATAAGTTTAAGTTACTTGTATCGAAAGTAAGTTATAAGAAACATTATATATGTCTAATTTTTTTTATTATAAATTGATTTGTTTTGAATCTAATCGTTTATTTGTGTACTCTCTTATAAGTTGGTAAGCCACACTAAATACTGGTATTCCAATTAGCATACCAATTAAGCCAAGGGTACTACCACCAACTAACATGGCTAACATAACCCAAATTGCTGGAAGTCCAACAGAATTTCCCACAACTTTAGGATATATAACATTTCCCTCAAATTGTTGCAAACATAATATGAACACGATAAACCATAATGCTTGCATTGGATTTATTAGAAGAATTAGAAATACAGAAGGAATTGTGCCAATAAATGCACCAAAAACAGGAATTAATGCTGTAACTCCAATAAGAACACTAACTAATAAGGAGTAAGGCATAGAAAAAATATTCATACCTATAAAGCATAGAATTCCAAGTATAACAGCTTCAATGCATTGGCCTGTTATAAATTTAGAAAAAGTAGTATTAGAAAGTCTAATAACTCTAATTATCTTATCAGCTAATGGCTTAAATACAAATGCATATAATATTTTTTTTGAGTGATATAATAAGGTTTCTTTACTAGCAAGCATATAAATAGTTAAAACTATTGAAAGAACAAAATTTACAACACCACTGGTAATAGAGATAGTTGTAGTTAAGATACTTGTTAGAGAAGTTGTTAATAAACCACCAACTATTTTTAATAATTCCTTCCAAGTTGTCATTAAAGTATCGTATGCATTTTGTAATATTTCTGTTGATGATATATATTGATTTATTAGTTTCTCAAAAGATCTTACATAATCAGGTACAGCATTTAAAAGTGTAGAAATGCTTGATATAAGCTCAGGAATAACAAATAAAGCTAGTGCTATTACAAGGCCTATAACAGTAATAAAGGTTGCTAGAATAGATAATGGTCTCTTTAATTTTCTTGCGTAACCTGATTTTTGATTATCTAATAAGTTGAACACTTTATTTTCAAAGAAAGTCATAGGTAAGTTTAAAATAAAAGCCATACAAAAGGCAATAATAAATGGCTTAAGTATACCTATAATGCTCCCAAAAGTACTAAGTACAGATTTAATATTTAAAAGAATGAAATAAAGAGCTATTAAATATGTTCCAAGTAGAATATTCTGTTTAAGCTTGTTACTTATATTTTTCAAATTTTAAAATCCTCCATTGTTTAAAGTTATATTATAATTTTAAATGAATAAGAATAAGAATACTAGTGATAAAGGTTAAATTATTTGTAAAATAAAAGAAAAATATATATAATGAATTATAACACTGTAATAATTCAGATTATTAATTGAAACATATATATAAAGGTAAGGAAGTTGAGAAAATGAGCAAAGTAAAGTTAGAGAATATAAAATTATTAGCAGATACTAAATATTTAAAATTATACAATGCAGAGTATACAAACAAATACGGAGTTTTAAGAAATTGGACTATAGCATCTAGAAAAGATTTAGATACTATAAATAATAAGTTTTTTCATGGTACAGAAGATAAAATTGATGCAGTAGTAATAATAGCTAAGCATATTAAAGAAGATAAATTAGTAATAATAAGGCAATTTAGAGTTCCTATAAATGATTATGTAATAGAATTACCAGCTGGACTTGTTGATAATAATGAGGGATTTGAAGAAGCAACTAAAAGAGAATTAAAAGAAGAAACAGGACTAGATTTAGTAAATATAGATTATAATAGAACAAAAGAAAAAGTATATGTTTCAGTAGGGATGACGGATGAATCTGTAGCACTTGTTTCATGTACTTGCGATGGTATTATTTCCAAGGAAAATCTAGAAGCAGATGAGGATATAGAAGCTATACTGATTTCTAAAGAAGAGGCAAAAGAACTTTTAAAGTCAAATGAAAATATAGATGTTAAAGCACTTCTGGCAATACAAAGCTTTATATTAAGCTAACTAATAGATGATGACGTACAATTTTTATAATCTAAATTAAGGGGATGTCTGTGGCATTCCCTAATTACTTTATTAAGATTTATAGTTGATATGCGTAAAGTTACGTTGATCTGAATTGAATTTATTCAATAAGGAAACATACATATCTCTACTTTTTAAATAAAATTTCATAAAAGAGACAAAATATTAAGGACTAACTGTGTATAGGAGTGCTTAATATGAAATACAAAAGTATAAAGAGTAATAGAGAATATTTCTATAATTTTGGAATGGATGAAGATATAGTAGATGAAGTAAAAAAAAGACTTTCTTATATAAAAGAGTCAGGATATTTTAAGGGAGAAAATGATATAAAAATATATTATGAAAAGTATAAAGCTAAAAATCAAATAGGAAAAATAGTTATATCCCACGGCTTTACAGAGTGTATAGAAAAGTATAGAGAGATAATATATTATTTTATAAAAGAAGGTTATTCAGTATTTATAATGGAACATAGAGGTCATGGACGTTCAGGTAGATTAGGCAAAAAACATGAAAGCCAAATAAACATAGAAGATTTCAATTATTATGTAAATGATTTTAAAGTATTTATAGATAAGATAGTAATTAAAAATACTGATAAGATATATTTATATTCTCACTCTATGGGAGGTACAATAGGGGTGATGTTTTTAGAAAAGTATCCAGGAAGCTTCAAAAAAGCTATTTTATCTTGTCCGATGTTAGAAATAGCAATAGGAAACATCCCTAATTTTATAGCGAGAATTATAGCTAAAGTAAGCATATTATTAGGTAAAGGTGATGAATTTATATTTGGAAATATGCCATTTGAAAGTACTTACGATTTTATTTTAGCTTCAACATCAAATGAATTTAGATATAACGTATATTATAGAGAAATAATAAGCAATGAGAAGATACAAAGAGGTGGAGGTTCATTTAGGTGGCTTTATGAATCATTAAAATCTTTTAAATATATATTTAAAAGAGAAAATTTAGAAAAAATTGATATACCAGTTTTGATTTTTCAAGCAGGAAAAGATTCTTTAGTAGGTGCAAGAGGAGAAAATAAATTTTCAAGAAAGTGTAAAAGTTGTGAGCTTGTTAGATTTGAAAATGGAAAGCACGAACTCTATTTAGAAAATGATGATATATTAATACCTTACTTAGAAAAAATATTTAAATTTTTAAGTGATTAATTAAAAAAATAATTAAAGAATTAAAAATAGTATTTATTAATAGGTTAAAAATAAAACTAATCTCCTTTTATTATTAACAATAATATTGTAAATGAAATATGATATTATATAAAACATAAGGAGGGATGTAAAATGATAGATATACTAAGGTTAAAAAATAAAAATGGAAATATAGTTAATGCTAAATACAAAGAGCTTGATTTAAGCTATATAGATCAAATAATAGAGTTACAAGAAATTATAATGCAAGATTTAGATGACAAACAATTATATGCCCCTACAGAGAGAGAGGAATTTATAGAATATTTTCAAAAAGGTGCAAAAATAATTGGTTATTTAAATGAAGAAGAAGAATTAATTGCTATGGCCGTTTATATAAAAAAGGGATATGATAAAGGTAATTATGGGTATGATTTAGATTTAGAAGGTGAGAACTTACTTAAAGTTGGTCAAGTTGAGTCAACGGTAGTTAGAAGTGATTATAGAGGAAATGGACTTCAACGAATACTTTGCGAAAAAATAGAGGATATAGCTAAAAATGAAAAAGTTAAACTATTAACTTCAACAGCTTCCCCATATAATAAATATAGTGTTAATACTTTTGAAAAATTAGGCTATAAAATCGAAAAAGAAAAAATCAAATATGGTGGCTTAAGAAGATATGTATTAGCAAAAGAATTATAAAATATATGTTAAATTATGTAAAAAAAGGCTTATTCCTTTGAATAGCCTTATTTTTTGCATAAAAATAAAATAAAAGTAGAAATGTAAAGCTAATAAAAGTTATTGGCAAATAATCATGTCATATAGGTAAAATTAAAAAAAATATAATTTGATTAAATCAGAGCTATTTAGTATGATATAATTAATTCAGACTGAAATAATAGGAATTGATTTAAATTCACATAAAACACGTTAAGGAGATGTAAATATGAGTGATGTTTTATTAAATATAGATGGGTTAAAAACAGCAGTAGAAGGCAAAGAAATTTTAAAGGGATTGAACTTAAAAATAAATAAAGGTGAAATTCACGTAATAATGGGACCAAATGGTGCAGGAAAGTCAACATTAGCTAATACATTAATGGCTCATCCAAAATATAAACAAGTTGAAGGTGAGATTACATTTGAAGGTGAAGATATAACAGAATTAAAAACTGATGAAAGAGCAAAAAAAGGCTTATTCTTATCCTTCCAACATCCAGAAGAAGTACCAGGTATAACTGTAGAAAATTTTATAAGAAGCGCAAAAATAGCTAAGGATGGTCAATTAATTAAGTTCTTAAAGTTTGATAAAGATTTAAAGAATAATATGAAAGAATTAAAAATTGATAATGAATATTCAAAGAGATATTTAAATGTGGGTTTTTCTGGTGGAGAAAAGAAAAAGAACGAAATATTACAAATGCTTATGTTAAGCCCTAAGCTTGCAATATTAGATGAAACTGACTCAGGACTAGATGTAGATGCAATAAGAGTAGTTTCTCAAGGTATAAAGATGTTTGCAAATGAAAATAACGGAGTTTTAATAATAACTCACAATACTAAGATACTTGAAAATTTAGAAGCTGATTATGTTCATGTTTTAGTTAATGGGAAAATAGTTAAAACTGGAGATGCATCTTTAGCTAAAGAAATTGAAAAAGATGGATATGAAGCTTTTAAGATAGAAGCATCAGTATAGTGTGGAGGTGAGCACTTTGGAAATAAAGAATAAGACCTACGTAGAAGATATGGATAGAGGAATCTACGATGTTAAAAATGAAGATACATTTGATTTTAAAGCAGATAAGGGTTTAACAAAGGAAATCGTAGAAACCATTTCAAAAGAAAAAAATGAACCAGAATGGATGAAAGAATTTAGATTAAAATCTCTTGAGGTATATAATAAAATTAAACTTCCAACATGGGGACCGTCATTAGATGAACTAGATATGGATAATATAGTTACTTATGTTAAGCCAAAATCAAAACTTCATGAAAGTTGGGATGAAGTTCCTGAAGATATTAAAAAAACTTTTGATTTATTAGGAATACCAGAAGCAGAAAAGAAATCATTAGCGGGTGTTGGAGCACAATATGATTCAGAGGTTGTTTATCATAGTATAAGAGAAGATCTTGTTAAACAAGGCGTAATTTATACAGATATGGAGACAGCAATTAAGGAACATGAAGATATAGTTAGAGAATACTTTATGAAATGTGTTACACCAAGTGACCACAAATTTGCAGCATTACATGGAGCTGTTTGGTCTGGCGGATCATTTGTATATGTACCAAAAGGAGTAAATGTAGATATTCCACTACAATCTTACTTTAGATTAAACTCACCAGGTGCAGGACAATTTGAACATACATTAATAATTGTTGAAGAGGGAGCTAAGCTTCATTTTATAGAAGGCTGTTCAGCCCCTAAGCACAATATGACAAATTTACATGCAGGCTGTGTTGAATTATTTGTAAAAGAGGGAGCAACACTTAGATACAGTACAATAGAAAACTGGTCAAAGAATATGCTTAACTTAAATACAAAAAGAGCAATAGTTGAAAAAAATGCAAGAATAGAGTGGATATCAGGATCATTTGGATCACATATATCAATGCTTTATCCTATGAGTATTTTAAAAGGAGAAGGTGCAAGAGCAGAATTTACAGGAGTATCTTTTGCTGGAAAAGGCCAAAACTTAGATACTGGAGCAAAAGTAATACATGCAGCACCAAATACTTCTTCAACAATAAATTCAAAATCAATATCTAAAAATGGAGGGGCTGCTACTTATAGAGGTGTTGTAAAGGTAAGCTCAAATGCTTATAACTCTAAATCAGTAGTATCTTGTGAATCATTGATGCTAGATAATTTATCTAAATCTGATACTATACCAGTTATAGATTTAATGAATGATGATGTTGAAATAGGACATGAAGCTAAAATAGGTAAAATTAGTGATGAAGCTATATTCTATCTAATGAGTAGAGGAATAAGTGAAGAAGAAGCTAAATCAATGATAGTAAGAGGATTCGTTGAACCTATATCAAAGGAATTACCACTAGAATATGCAGTAGAAATGAATAATTTAATTAAGCTTGAACTAGAAGGGAGCATTGGATAATGAATAGTAATTTAAATTTCAATAATTTAAATAAGACTCCTGTAAGAACTAAAAGCTGGTTAAATGTTAATGATGTAACATTGAAAGATTATAAAGCTCCTGAAATAGGAAACTTTAATAATGATGAAATAACTGGTAATGATTTACAAGGAGTTACAATAGAAAGACTTAATAAGGGGAATGTATTTCCATTAAATAAGAAATTTATTTATGGAGTTTCAGATGAAATAGTTAAGCAAGGAGAACTTCATTTTAATAAGGGATATATAATAAATATAGATAAAAATGCTAATGTAGAAGAGCCAATACTTATAGAATTCAATATGGATAAGGAAAATAGCACTTTAGTAGATAATATTTTAATAGTGGCAGGAGAAAATTCAAATGCAAAAGTAATTATAAAATATAATTCATTAGATGATAGTGAAGGATATCATAATGGTGTCTGTAAGATATTTAGTAAAGACAATAGTAACATTCAAGTTGTTAAAGTGAATTTATTAAATAAAAATACCATGAATTTAGATTCAAACCTTTCTGATGTTGGATATAATGGTAAGGTTGATTTTGTTTCAATAGATTTAGGTGGGAAAAACAGTATAACAAATTATCATGGTGATTTACTTGAAGATAATTCACAGTCAACACTTAGTTCAATATACTTAGGTGGAGATAAAAAAGTCATAGATATGAATTATGTTATGACTCATAAGGGAAGAAGAAGTAAGTCAGAGATAACAACTAAAGGAGCACTAAAGGGAGAAGCAAGCAAAATATTTAGAGGAACTCTTGATTTCAAAAGAGGAACTACAAGAAGTGTTGGAGTAGAAGATGAATATTGTATGATACTATCTCCTAAAGTAAGAGCAAAAGCACTTCCATTACTACTTTGTGAAGAAGATGATGTATCTGGAGAACACGCAGCAGCTTCAGGTAAAATAGATGAAGCAAAACTATTCTATTTAATGAGCAGAGGCTTAAACTATAATGATGCTAGAAGAATAATTATAGAAGGAGCTTTTAATCCAATAATAGATAAAATAGATAATGAAAATATAAGAGAAGCAATTTTAGCTTCCATAAAGGAATGTTTAGATAATGAATAATATAGATTTTTTGAAGGATTTTCCTACATTAAATAAAGAAAAAAATGGGAAAAGAATAGTTTATTTAGATAGCGCTGCAACAACACAAAAACCTAATTCTGTTATAAATTCTATAAAAGATTATTATGAACAATCTAATGCAAATCCTCATAGAGGAGCTTATGAATTGAGTGTACTCGCAACGGAAGCTTATGATGAAGCAAGAGAAAAGGTTAAAAAGTTTATAAATGCAAAATATAGAGAGGAAATAATTTTCACTAAAAATGCAACTGAATCATTTAATCTTTTAGCAATGTCATATGGAATGACTTATATAAATGAAGGTGATGAAATAGTAATTTCAATTGCAGAACATCACTCAAATTTAATTCCATGGCAACAAGTAGCAAAGGCTAAAGGTGCAATTCTTAAATATATGTATACTGATGAAAATGGTGAACTTACAGAAGAAGAGGTAAAAAGTAAAATTACTGAAAAAACAAAGATTGTAAGTATAACACATGTATCTAATGCTTTAGGAACAATAAACCCTGTAAAAGAAATAGCGGAATATGCTCATTCAAAAGGAGCTGTAGTTATAGTTGATGGAGCACAAAGCGTTCCACATATAAAAGTAGATGTTAGAGATATAAATGCAGACTTTTTAGTAATTGCAGGACATAAGCTATTAGCACCTATGGGCATAGGGATACTATATGGCAAGAAAGAATTACTAGAAAAAATGCCACCTTTAATGTTTGGTGGGGATATGGTAGAGTATGTATATGAACAAGAAACTACTTTTAATGTATTACCATATAAATTTGAAGCAGGAACTCAAAATGTCGAGGCTGCAGTAGGGTTATCAAAAGCAATAGATTACTTAAATGGAATAGGTATGGAGAACATAGAAAAAATTGAAAAAGAACTAATGACTTATGCATATAAAGAAATGAGTAAACTTGAATATGTGAAAATATATGGACCTAAAGATATTGAAAAAAGAGGTGGAGTTTTATCTTTTGAAATAGAAGGGGTTCACCCACATGATGTAGCTTCAATATTTGACACTTTTGGAGTTTGTATAAGAGCAGGTAATCACTGTGCACAACCTCTAATGAGATATATGGGAATAAATGCAACATCTAGAGCAAGTATATATTTCTATAATACAAGAGAAGATGTTGACAGATTAATAGAAGCAGTAAAACAAACATATGATATGTTTTCAAAATGGAGGTAATGTTAATGGATTTAAATGCTATATATACAGAGCTTATAATGGAGCACAGTACTTCAAGACATAATAGAAGAAAGCTAGACAATCCAGATTTATCTGAAAAGGGTCATAATCCAAGTTGTGGGGATGAAATAACATTAGAATTAAAAATGAATAAAGATATAATAGAAGACTTGGCTTTTACTGGTCAAGGCTGTGCGATATCTCAAGCATCAACTTCAATGATGATAGATCTTATTAAAGGTAAGAACAAAGAAGAAGCTTTAAAACTTGTAGAAACATTTATTGGAATGATAAAGCGAGAAATAAGTGATGAAGAAGAGCTTGAAGCATTAGAAGATGCTATAGTTTTAAAAAATATATCAAATATGCCAGCTAGGGTAAAATGTGCTGTTCTTGCATGGCATACATTAAAAGAAGCTATAGGTGAAGAAAATTAATTTTAGATTATTAAGTAAGGGGCGTTTTAATACGCCTCTTTTAACTCTTTAAGAAATTATAAAAAGTTTATCATGTTGATAACTATTTATAATTTACTTCCTTCAGTTTTTAGTGGACGTATGTAAGTTTATATTGACTTGGAGCGAAGCGAGCAATAAGCACATTTACATATGTCCACTTTTTAATATAGATATAAATAATAATTATTAGTTTTTAAAAGATATAGCTTAATATATACAAGTATTTCATAATAATTTGAAAAATTGAGACTATTTAATCTTTTGTGTTATAAATAAGTATTTGATAGAACAAACATATATATGGTAAAATTAGTTCACTATATTTTAATTTAAGGAGAATGAATAAATGGAAGGAAGTCCCGGGAGTAGTTTTATTTTAATTTTAATATTGGTAATGGTTAATGCGTTTTTTGCATCAGCGGAAATGGCAATAGTATCATTAAATAAAACAAAAATAAACATATTAGCAGAAGAAGGAAATAAAAAAGCGATATTATTAAGAGATATACTTAAAGAACCCAATAATTTCTTATCTACAATACAGGTAGGAATTACATTTGCAGGTTTCTTTGCATCAGCATCAGCAGCAACATCAATTTCAGGTGGATTTGCAAATGTATTAAAAAATATTAATATTCCTTATAGTGAAAGTATTGCATTAGTTTTAACCACTTTAGCTATTTCATATTTAACACTAGTTCTTGGAGAATTAGTGCCTAAAAGAATAGCACTTCAAAATTCAGAAAAGGTTGCAATGTTTTCTATAAAAATAATATTATTTATATCAAAAGTAACTAAACCATTTGTATGGTTTTTATCATTTTCAACAAACCTAATACTTAAGATATTTGGATTTAAAACAGAAGGAATAGAAGAACAAATATCAAGAGAAGAAATTAGAAGTCTTATAGAAATAGGAGAGGAAAATGGTGCAATAAATCAAGCAGAAAGAGAAATGATTGATGGAATAATAGAATTTGATGATACAGCAGCTAAAAAAATAATGACCCCAAGAACAGAAACATTTTTGTTAGATGTTAATGAAAATATTAGAGATTGTATAAAAGAAATTTTAGATGAAAATTTTTCAAGAATACCTGTTTATGAAGATGAAGTAGATAATATTATAGGTATATTGCATATGAAAGATTTATTTGCAAATATAGTTGAAAAGGGAATAGATAATGTAAAAATAAGAGAGCTAATAAAAGATCCATGTTTCTTTATAGAAACAAAAAGCATAGACGATTTATTTAAAGAATTAAAAGATAAGAAAGCTTATATAGCTATTTTAATAGATGAATATGGTGGTTTTTCAGGAATAGTAACAATGGAAGACATTATAGAAGAAGTAATGGGTGAAATCCTAGATGAGTATGATGATAATTTAGATATAGAAAAAATAGATGATGAAAATTATATAGTTAGTGGATTAATGACATTATCAGATATAAGTGATTATTTGGATATAGAATTAGAATCAGAGGTAGCTGATACAATAGCAGGACTTTTTATTGAAAAACTTGGAGAAATTCCAACTAACACAAAAAATTGCGAAGTAAAATTTGATAATATAACTTTAAAGCTAGTTAAATTAGATGATAGAAGAATAGATAAAATTCATTTGATTATAAATAATAAACTTAAAAATAGAGCTGAAGAAAATAACAAAGAATAGAAATGTAGCATAGATTTTAATGTATAATAAATCTTTATATTATTAAACTAATATAAAGGAGAGTGATATTATGCATGATGAAAATATAAAAGTGCTTAATAAAGAATTAGAAGGAATTATAATGGGAGAAAATGAAATAGCAAAATTAAAAGAAAAAGCTGTTGATTATAAAGTTATAGAACTTCTAGATAAGGTATTGATAACAGTTCAAAAAAATAAAGATTTAATAGTAAAAGAAATTGAAGAATTAGGATCTAAGGTTCCATATGATGAAGGCTTATGGGGAAAGTTTTTAGAACTATTTAATAGCTTTAAAGAAATGAATATAGATACTGATAAAGAAATATTAAAAACAGCTATTAAA
>NZ_ASRV01000036.1 GCF_000401215.1 Clostridium sartagoforme AAU1 | reverse complement strand
TGATATACATGAGCACTTAAAGAAAAGTTTAATAGCAGTATCAGATGAATATGCAGAACAAATAAAATCAATGCAAGAATACTTATTAAAGATTAGTTAAAGATATTTTTAATATATATGTATAAATTTATTCTATTAAAGCAAAATAAGTTTAGTAAAATAAAGGAGTGTATATATATGAATCAAAAGATAATGTCTTTCAATGATGAAAATGGAAATAAAGTTGATTATGAAATATTAGAACAAAAATTAATATGTGGAAATGAATATGTAGCTATGGCACCTGTAAAGGATAAATCACATATAGAAATATATAAAATTAAATTTGATAAAGAATGGAATGAAAGTTTAAGTGAAGTAGAATCTCAAACAGAGATAGATATGTTTAAACAAGTTTCAAATTTAAAATTTTAATATAAAAAGAAGTCAGTTTAGTTGTTACTATGCTGACTTCTTTTTTTGGTTAAAGTTTAAGGTAACAAATAAAAATAATTATGAATAGTATAAAGTAAAATAATTGTGGGAGTAATTTAATCATGAATAGTTATAACTTAATTATGAGACTTCAAGCAAAGATGCAAGATCCTAGATTTGCAGAACGATTTAATAGGATAGTATCAGAGTTTAATAGTATTCCTGGAGTACAGCAAGAAGTTATGAGAATAGCTCAAATAGAGGATGAAAAAAAGAGAGAAAAAGCTATATCAAAATTACCTGATAGAGTAAAGAGATTGGTTAGAGAAGTAAATTCATTACTAAATGAATAAATAAATTTACATCATAATTACTAAAGAGATAAAAACTTTTATAAAGCATTAACAAAAGGTATAAAAGATTCATATATTATGTATTATAAACATTTATAACAAGGAGATAAAAAAGATGGAAACAAATTATGAATTCGGTACTAAAGATTTCGAAGAAATTCTAAAAAGAATTCAGCAAGATGAAACAAGTTCTTTTAAAGATGTTAATTTCACCGAAAATAATTCTTCAGGATTTGGAGAAGAAAATAATTTGATGAATGATATTGAAGAATTGAATAAAAATAATATTTTTCAAGATAATAGTTTTGTTGAAGAATCTACTAGAAATCAAAGTTCTTGCGGATGCAATGATAATAATGACATAAATGACATAGGATGTGGCGATAATAATGGAATAATTGATTGTCGTAAATGGTATGAAAGAGGATTAAGAGCAGGTTTAGAAAAAGGATATATAAAGGGATATGAGTGTGGAAGGCAACAAGGACGAAGAGAAGGTTTTAGAGAAGGCTATGCAAGAGGAATTGCTAGAGCTCAAGAATTAGCAAGAGCTAGTTATGAAAGAGGGTATAGACAGGGATATAATGCAGGATATAGAGCTGGATATCAAAAAGGATATCAAAATGGTTGCAGGGTAGGATATCAAAGAGGTGTTAGAGTAGGATTCCAAAATGGTCTTAGACAAGGATATGAAAATGCTTATAGGGAAATATTGAATTGTTTAAATAATGCTAGGCAAAGAACTAATAACCTAAGTAATAATAGTTGTACTAGAAATGGTTGCTGGAGATCAGTAACCTAAAAATAAAATTATATTGGGGCTGTCGAATAGGCAGCCCCATTAAGAATTATTTTATTAATAAATTCATACTCTATATAAAGGGGAGAAAGAGTATGAAAAATTTTTTTGTATTTAAAAGAGCATATGATAGCTATAGAATGAATATTTTTGAACAAATCATTCCTTTAATAATAATGATACTAATAATAGGATTATTATTAATATATAGAGATAGAATAAGAATAAATAGTAGAGCAGAAAAAATAATAAGATATATATTAACATCTGTATCAGGAGTATTCTTTATATCTTATTATTTAGTAAATTGGATGATTATAGGGATAGAGTTAGAAAACTTACCATTACATCTTTGTTATATATCAAATATATTATGCATAATTCTTGGTATTAACAAGAATAAAAAAATATATAATTTTACACTTTGTTATGGATTAATAGGAGGAATTGGAAGTTTATTATCTATGGATACATCATTATCAAGTAGATATTTTAAATACTATCAATTTATGGTATCTCATATTTCCATAATAGTAATTCCGTTATATTTTCTTATAATACATAAATATTTCCTAAATGAAAAAGAAGTATTAAAGGTATATATCATGCTTCAAATAATAGGTATAACAATGGGAGTATTCAATCATATATTCAATACAGATTACTTTTTTGTAACTTTCAATTCAAATCTAGCTGCTAGAGGAACTATTCTTGAAGATATAGGAAGTGGATATAATTATTTTATAAATCTAGAATTATTATCATTAATATACATGGGAATAATATATATTATTGTAAAAATTGTGAATAAAAAAATAATAAAAACTATAGAAGATAGTTCTGATTTCAATTGAAAAAAATTATCAATTAGTATAAGATAAGTATATAAACAAATATAGTAAGGAGGATAAAAATATGAGTAATGTAACTATAGCTTTCTTAATAACATTGTTTGCTGGACTTGCAACTGGTATAGGAAGTTTAATAGCCTTTTTAGCAAAAGGAACAAATAAGAAGTTTTTATCCATAAGTTTAGGTTTCTCAGCAGGAGTTATGATATATGTGTCTATGATTGAAATATTTTCTAAAGCTAAGGATTCATTAATATCAGCATTAGGAGAAAGAACAGGAAATTATTTAACAGTAGGTTCATTTTTTGCAGGAATGTTCTTAATTGCAATAATTGATAAATTTGTACCTAGTGGAGAAAATCCACATGAAGTTAAGTTAATTCCTTCAGAAAATAGTGAGGATAAGAGTGCTAGTGGTTTATTAAGAACAGGAGTTTTTACTGCATTAGCAATAGCAATTCATAACTTTCCAGAAGGATTAGCTACTTTTGTATCAGCTTTAGGAGATATTAAAATAGCAATCCCTATAGCAGTAGCAATAGCAATTCATAATATACCAGAAGGAATATCAGTTTCAGTTCCAATTTATTATGCAACAGGTGATAAGAAAAAAGCTTTTATATATTCCTTTTTATCAGGAATGTCAGAACCGGTTGGAGCAATTGTAGGCTACGTGTTTCTAAGAAATTATTTTAATGATTTAACATTCGGAATAATTTTTGCTATGGTAGCTGGTATAATGGTGTTTATTTCATTAGATGAATTATTACCTGCTGCTAAAGAATATGGAGAGCATCATTTATCAATATATGGATTAATTTTAGGAATGATAGTAATGTCAATAAGTTTACTATTATTCATTTAAAAAAGATTGTCTAAATTAGTTTAAGACAATCTTTTTTTGTAATATAAA
>NZ_ASRV01000035.1 GCF_000401215.1 Clostridium sartagoforme AAU1 | reverse complement strand
TTTTTAAATTTAATATTTTATAAATAGGTTTATTAAGTTTTAATCTTATAGCATAATAATTATATAGATTATAAATTAAAATATATAATAGGAAGAGGTATAAAATGAAAGTAAATTGGAATAGTAAATATACAACAATAGCCACTTATTCATTTATAGTTGCAATTTTAGTAATATTATTTTATTTAGCAATATCCCAGGTTACTATATTTACAGATAAACTAGATTCAATAATTATTATAATGCAACCGTTTATAATTGGATTCTCAATTGCATATATAATAAATTTTTTATTAAACTTTTATGAAAAAATAGTTTTTGAAATGAAATATGTAAAGAAATTAAAGATAAAGTCAAAAAGAGGGTTAGCAATAATATTTTCATATATAACAGCTTTTTTTATAATTAGTATGTTTATAAAATTTTTATTACCTCAGCTTATAGATAGTGTTATAGGATTAGTAAATAATATTCCAACATATATAATGAACTCTACAAAATTTGCAAATGAAACAATATTGAAATTAAATATAGAAGAGCGATACTCACAAATGTTGTTAGACAACTTTAATAATTTAGTAAACTACATAATTAAGTTTGCAACCAATTTAATTCCTGCATTTGGTGGCTTTTTAGCTGATATTCTTTCAAGTATATGGAATGTGGTTTTAGGAATAATAGTATCAGTTTATTTATTAATAGATAAAGAAAAGTTATGTGCATTAAGCAAAAAAATTACTTATGGATTATTCTCAAAAGAATATGCTGATGGGATTATTGAATTAGCGCATAGAAGTAATTATACTTTTGGAAGATTTATAGTAGGGAAAATAATTGATTCTTTAATAATAGGGATATTGACATTTATAGTATTAACTATATTTTCAATTCCATATACAATATTAGTATCAGCAATAGTTTGTATAACTAATGTTATACCTTTTTTTGGTCCCTTTATAGGAGCAATTCCGTCTTTTATAATAATTTTATTTATATCACCAGTTAAAGCCATATGGTTTTTAGTAATAATTTTATTTATACAACAATTAGATGGTAATGTAATAGGACCAAAGATTTTAGGAGACTCAATAGGAATATCAGCATTCTGGATATTATTTTCTATATTAGTTGCAGGGAAGTTATTGGGAATAATAGGAATGATAATAGGAGTGCCATTATTTGCAATTTTTTATTCTATAGTAAAGTATTTTATAGAAAGTAAATTAAGAAAAAAAGGATTAAATACTGAAACAAAGGATTATATGAAATAGGTTTCTTTGTTGTAGAAATATAAATAAGCTAAAGCTAAAAAGGAGTTGTTATTAAAACAGCTCCTTTTTATGTAAATTTATAAGTTTAAATGAATATTTACAAATTACCAACTTCCAGAAGAACCTCCGCCATTTGAAGAGCCACCGCCAAATCCACCGAATCCACCGCCAGAGCCGCCGAAGCCTCCAAATCCGCCACCGCCACCGGAGCCTCTGCCTCCAGGACCACCGCGTCTTCCGAAGAAACTACTCCAAAAAAGAACTTTAAAAATTGTTCTTATTATTCTTCCACGATTAAAAATTATATCAAGTATAAGAAGCACTAGTATTATACCAATAGGTATGGCATCAAAAATATTACTTGAATCTTGCCTATTAGATTCTTTAGGAATTTCTATATTTAGTGATTTGCTTAAAGTAACACCATATTCTTCTGCAATAAGGTCATTAAAAGTACTATAGCTTTTTATTATTCCAGAACCATAATTGTCGTTTTTAAAATCATCTGTAGCTAAGGACTCCATGACTCTATTACTTAAAGCATCTGGTATTACACCTTCTAAACCTCTTCCAACTTCTACTCTCCACTTTCTATCCTTGATGGCAACTAAAATTAACAAACCGTTATCTTTAGCCTTTTGCCCTATTCCCCAAGAACGAAATAGGTTTATTGAGTAATTCTCAATAGGAATATTATCTGTAGTATCTATAATTACAACAATAGATTGAGCTCCAGTTTTATCTTCAAGCTCTTTTCCTAAAGAGACAATTGTTTCTATTTCATTTGAATTTAGTATATTCGAATAATCATTTATATACTTATAATTTGTAGGTGAAGGATAATTAACTTGTGCTGAAATTGAAATTGAAAAACTAAAAATTATTAAAAGAGAAGATAATAATATTTTTTTTAACTTACTTATAACATTCATAATTATCTAGAAAAATCAACGGAAGGCACTTCACTAGCATTATCACTTGCTTTATAAAGTTGCTTTTCCTCGAATCTAAATATTGAAGAAATTATATTAGTAGGAAATCTTCTCATCTTAGTATTGTAATTAGTTACAGCTGTATTATAATCTTGCCTAGCAACAGCTATTCTATTTTCTGTTCCTTCTAACTGAATACTTAAATCTTTGAAGTTTTGATTGGATTTTAAATCAGGATAATTTTCTACTACTACAAGTAATCGAGAAAGAGCACCTGATAATTCACTATCTGCATTTGCTTGTTCAGATATATTTGAAGCTCCAGAAAGTTTACTTCTTGCATTGGCAATATCAGTAAAAATATCTTTTTCTTGAGTAGCATATCCCTTAACTGTATTAACTAGATTAGGTATTAAATCAGATCTTCTTTGCAATTGAGTATCTATATTGGATTCAGAAATATTAACAAGTTGCTCTAAAGATACTAATTTATTATAACTAGAAATTATAGGGAATATAATTATAATAATAACTACAATTATAGCTATTAATATTTTTAGTCCTTTTTTCATAAAAAAATACATCTCCTTTCTATATTAAATATTATATGTAGAAGAAAGATGTATTATTAAATATTTAATTTATAATTACTCTAAAAATGGATCTATCCAATAAATAAAGTTAAGATTAAAAGTAGGGTAAAAGTCCAATGCAAATTATTAGTATACGGTATCCCAAGCTTTTCAAAGTTACAAACAGATTTATGAGCTTTTAAAGCTATTGGTAATGTTATAAATACTAATAATGAAATAGCAGGATAAAATCCTGTTATTACGTATAGTAGCGTTAATACATAAGCTCCAAAAACTAAAAATCTATAAATATACTTACTATATTTGCTTCCAATTCTAACGCTTAATGTTCCAAGACTTAAATTAGCATCTCTTTTAAAATCTCTCATCTCATTACTTATCATTAAAGCGGGAATAATGAAAGAAGCAGGTAAAGATAACAATATTGGATATAAGCTTATAGATTGGGTAAATGGATAAGAAGCACCTAAAACCATTAATGGCCCCATTGTTATAAAGGAAATTGGCACTCCAAGTCCTTTTCTTTTAAAAACAAAAGGTTCACCAGTATATGCATAAGCAGAAAATATTCCAACTACACCGATAAGTAACATTTTTAAATCAGTTATGTAAATAAGATATAAACCACTTAAAGAAGATAGCCCAAAGCAAAGCATGGCCCAAAGAAAAACATATATATCAAAATAAGTTCTTTCTACTCCTAAAAACTTTATTTTTCTTCCACTAGGTCTATAATATCTAAAACTTCCTTCAAAATAATCATTTACTAAATTAGCACCGGATTGAGCTAGTATACCGGCAATAGTTATAATCAAAATTAATATAATATCACTAGAGCTATTTAAATTTATAAATCCCATTTTGTATGCGGATGCAATTCCAAGAGTTGTAGAACCTATTGCCAAGGTTAGTGAAAATGGGCGAAATGCCTTCCAAGAGTCTTTAATGAATTTTAATACGTATTCTTTATTCAAACCAACCACCTCATTTATTTAATAGTAACGAGAAATTCTATCATAAAAAAGAAATTTTTTCAATTAACAACATCTAAGAATTTCGATAGAAGTGTTAAGTTTTTTGTATGGAAGTAATTAGCATATAAATTTATAATAATAAATGTAAACGAAATCAATTTAATGTTAACGATTTTTATAAAGGTGGAGGGTTAATATGAAAAAGGTTAAAAAATTACTTACAATGGCAATGGCTACAGTTATGGTTACAGCTTCATTAGTAGGCTGTGGAGGTAAGACGGAATCTCCAAGTGGTGGAGACACATCAAAGGGAGATAAAGTTAAGGTTGGGGTATGTTTATACAAATTCGATGATACTTATATTTCAACAGTTCGTCAAAACTTAGAAAAATTACAATCTGAAAACTCAGATAAAGTTGAGTTTACTTTCTATGATGGAAAAGGTGACCAAGCTACTCAAAATGATAGTATAGATACATTACTTCAAAAGGATGTGGATCTTTTATTAGTTAATTTAGTTGATACAGGAGCAGCTCCAACAGTAATCGATAAGATTAAAGCAGCTGAAAAACCTGTAGTATTATTTAACAGAGAGCCATCAGCAGATGCTATAAAAGCATATGACAAAGCTATATTTGTTGGGACAAATGCAAAAGAAGCTGGAGTTATGCAAGGAGAAATACTTTCAAAAGCATGGGAAGGTAATAAGGCAGCTATAGATAAAAATGGAGATGGAGTATTACAATATGTAATGTTAAAGGGTGAACCTGATAATCCAGAAGCAGTTGCAAGAACTCAATATTCAGTTTCGACTTTAAATGATAAGGGAGTTAAAACAGAAGAATTAGCACTTCAAGTTTGTAACTGGGATCAAGCGTTAGCACAAAATGCTACAGAAGCATGGTTCTCAAAATTTGGTGATAAGATTGAAGCAGTAATAGCTAATAACGATGGTATGGCTCAAGGGGCTATAGCAGCATTAACAGCTCAAGGATATAACAATGGTGATGCAGCAAAAACTATTCCAGTTATAGGTGTTGATGCTACAGCAGCAGCTCAAGACTTAATTTCTAAAGGATTTATGTTAGGATCAGTTCTTCAAGATGCAGAAGGAATGGCTAAAGCATTATATGAAACAGGAATGAATTTAGCAGCTGGTAAAGGCGCTGTAGATGGAACTTCATATAAGTTCGATGACTCAGGAGTTGCAGTACGTATTCCATATCAAGAATATATTAAAAAATAATATAGCATATAGAATTAAAAAAACTGCATAGTGTATTTTCACTATGCAGTTTAATAAATAATAGAAAAGTGGTGAAGTAAGTTATGGCAGATATAAAATATGTTCTTGAGATGATGGATATAAGTAAGGAATTTCCAGGGGTTAAAGCGCTAGATAATGTTCAATTGAAAGTAAGACCAGGAACTGTACATGCTTTGATGGGAGAAAATGGAGCAGGTAAATCTACTTTAATGAAATGTTTATTCGGAGTTTATATTGAAGATAGTGGAGAAATTTTAATAGAAGGTGAAAAGAGTAAGTTTTCTAATCCAAAGCAAGCTATGGATAATGGCGTTGCTATGGTTCACCAAGAATTAAACCAAGTTTTACAAAGAAATGTTATGGATAATATATGGCTTGGAAGATATCCAGGAAATGCTGGAATAGTAAGCGAAAAAATAATGTATGAAGAAACTAAAAAAATATTAGATGAATTAGAAATAGATGTTGACCCAAAAATGAAGATGGCCAAACTATCTGTTTCCCAAAGACAAATGGTTGAAATAGCTAAGGCAGTTTCATATAATGCGAAAATTTTAGTGTTAGACGAACCTACATCATCATTAACTAATGAAGAAGTTAATCACTTATTTAGAATTATAAATAAATTAAGAGATAAGGGCTGCGGTATTATATATATTTCTCATAAAATGGAGGAAATTCTTCAAATATCAGATGATGTAACAATTATGCGCGATGGTAAGTGGATAGATACACTTTCGGCTAAGGATCTTACAACAGATAAAATAATTAAGTTAATGGTTGGACGTGATTTGACTAATAGATTCCCACCAAAGACAAATAAACCACAAGATGTTATTTTGGAAGTGAAAAATTTAACGGGTGCTTTTCAACCTTCAATTAAGGAAGTATCATTTGAATTAAGAAAGGGAGAAATACTTGGAATTGCAGGTTTAGTAGGCTCTAAAAGAACTGAATTATTAGAAACAGTATTTGGAATAGCTAAACATAGTGATGGGGAAATAATTCTTCATGGTAAAAAAGTAGAGAATTCTGATTCACGTAAGGCTATAAAAAATGGATTTGCGCTATTAACAGAGGAGCGTAGAGCTACAGGTATATTTGGACAACTTGATATTAAATTTAATACCATGATTGCTAATATAGATGGATATAGTAAATATGGAGTATTAGATAATAAAAAGATGACTAAAGATACTAAATGGACAATAGATAGTATGAAGGTTAAAACTCCTAGTCAAAAAACTTTGATTAGAAGTTTATCAGGAGGAAACCAACAAAAAGTAATAATAGGAAGATGGCTTTTAACTAATCCAGAAATACTACTATTGGATGAACCAACAAGAGGCATAGATGTTGGAGCTAAATATGAAATTTATCAACTTATTATAGATTTAGCTAATAAAGGCAAAGGGGTAATAGTTGTATCTTCTGAAATGCCTGAATTATTAGGAATATGCGATAGAATACTTGTAATGTCAAATGGAAAAGTAGCTGGAATAGGTGATGCAGACAAATTGTCACAAGAAGATATTATGTCTATGGCTGCTAAATATATTTAGAATAGAGGTGTAACTTATGAACAAAGTTAAATTAAATAAAGAGTCCTTACAAAATTTCTTACTGAATTATGCATTGTATATAGTATTATTTATAATGATAGTGTTCTTTGTTATAAAGGAACCAGGATTCCTTTCATTAAAGAATCTTACTAATATTTTAAGCCAAGCATCAACTCGTGGAATACTTGCGTTAGGAGTAGCGGGACTTATTGTGCTTCAAGGTACAGACCTATCAGCAGGACGTATATTAGGCTTTACAGCTATAATATCAGCATCATTATTACAATCAACAACATATGCTGCAAGAATGTATCCTAATTTAAAAGCATTACCATTAATATTACCAATGTTTTTAGCAATAGTTATTGGTG
This sequence comes from Clostridium sartagoforme AAU1, assembly GCF_000401215.1. GTDB lineage: Bacteria > Bacillota > Clostridia > Clostridiales > Clostridiaceae > Clostridium > Clostridium sartagoforme. The sequence goes on along the minus strand of NZ_ASRV01000035.1, from coordinate 11,107 downwards.
GTATATTTGGGGCTATAAATGGATTTGGTGTTGCAAAATTGAAGGTCCATGCATTTATTATTACTTTAGGTACTCAACTTATAGCTTATGGAGCATCATGTTTGTATATTGATAGGCCTCCACTAGGAGCTCAACCAGTTGCTAATTTAGATGAAAGATATACTAAATTTGTTAATGGATATTTAAGATTAGGTAGTGTAGAAATACCATATTTAATATTTTATCTTGCAATTGTAGCTGCAATAATGTGGTTTGTATGGAATAAAACTAAACTTGGTAAGAATATGTTTGCTATAGGTGGTAATCCAGAAGCAGCAGCAGTTTCAGGTGTAAACTTAGTTAAGAACATAATGATTATATTTATAATATCAGGTGTACTTTATGGATTAGCAGGTTTCTTGGAAGCAGCAAGAGCTGGATCTACAACAACAAGTACAGGGTTTAACTATGAATTAGATGCAATTTCAGCCTGCGTTGTTGGTGGAGTATCATTCACTGGTGGAATAGGAACAATTCCAGGAGTACTTATTGGAACAGTTTTACTACAAGTTATAAACTATGGATTGAACTTTATTGGAGTAAATGCTTATTGGCAATATATAATAAGAGGTTTAATAATAATAGTAGCCGTTTCATTAGACGTAAGAAAATATATAGCTAAAAAATAATCAAAAAGGGAATGATGTTAAATGCAAAATGAAACTGTAAATGAAAATATTAAAGAAGAAGTTCCCAAAAAAACAGTTAGAGATACTTTATATGGTAACTTAGATGTATCAGTTAAAACAATGGATAGGTTTCTTGCAGTGTTATTTATATTATTAGCATTGTCATTAATCATAGGTGTATTAGTATAAATTTTAAATATTAATCATAAAAATAGGATAAGATTTAGGAAATCTTATCCTATTTTTTTGCATTTAAAACATTTACATAAAAATAATTATAAAAATGTGCTATAATTATTTTGAGTATTTAGACAATTGAATGTACATATTTATGGTTATACATATATTATTTGGGAGGTTGTTTATGGGGTTATATAAATTAATGATAGTAGATGACGAAGAAGAAATAAGGCTTGGTGTAATAAAAAAAATAAATTGGGCAGAACAAGGTTTTGAAGTGGTAGGAGATGCTGAAAATGGGCAAGAAGCTTTAGAAATGGCAGAAAAACTTCATCCGGATGTTATAATGACAGATATTAAAATGCCATTTATGGATGGTCTAGAATTAGGGAAAAGAATCACAGATATAATGCCATCTACTAAAATAATAATATTTTCTGGATCAGATGATTTAGAATACGCCCATAAAGCAATTAAAATAAATGTTGTGGAATATGTTTTAAAGCCCATTAACTCTATTGAACTTATAGAAGTTTTAAAAAGATTAAAAGAAAAACTGGACAAAGAGTATGATGCAAAAAGAAATGTAGAAATATTAAAAAATCATTACTTAGAAAGTATTCCAGTAATAAGAGAACAATTTCTTGTAGGAGCTTTAGAAGGAAGAATAACTAAGGAACAATGGGTTGAAGATGAAAAAAAATTAGGATTAGATTTTATAAATAAATATTTATCTGTATCACTAATTGGAATAGATGGTGCAATAAGTTATGATTCAGAAGGAGAAAGTTTGCAAAATGATGTTGGACTAATATCTATATCTATAAAAAATATAGTAGATGAAATTATGGCAAACTATTGCGAATTTATAAGTTTCCCATACTCAGATAAAGTAGTTGTTTTAGCTACATTTGATGAAAAAGATAAAATAATGAGATTTATAAAAGGATTAAATGAAGTAATTAAAGTATTTGAATGTACTTTCGGAAGTACAATATCAGCAGGGATAGGAAGGGTATATGATGACATATCAAAGATAAGATTTTCATATAGCACTGCACAAAGTGCATTAAGTTACAGACCTATTTTAGGTAATGGAAAAACTATATATATAGAAGATGTGGAACCAGATAATTCTATACAATTACAATTTGATGAACAAGAAGAAATTAAGTTTCTAAATGCAATAAAATTATCAACAAAAGAAGAAATTAAAGAAGTAGTTGAAAATATATTTAGAAAATTAGAAGAATCTTTTGTACCACTAGTAAAATATAGAATATATATAATGGAAGTATTGACCTCGTTATTAAAATTAACTCAAACTTACAATATAGAAATTAAAGAGGTCTTTGGAGAAAACTTTAATTGCTATGTATATTTAAATGAGTTAGATTCAATAGAAGAAATAAGATTATGGTTTATAGATAAATCTATAAAATTGAATGAGCTTATAAAAAAGGAAAGAATCAATTCATCAAAACTTTTAGTAGAAAAAGCTAAGGATTATATAAAAAATAATTATAATGACTATGAAATGTCAGTAGAAAAGCTTTGCTCAAAATTACATGTAAGTCCAACCTATTTTTCTACTATATTTAAAAAGGAAACTGATATGAGTTTTGTAAATTACTTAACATCAGTACGGTTAGAAGAAGCAGTAAAGCTATTAAATACTACAGATGATAAAACTTATATAATAGCAACTAAAGTTGGATACCAGGAAGCAAATTATTTTAGTTATGTATTTAAAAAACAATTTGGAATATCACCATCAAGGTACAGAAAGAATTGAGTGAGTTAATATGTTAGGTTCTATTAAAAAGAAAATAATAGGTTATTATAGGAAAGCAAGTTTTAAATATATAATATCTATATCTTTTACAATAGTAGCTGTTATTGGAATGATAGTTGTAGGTGGAGCACTTTATTTAAGATTTATTAATTCAACAGAAGAAATGGTTTCTAAAAATAATAAATCCATATTGGAACAAGTTAATTTAAATTTAGATGCTTACTTAAGAAAAATGATGAAAATATCAGATACTATATATTATAGAGCAATAAAGAAAACTGATTTATCAACTGAAAGTATAGATAAGGAAATGGATTTAATTTATGAAGCAAATAAAGATTATCTTATAAGTATAAGTTTGTTTTCAAATTATGGAGAGGTAATAGCCTCATATCCATTACAACAATTAAAAAATAATATAGATCCAAGAGAAAATGAGTGGTTTAAAAGTGCAATAAACAGAAGAGAAAATTTACATTTTTCTACGCCACATGTACAAAATTTATTTTACGATCCTAATTATAAATATACATGGGTAGTATCATTAAGTAGAGCAGTAGAACTTACTGAAAGTGGAAAGATTAATGGTGGAGTACTTTTAGTAGATATGAATTTCAGTGGAATAGAGCAAATATGTAAAAATGTTGATATGGGGAAAAATGCATATGTTTATCTTATAGATAGGGATGGAGAAATAATATATCATCCAAGGCAACAACTGATATATTCCAATTTAATAAAAGAAAATAATTATGAAGCAGCAAAATATGAGGATGGAAATTATATTGAAAATTTTCAGGGAAATAAAAGATCGGTAACAGTAAAAACTGTTGGATATACAGGATGGAAAATAGTAGCCATATCTCCAATGGCAAATATAACAGAAGATTATTATCAAATTAGGATATTTGCTATATTTATAATGCTTTTTGGGATATTCATATTAATATCACTTAATATGTTTGTATCATCACGTATAGCAAATCCCATAAAAGAGTTAGAAAAATCAGTTAATGAATTTGAAAATGGAGTAGTTAGCTTAAATATATCAGAAAAAGGCTCTTATGAAATACAGCATCTTGGAAAAGCAATAAAATCTATGGTAAAGCAAATGAATATACTTATGAAAAATGTAATGAATGAGCAGGAAGAAAAAAGAAAAAGTGAACTAAATGCATTACAAGCACAAATAAATCCTCATTTTTTGTATAATACTTTAGATTCTATTATTTGGATGATAGAAAATGAAAATTATGATGGCGCTATAATAATGGTTACAGCATTAGCAAGATTTTTTAGAATAAGTTTGAGCAAAGGAAAAAATGTAATAACAGTTAGAGATGAATTAGAACATGCGAGAAATTATTTAACAATACAAAATATAAGATATAAAAATAAATTTACTTATGATATTAAAGCAGAAGAAAATACTTTGAACCTTGCTAGTATTAAACTTATAATTCAGCCATTAATTGAAAATGCAATATATCATGGTATGGAATATATGAGTGGAGATGGAGATATAATGGTACAAGCTTATATAAAGAATAATGATTTATATATAGATATCATTGATAATGGGCTTGGCATGCCTCAAGAAGTAGCAGATAAATTATTAATAGGTGAAAGTAATATCCAAAAGAAGGGGTCAGGAATAGGATTAAGAAATGTTCATGAGAGAATAAAATTATATTTTGGAGAAAACTATGGATTAGAGGTATATAGTGAGCCAGACGAAGGAACTACAATAAGCGTTCATATGCCATGTATTGATTACTATAGTATTAAGGAGGAGAAATAATGAGAATAAAGAAAAAACTCATTTTTATAGTTTTATTTATTATGCTTATATCCTCATTTTTAATACTTTTAGAAGAAGGCAGAAAAAAAGAAGTCAGGGTATATGATATTTCAGTGATAGTAAGAGGAAGAAATAGCGAGGGATGGAGAATAATAAAAGAAGGAATGGAACAAGCTGCCTCTGAAATGAATGTAAACATAAGATTTCTTACTCTCCTAGAAGAAAATAGTATAAAAGAACAAAAGGAATTAATGGAAAGAGAGATTAATTCAGGAACAGATGCAATATTAATAGCTCCAGCAGATTATCAAGAAATGGTCAGTATAATAGAAAGCTCAAGAAGAAAATTACCAATAATTTTATTTGAATCAAGAATAGAAACAGATCAAGATATACCGTATATATCTTGTGATAATTATAAACTAGGACAAAGTTTAGCAGAAGAAGTTATAAAGAATGGGAATACTGATAAGAAGATTTCTATAATTAAAAGTGATTTAAGCTGTAGTAGTATTAATGAAAGATACTTAGGATTTATAGATGAAATAAGTAATAGTAAAAATAACTATGAATTTTTAGAACTTCCAAGTGATGAAGTTCAGCTTTACAATAAGATGAGAGATATTATGGAGAAAAGAGAAACTGATGTGATAGTTGCATTTGATCCCAATATTTTAGAAAGCATAGGAAGAGTTAAAAAATATGTTATGAATGATATTAATGGAAAATCTAATATTGAGCTATATGGTACAGGTAGTACGAGCTTGATTATATCATTAATTGAAGAGAAAATAATAGACTCAATTGCTATACAAAATGATTTCAATGTAGGGTACTTAAGTGTAAAAGCTTCTGTATCAGAAATAGAAGAAAGTACATTAGATAGAAGCATAATAACATCAACAATAATAAATAGTAGAAATATGTATTCTAAAGAAAATCAAAGAATGTTATTTCCATTTGTTAGATAAACAATTCAATGCTTATAGGAGGTCAAGGTGAAGAAGGGGAAAAATTTAATTAATATGTTTAGTTTAATTCTAATATCTACTCTTATTATAGGCTGCAATGAAGATAGTAATATTAAATCTAAGAAAGAGATAAAGATAGGGGTAACACTATATAGACAAGATGATACTTTTATATCAACGATTACTAAAAGTTTAGAGGAAATAGCAAAAGAAAATGAAAATAATGATAGAACTAAAGTTATACTTGATTTTGTTGATGCTAAGGGGAGCACAATAAATCAAGGAAATCAAGTAGATAGATTTATAAATCAAGATTATGATGTTATATGTGTTAATTTAGTTGATAGAACAGCAGCATCAACAATAATAGATAAATCAAAATCAGCCGATATACCCATAATATTCTTTAATAGAGAACCAGTAGAAGAAGATATGAGTAGATGGGATAAGTTATATTATGTAGGTGCTCAAGCAGAACAATCAGCACGATTACAAGCTGATATAATTGTAGATGAATGGATATCTAAAAAGGTTTTAATAGATAAAAACAAAGACAATAAAATTCAATATGTTATGCTCGAAGGTGAACCAGGACATCAGGACTCTCTAATAAGAACAGAATACTGTATAAAATCAATCACCGAAAGAGGAATAGAATTAGAAAAGTTGGCAGATGATAGTGCAAATTGGCAAAGCGATCAAGGAATAACTAAGATGAATCAATGGATTAAAGAATTTGGGGATAATATTGAAGTTGTATTTAGCAATAATGATGAAATGGCACTGGGAGCAATACATGCAATTAATGCTAATAATGTATTTACTCAAAAACCACTTGTTGTTGGAATAGATGGCATAAAAGAAGCTATGGACTCTGTAAAAAAGGGGAGATGGCTGGAACTGTAATAAGTGATTCTAAGGCACAAGCCAAAGCTATTTTTGACATTGCAATGGCATTATCTACAGGACATAATATAGAAGAAGTGGAAGGTATTCAAGATAATAAGTATATAAAAGTAGGACATACAAAAATAACATCTAAAAATGTGGATTTATATATTGATAAATAAAATTACTCAAGGAGCTTTCGCAAGATGGCTCCTTTAAATTTATGGTTAAAATTGTAATAAAAATAAGCTATATTTTATATTGACAATGAGGAAAATATAAAATATAATTTAATCATAGTAATCCGATATGATTAAAGACAATGAAGAGGAAAAGTAATTAATATAAATTTTTACAGAGAAGGCTAATTTGCTGAGATAGTCTACTATTTTATTAATGAAGTGCACCTTAGAGTTTAAAATCCGAAATTTTTAGTAGGGTTTTATGGGTTCTCCCATTATAGAGACAAGGTATTATTGTACCTGAAAGAGATGGATATATTATAATTATATATCTAATCAGAGTGGGACCGTGGAAGTTTACCTTCTGCCTCTGTATTTACAGTGGTGGTAGGTTTTTTTATTTGTACTATCTATAAAATGTTTAATAAAAGGACATAATATGGGGAGTATAAATTTATTAATCTAATAATTTAATTTAAATACTAGGAGGAATTAAAATGAATATTAATTTAATATTAGCTATCATATTATCAATAGCAGCACTATATGTAATTTATTTAGTAAAATCAAAAACTGGAAAGTTTTCTTATTCAACATTAACAGCTTTAACATTAGGTTTAATACTTGGAGCAATATTCAAGTCAGATATAAAGTTTATTGAAGTTCTAGGTAAGGGATATATATCATTAATTAAAATGATAGTAGTTCCATTAGTTATGGTATCAATAATAACTAGTATAATTAGACTTAAAAATTTAGATACTTTAAAAACAATAGGTATTAAAACTTTAGCAATATTGCTTGGTACAACAGGGGTTGCATCAATAATAGGTATAGTTATGGCAAAAGCATTTAATCTAGGACAAGGAATAAACTTTGCTGCTGTAGAAGGATTTAAAGCAAAAGAAATACCAGCTTTTACAAAAGTAATATTAGACTTTTTACCATCTAACCCAGTAGCATCAATAGTAAACAATCAAGTTATTCCAATAGTTATATTTTCACTTTTTATAGCTATAGCTTTAGTAATTGAAGATAATAAAAATCCTGAGAAGATTAAACCATTTAAAGATTTTATATTATCAACTTATGAATTAGTTTTAAGTATAACAAGAATGGTATTACAATTTATACCGTTTGGGGTGTTTGCACTAATTGCAGTAGCAGCAGCATCAAATGGAATGGATACAATAAAATCATTAATTAATGTTATTTTAGCAGTATATATAGCTTGTATATTACAAATAGTATTAGTTCATACTCCTTTAATATCATTTATTGCAAGAAAGAATCCATTGAAGTTCTTCAAAGATATTTTCCCAGCTCAAGTTGTAGCTTTTACAAGTCAAAGTAGTTATGGAACTTTACCTGTAACAATAAAGAGCTTAGTAGAAAATGCAAAAGTTTCTGAAAATATAGCAAGTTTTGTTGCTCCACTTGGATCAACAATAGGAATGAATGCTTGTGGAGGAATATATCCAGCAATAGTTGCAATATTTGTAGCAAATGTATTTAATGTTGATATGACAATGTATCACTATTTCTTAATAGTATTAACAACAATTGTATCATCAATAGGTATAGCAGGGGTTCCAGGTGCAGCAACTATGTCAACAACAGTTGTTTTATCAACTTTAGGATTACCTATAGAAGGAATGGCTATGGTAATGGCTGTAGATGCTATAATTGACATGATGAGAACAGCAACTAATGTTACAGGGTCTGCAGTTGCAGCCTTAGTAGTTGATGAAACTGAAAAAAGAAAAGAAAATAAAGCTTTAAAAGCTTAGTTAATATAATTATTTAAAATCTTAAATTAAGATAGTATATAAGTAGCTTTGATGTTAGAAGAAATAATAAAGAGGGAATTCAAATTTGAATTCCCTCTTTTTATGATATTATTTAAGTAATTTTACTATATCTTCAAGTTTCTTACCACCAAAATATACTTTAGAATCATTTATTATTAGTGCAGGAACACTCATAATTTTATGTTTATCTTTGATGTCTTTAAAGTTTGATAAATCTAGCATTTCTGTTTCAATATTAGGATTTTCTATAGCTATCCTTTGAGCTGCAGTTACAACTTCAGGGCAAACATGGCAAGAAAGAGATACTGCAACCTTAATATTTATTCGATTATCTATAGATTTAATTTCATTTAATATACCTTCATTTAATTCTTGACCTGGACCAGCTAAGTTATAAATAGCTAGGATAAATGAATTTAATTCATGACCTCCAGGTACTCCATGGAACTTAACACCACTATAGTTACCGTTTTTATCTAGTAGAGCAACTATAGGATATTTATCTGCATGAACTTTATCTTCCATTTCAGTATTTTCACCTTTTTTATAGATTATAGACGATACTTTATCACTTAAATCACATATATCTAAAACTAAATCTCTTAATTCTAGTGATTTAGAATTATTTTCATCAACTATTGAAACTAATGAAATATTATTTTCTATCTTAGCTAATATGCCTTTTAATTGATTTCTTAAGGTATCATTTAATAATTTACTTCTTCCAGATAAAGCTTTATTACTAGTAGGCCCTTCTTTCTTAACTTCTACTTTTTCTTCAATAACTTTTTCTTCAACTATTCCAAGTCTCTCTTTTTCAGAAGCCACATATCTTTCAGCATCTGTTGCAGCAATAGCACCATCTGCAACAGCTGTTACAACTTGTCTTAATAACTTAGGCCTTAAATCACCTGCGGCATATACACCTTTAATACTAGTTTCCATATTTTCGTTTGTTAGTATATATCCGTATCTATCCATTTCAATTTTGTCTTTGAAGATCTTAGTTTGTGGTTCATATCCTACAAATACAAATATACCAAATGTTCCATCTTCTTTAGGTGGGAAGTATTCAGACTTTTCATTAGTAACATTATTAATAAGCTTCACAGATCTTAAAACATCATCCCCAACTGCTTCTAAAACTTCTGTATTAAATCTTATTTCAATCTTTGGATTAGCTTTTACTTTATCTCCTATAGATTTAGCACAAGTAAATTCAGGTTCTCTAGCTATTATAATTACCTTTTTAGCAAATCTAGTTAAATAAATGGCTTCTTCAGCAGCAGCATAACCTGCCCCAATTACAAGAACCTCTAAATTATTAAAGAATTCTCCATCACAAGTAGCACAATAAGCAATACCTCTACCACCATATTCTATTTCACCTGGGAAACCAAGTTTTCTTGGTGAAGCACCTGTAGCTATAATTACAGCTCTACCTTGAAGTTCTCCATTATTTGTTTTGATGGTTTTGACCTCTCCATTAAAATCAACATCAAGCACGTCTGCTGTTTGGAATTTAACACCAAAATTTTCAGCTTGAGTTTTCATGTCTGATGTTAGATTAGGACCAGTTGTCTTTACAACGCCAGGATAGTTTACAATTTCAGCAGTACTATTAATTTGACCACCAGTATGTTCTTTTTCTATTATTAAAGTATTAAGTCTTGCTCTACCAGCATATAAACCTGCAGATAAGCCAGCAGGGCCTCCGCCAATTATTATTAGATCATATATTTTATTCATAAATTCCTCCTTAAGATTCCAATTGTATTATTAGATAATAATTATTATCAATTAGTTTATTAAAAAAATAGCGAGTTGCCTCGCTAATTTTTTAATATATGCTTGATATATAATGAGGAGCGATTAACTCCTCTTATGTTTTATATTAAAGTTTACCAACTAAGTCTAAGCTTGGTACTAAAGTTTCTTCACCTGGAGTCCAGTTTGCTGGACAAACTTGATCACCATGTTCTCTCACGAATTGAGCAGCTTGAACTTTTCTTAATAATTCTTCAGCATTTCTTCCAATTCCATTTTGATGAACTTCATAAGCTTGTATTATACCATCAGGATCAACTATAAATGTTCCTCTTAATGCAAGACCTTCTTCTTCAATAAGAACTTCGAACATTCTTGCCAATTTTCCAGTAGGGTCAGCTAACATTGGATATTTAATCTTTCCAATTGTTTCTGTTGTATCAGCCCATGCCTTATGAACAAAGTGTGTATCTTCAGATACTGAATAAATTTCAGCTCCTATTTCCTTAAAGCTATCATAATGATCTGCTAAATCTCCTAATTCAGTTGGGCAAACAAATGTGAAATCTGCTGGATAGAAAAAGAATATTCCCCAGTTTCCTAAAACATCTTCCTTTGATACTTCCTTAAAGTTACCATTATGGTAAGCTTGAACTTTAAAGTCTTCTAAATTTTTTCCTATTAATGACATAAATTTTTCCTCCTCATGTTTTAAAAATTACTATGTATTAATAATAATTATTATTTAATAAGAAGTCAATAGTATTTGAAGAAATAATTGATAAATTTTCTCAACTATCTTAAGAACTATATGGTATAAAGTATATTTATACTAAGTTGAAATAAATATTCTACATTTAACTTAAAGTATCTCTGAGGTTGATATTATTTAAGTAAAGTCAGTATTTCAGCAACTTATATAAAAAATTAAAAACTATATGCTTTAAATTCTGCTATTTTACTTAAATAAACCTATTAACTTTTAATTTTATAAGATTGTAATGAGGTAGATTATTAATTGAAACATATATGTAAAACTTTATA
>NZ_ASRV01000034.1 GCF_000401215.1 Clostridium sartagoforme AAU1 | reverse complement strand
AACTATATATAAGTTAAAACTTTATAATATAGTAATAATATATACTAACACTTAATTAATTAAATAAAAATTAATAATTTTAATACATATTGTATATAGGATATTTTAGTATAAAATATATTTTAAAAGTAGATTTTTTATCATAAACATATTATAAAAGTAGATTTTAGGGAGGATAATATTCTTGAATAAGGGTGGAATTAGATTATATTATAAAAATCAAGAGGAACTTAGTTATGCCTTAAGAGATTACATAGATGATTATTTTGAAGGCAACATAGAGGATGAAGCTTTAGAAGAAAAAATATTCAAAGTTGTAGAATGTAATAAGGTTAAATTTTATAAAGATAATGAGATAGCTAAAAAACCAAAACAAATTTTAGGGAAAACTAGACTTAATGTATTAGAACAAATATTAATGAAAAAAAGAGAAGAATAATCTAATAATTATATTATCATGCAATAATCTATATTTTAAACTTTAAATGGTTCCACTAAAAACCTATATTATTTTATTAATGAATGTAACAAGGAGGAAAGTAGCAATACTTATCCTCCTTTTAACATTTTTAAATTAAGTTTTCTAAATCATCTAATTTAAAACCAAACATTTCTGGAATTATATTATTCATATTTATATAGTCTAGTCTAAAACAGTAAGGAGGCCCCTTAGAGTATAAACTTAAGTAAGTTTTTAAATAGTTCTTCGATTTATCTAAATCATCTATTTTTCATAGCATATGCTTAAAAGTAGATAAATTTCTCTAAAAGCATTATATTTAATTGATAAGCTTTCTCCAATAAATATTGCTTCCTTAAAGTTATTCATTTTATAATAAGTTTTTACAATTAAAAAACTCATATAGCTTTCTATAAAATAATTACTACTTAAATCAAGAGCTTTAATATAGTTATCAATAGCTTTAGTATAATTCTTTAAAAGAAAGTATTCATTAGCAATATTGTAATAATATAAATAGTCTTTCTTATAATTATCAAAAGAAAGGTAAATAGAAAGATTTCTATTGCAACGCTTCATTAAAGATTTTTTATTATAGTCATATCCAAAGTTATATAAAAGCATCTCTGAATTCAAAACTTTATTAATATAAGAATCTTTATATATAGAATTTTTAAGACTTTCATTAATTTTTCCAGAAAAATAAAAACCAGAGTTATTTTTTATAATCCTAAGTAAATATCCACCTTTATAGGGTTTATTATCAATTATGTTTATAAGTTGTAATCTAAAGCCAAGATGAGAAGAATTATTTAATATACTTTTTAATTTAATAATTTGAGTAATATCTAATGCCTCATCACAATCAATGCATAAAATCCAATCCTTAGAGGCAACTTCTAAGGCTTTGTTTTTTGCAGCGCTAAAGTCATTATTCCATAAAAAGTGTATTACTTTAGCATTAAATTCATTGGATATATTAATTGTATTATCAATAGATCCGGTATCAATTAAAATTATTTCATCAGCAATGTTCTGTACGCTTTTAAGACATCTAACTAGATTTTCTTCTTCATTTTTAGCTATAATACAAACGCTTAAAGTACCCAAAGAAAATTTACCTCCAATAAAAGTTGTTTCACTATACAATATGATAATAAATGAAATCTGCTAATAATAGAAAACTAGATAATATTGGCTATTTCTACTTAAATTTACTTATTAGAGGTTATTTTATTAAAAATAAGCATAATATGATAAGTATAAGTATATTATTTAGATTAAGAAATTGGAGGAAACTTATGATTAAAGTTTTGGTAGGAAGTCCGATTCATCAAAAACCTGATATATTAAGAGAGTTTTTAATTTCATTGAAAGAATTAAAAAAAGATGAATTAGATATTCAATATTGTTTCATAGATGACAATAGTATAATGGAATCCTCTTTAATATTAGCGAAATTTAAAGAAGAAGAAAAAAAGGTTACTATATTAAAAAATAATAATACATCCTTATACATTTGCGATGACTATACTCATAGATGGTCTAATGAATTAATAGAAAAAGTATCGAAGTTTAAAAATATTATAATACAGAGAGCTATAAAAGAAAATTTTGATTATCTTTTTCTTATAGATTCAGATTTAATATTACATCCTAATACTTTGAAAAGATTAGTATCATTAAATAAAGAGATAATTTCTAATATATTCTGGACAAAGTGGCAACCAGATTCATATGAGCAACCTCAAGTATGGTTAAAAGACACATATACTTTATATGATAGTGAAGGTGGAGTAGGACTTACTGAAGCAGAAACTTTAAAAAATCATCAGAGTTCTTAGAAATGTTAAAGAAACCTGGGACTTATAAGGTTGGAGGCTTAGGTGCATGTACATTAATATATAAATCAGCTTTAAATAAGGGAGTAAATTTTAATAAGATTTATAATATTTCTTTTTGGGGAGAAGATAGGCATTTTTGCGTAAGAGCAGCAGTTCTAGGAATTCAATTATATGTTGATACCTATTATCCAGCTCATCATATATATAGAAGTGAGGATTTATTAAAAGTAGCCTCATATAAATTAAATAATAAAAATAAGGATTTTCAAATTAATAGTTATAAAGCAAGAGAAGTTATTAAGGTAGCACTTCAAGGTATTAGTGATTATAGTTATAAAAAAGAGCTACCAGTAGGATATCTCAAGTATTTTACACATGATGAAAGGCAAAGGTTAAAAAATAAACTGGAAAATATGAGAAAAATTATATTAGAAGAAAAGATAACTAATAAATTAAATATAGTTAACTATCAAATCCCATTTACTAATAATTTTAATGAAATTGTTGTTAAAGTTATATATAACGAAGAAGGATATAAAAATGGATATAGCTATCATAAAGAGAAACAAGGAAAATGTGTATTACAAAAGGATGAAGAGGACAACTATAAAATTGCTAAATGGATAATTGAAAAGGAAATTGAACCATTAGTAAAGCCTCTTATAAGAAAAGTAAAAGAAGAAAATAATAAGTTAACCTTATCAATGGTAGTAAAAAATGAAGGGAAGAGATTCTTAAGAAAAGTATTAGAGGAAGCAATACAGTATATAGACAATGCAGTTATTATAGATGATGGTAGTACGGATGATACTATCGAAATAATAAATGATGTATTAAAGAATATACCATATGTTTTAATAGAAAATAAAACTTCAAAATTTAGTAATGAGGTAACTTTAAGAAAACAACAATGGATTGAAACAATAAAAACTAATCCAGATTGGATAGTATTTTTAGATGCAGATGAGATATTTGAAGATAAATTTAAATATAAAGTTAAAGATCTTATGAGAAATACTGAAGTTGATGGATATATGTTTAGGTTATATGATTTTTGGGATGAAGATCATTACAGAGAAGATAGCCTATGGAATGCTCATAATACCTATAGATTATTTATGATAAGATATCAAGAAAATTATAATTATTTATTTAGAGAAACTCCTCAGCATTGTGGAAGAATGCCATATAATTGTAATAACTTAGCATATAGTATTAGCGATTTAAGATTAAAACATTATGGTTGGTCCAGATTAGAGGATAGAATAGAAAAATATAATAGGTATATGACATTAGATCCAAATGGAAGATATGGAATACTAAATCAGTATAATTCAATATTGGATCATAGTCCTAACTTAAAGAAATGGGAAGAATAATAAGTAATCAAAATTTAAAATGGAGAATATATAATTTTTGAATTATATATTCTCCATTTTTTAATAAAAGCTATAAAACAAAATATAATTAATAATTTATTATAAGAATTATATCTTTTAATGAAAATCCCTATGGAATATTTCAGTTTTAGAATCATCTTCAAAATCCTTTAATGAATGAATGTTGAGCTTTTCTAATACTGTATCCATAGTATCACTATGAGTAGCTATTTTTATAGGAGAATTATATGCAAAGGAATCTACAGCAATTTTACCTTGTTCTTTAGGTATAAGGGCTTTAGGACCTCCAACGCATCCTCCAACACAACCCATTCCTTCTATAAAATTTGCTTCTATTTCACCACTTAAGGCTTTATTTAAAATGTCTTTACATTCTCTAACTCCTTCAGCTTTAACAGATTTAAATAGTTTTGATTTCTTAGGATATAGCTCTGCAACAGCTTCCCCCACAGCTATAGAAACCCCACCTGTACGCGCATATAATCTTCCACCTCTTGACGCATAATCTTTTGAAGGAATCCCCTGAAGTTTATCAAGTTTGATTTCAAGAGATTTAAATATATTATCTAATTCTTGAAAAGTTAACACAAAATCAATATCTTTAGATAGATCAGGTTCTTTAGCTTCAGCCTTTTTTGCTATACAAGGACCAATAAACACAACTTTAGTATGTGGATTTAATTTCTTTATTACTCTTCCAGCACCAACCATAGGAGAAACAGATGGAGATAAGTCTGGAACTAGCTCCTTATAAACTTTTTTCAACATACCAACCCACATAGGGCAACAACAAGAAGTTATCATTAAATCATTAGGTCCATTAACATGATGATTAAATTCAACAGCCTCTTTAATTGTTATCATATCAGCTGCAAAAGCGACTTCAATCATATCACTAAATCCTATCTTTATAAAAGCAGCACGCAATTGATCCATAGTAACATTTTCTCCAAATTGTCCAATAATAGCAGGAGCAACAGCAGCAATTACAGTTTTATTATTTTTTAATAAATCTAGTATTGGAAGAAAGTCAATTTTATCTAAGAACTTACCATCCTTACAAGAATCAATACATAATCCACAACCAACGCATAAATCATAATTTATATATGTAGATTTATTAGAATCATCATATGATATTGCATCAAATGGACAACTAGATTGACATTTGAATTTATTATTTTCATCTTGTTTACAATTAATATTACAACTATCAAGTTTTTCAATAAATCTTTTATTTACACTATAGTTTGTAATGGCTTTTTTTAAGTTATAAACGTAATTATTATCAAATTCTAAAGATACTCCACAAAGTGATGTAATAATTTTGAAGGTTTCCTGAGGTGAAACTTCATGACATACCATAATTTTAGAAAGAGTTTCATCAAAATTTCCTTCGTAATAAGAGCGCACTAGAGTATCAAAAAGATCATTATATTTATTATGCATCTTATACCTCCCAATAATAATTTTTCTATAGTTTAGTATATATAATTTACTAATTATTAATACTTAAAATTTATAAACTGCTTCGCAAAATATTACATCTTGGTATTAAAATAATGCATCTTAGGATAATATTATTGATATATTTATTAAAAGTAGTAGTATGAGATTATAAAAGTCTAAGGAGAGTTATTATGAAAGTAATAATTAATGAAGATGAAAATAATAATGAAATCGAAGTAATTATAAATTGTAAAAGTATAAACGAGGATGTAATTAATATACTTTCTAAATTAAAAGAAGAGGAAAATGTTATTACAGGACTTAAAGATAATAAGGTTTATATTATAAAACCAGATAATATATTGTATTTTGAATCTGTAGATAAGAAAACATTTATGTACACTAAAAAAGATATTTATGAAAGCAATTTAAGGCTTTATGAAATTGAAGAAAAGTTTTCTACATATCATTTTTTAGAGCGTCTAAATCAACAATAATAAATATCTCTAAAATTTCAGTAATAAATCCTATAATGGGGGGACGTATTGAAGTTCTACTTGAAAATAAAGAAAAATTAATAGTTTCAAGACAATATGTTCCCATACTTAAAGCAAAATTAGATTATTAAAAGGAGACGAAATTAATGAAGGATTTTTATAATATGGGATATGAATTAAAATCATTAACTGGATTATTTTTTATGATGATAATATTGACCTATGGGGTAGTAAGTCTTTTTATTGGAAATAAAATAATGCCTTTAGGATTACTATGGGAATTTATTTCATTAGCATTAATAATTAGTATAATTCAATTTATTTTATATAGTGAAAAATTTTTATCTAAGGTATCAATAAAAATTAAAGTAGTAGCACACTATTTAATACTTTTAGGTATTTTAAATATTTTTATTAATTACTTTAATTGGACAGAGTTATGGGGAATATCTAATAGCATATTCTTTATGATATATACAGGCTATTTTATGCTAGTAACAATAAACTTTTATGCGTATAAAAAATTAACAGGGGAAAGGTTTAATGATAAATTAATAAAATATAAAGAAAATTTATAGTGGGGTGGTAAATATGGAAGCTATTAAAATAAACAATTTGACTAAAAGTTACGGAAAAAACAGGGGAATAAAAAATGTGAACTTAGAAATTAGAGAAGGAGAGATATATGGATTTATAGGTCCAAATGGAGCTGGTAAATCTACAACTATAAAGACATTGCTTAATTTTATTTTTCCTACATTAGGAAGTGCTAAAATATTAGGAAAAGATATTGTTAGTGAAAGTAAACTTATTAAGGAATTTACAAGTTATGTACCAAGTGAAGTAAAATATTACTCAGAAGTTAAAGTAAAGGATATATTGAATTATGCAATTTCATTTTTTGATTATTGTGATAGAAATTATTTAAATGAACTTTGTAATGAATTAGAAGTTGAACTAGATAAAAAAATTGAAGAACTTAGCCTTGGAAATAAAAAGAAGGTAGCTATAGTTCAAGCGCTTTTAAGTAATCCTAAAATAGTAATTTTAGATGAGCCAACAAATGGCTTAGATCCATTAATTCAACAAAAACTATTTAATATATTATTAAAGGAAAAAGCAAAAGGTAAAACCATATTTTTATCATCACATAATCTATCTGAAATAGAAAAGTTTTGTGATAGAGTTGCAGTTATAAAAGAAGGGGAAATAATAGATATACTAGATTTAAATAATATGGATAGAGATTTAGGTAAAAGAATAACTCTAAAATCTATCAATATGGATATGAAAGAAATTGAAGGTATAAGTGAAAGCTTTAAATATGTTAATGAAGAAATTGAGTTTATTTATAAAGGCAATATAAATGAGCTAATAAATTTATTAGCTAAATATAATTTGGATAAGTTGCTAATTGAAGAAGTTAAATTAGAAGAAGCCTTTTTAAATTATTATGAAGGAGAGAATAAATAATGAATATATTTAAATTTGAATTTAAAAGAAATATAAAATCATTAATATATTGGAGCATAGGAACTTCTGCAATTATAGTTTTATTTATGGCATTATTTCCAAGCATGAAGGATATGGGAATGAAGGAGTTAGTAGGTGCCAAATTAGATTCACTTCCACCAGCTATTCTAGAAGCCTTTAATTTTTCAAGTACTACTGATTTTAGTAACATAAATGATTTTCTTGCATATTGTCTTCAATATGTTGCAATGGCTTTTGGTATTTATGGTGCAATGCTAGGGGTTAACTCTATAATTGAAGAAGAAAGCGAAGGGACAATAGAATTTTTGTATTCTAAGCCAGTATCAAGAAATAAAATTCTTTGGAGTAAGATATTATCAAGAGTTGTATATCTTCTTGTATTTTTAGTTATTGTTGTAGCTGTTACGGTAGGTATATCTATTACAGTTAAGCCAACTGAAGTAAATATGATAGATCTTTCAATAAATATAAAAAGTATGTTTATTGGAATGGCATTTTTAGGATATATATTTATGGCAATTGGAGTAGCTATATCAACAATTCTAAAAAGGGGGAAAGCTGCAACTAGTATAGGAGTAAGTTTGTTTTTTATGACATATATACTAGGTATTTTATCTAAACTAAAAGAAGAATTTTCATTTATAAAATACTTCTCTCCATATGAATGGGTAATTCCATCAAATATAATAAAGGATGGATTTGAAGCAAAGTTTATAATATTAGGCTTTTTGCTTATAGCAATATCATTACTTATTTCTAGTGTCATTTATAAAAAGAAGGATATGAATATAAATTAAAACAGAAGCTTTGCTACAATATAAAATTAATAATGAAAAGTGTAAAACTTAAAAATAAATATATTTTTAAATTAGGAGCTGTTATCACAGCTCCTAATTTTATATAATAACAAACCAAACGCAATAAAGTCTATGAATTTGTAGACAAAAACAATAAATTGTTGTAAAATTTAATAAATGAAATATTATGGAGGTATAATAATGGATAATGAGTTTTTTTGGAGAGCTTCTATAGATGAAATAGAAAATGGATTTGTAGAAACTGAAGAATATATAAAATGTATAGTATGTGAAGAAGTATTTATTAAAGGCAGAATATACGAGATAGGTGATAATTTATATGATGCTAAAAAGGCTGCGCAGCTTCATGTAAAAGAAAAACACAATTCTATGTTAGGTTATTTACTGAGTATGAACTCCCTTTATACAGGAATATCATCATCTCAAAAAGCAATAATTGAATTAATAGCTTTAGGACTTAACGATAAAGAAATAGCATCAAAATTGGGTATTGCAAATTCTACTATTAGAAATCATAGGTATAAATTAAGAGAAAAAGAAAAGCAAGCTAAGTTATTTTTAGCCACTATGAATTTACTTGCTAAAAATACAAATAAAGATATAAACATGCTGGAAGAAGATGTTATTTGTGATGCACACAAAGGGGCAACAACCTTAGATGATAGATTTAATATAACTAAGGAAGAAAAAATTAAAGTAATAGAAACTTATGTAGATGAAAATGGTGCATTAAAGAGTTATCCAGCTAGAGAAAAGAAAAAAATCATAATATTAGAAGAAATAACTAAAAACTTTAATGTTGGAAAGATATATTCTGAAAAAGAAATAAATAGGGTATTAAAAAGAATATATGAAGACTATGCAACAATAAGAAGAGCTTTAATTCAATATGGATTTTTGGATAGATCTAAAGATTGTAGTGAATATTGGGTGAAGGAATAATGATAAAGAATATTTTAGAATTAAATAATGATGAAAGAATTTCAGCATTAGAGTATATAAAAAATAATGAAAATACTAAATTATCATTATATGAAATTGAAAAAGATCTTAAGGGTAAGATTTCTAATTATGGGGAAGGTGTATTATTTTATTTTCATAAAGATAAAATAGCAGGTAAGTTATCAGTAATATTAGAGGTTGTAGATAAATTAAAAACTATTTATATTAATAAAGTAATTTGTCAAAAGGATAATAAAGAAATATTAAATAAACTAATTCACAGTTCATTAGAATTAGCTAATAAATACAAAGCAAATAAAGTTCTACTTGGAATAAGAGATAAGGATTTACTTAACCTAGCACAAGAAATTGGGTTAGAAAGAAGTTATTCATCCTTTAATATGATTTTAAATAATAGAGAGAAAGAAAATGATGTATTAGATAAAATTAAATTATCAAAGAAAAATATTAAGGAATATGTTGATGTATATAATAAGTCTTTTATGGATATGCCTCATGGAACCTATATAGAAATTGAAGAAGCAGAAGGATATTTAGAAAATAAAAATGACAATGAAGATCATTTTATTATAATAGATAAAGGTGAAAGCATAGGTTTTTTAAATACCAGTATTGAAGGAAATAAAGGCTTTTTCGATATAGGATTAATAAAAGAGTATAGGGGAAAAGGCTATGGTAAAAAATTATTAGAAACAGCAATACAATACTTAAATGAAAAGGAAGTAGAAGAAATTTGCTTAACAGTAATAGAAAAGAATGACATTGCTTATGAAATGTATAAAAAGAGAGGATTTAAGGTTTATAATAAATTAAGTGATTGGATAGAAATTAGATAAGTGAAACATATTTATTTAATATTTCATTGACTATAATTAGGAGGGTTACCATGAATTCTATAGATATTAAAGATTCAACTAATACAATTAAAAATACTTTAAAGTTTCAGTTTGATATATCATGGCAATTGTTAGAGTTTCATCTTACGAATATTGAAGATGAAGAATGTATTTGGAGACCTGCTTCAAATGGACTTCATGTTTATAAGAATTCAGGAGTATGGTGTGCAGATTGGCCAGAAACAGAAGAGTATAGTATTGGACCAGCAAGTATTGCTTGGGTTACTTGGCATATAATTTATTGGTGGTCAATGGTCTTAGATCATTCTTTTGGAGAAGGAACTTTAACTAGGAATTATATAAATTGGCCTGGTAATATTATAGATGTTAAGAAAAAAATATATGAACTCCGTGAAGAGTGGATGAGAATATTGACTTCTTTATCTGATGAAGATTTTATTTCTACTGAAAGAACTAAATGGCCATTTACAGATAGGCCTTTTTATGAACTTGTAGCATGGTTAAATGTTGAACTTATGAAGAATGCCGCTGAAATTGGCTACTGTAGATTCCTATACGCTTCTCAAAAATAAAAAAGGTCATATCTACGGGTGCCATGATTAAGAATTATGAACCGTACCATAAATAAATTATATTTTAAAAAATTAAAATAGACAGCTGATTGTAATTTAACTTATTATAGTCAACTGTCTATACCTTTCTTAAAGTTATTTGATAGAAAATAAAGATATCCTTATTTCAATTGCCTCCATTTATTTTCCATTAAAGGAGGAGTATAGTTTTCCATTAGTTTTATTAGTTCTGAAGGAGAATCTGAGATTGATATAAGTTTAAGGTTTGATTCTCTCATGAAACCTTCATCACAAGAATTTTTAATCATATGTATAAGAGGATCAAAGAAACTTGATATATTTAATACTCCAATAGGTTTTTTGTGAATACCAAGCTGAGACCAACTAAGTATTTCAAAGAGTTCTTCAAAAGTTCCTAATCCACCAGGAAGAGCTATAAATCCATCTGAAAGATCAGCCATAATTTGTTTTCTTTCATGCATGTTTTTAACTTCAATAAGTTCAGTTAAGTTATTATGAACCATTTCGCCTGAAAAAAGTCTTTTGGGCATAACCCCAATAACTTTTCCCTTATTATTTAAAACTTCATTTGCGATTTCCCCCATAAGGCCAATTCTTGAGCCTCCATATACCAATTCAATATTGTTTTTAGCTAGTATTTTTCCAAGTAGTTTAGTATTTTCTTTGTATTCTGGTTTAGAACCAAGATTTGATCCAGAATAAATACAGATTCTTTTCATAAGGTACCTCCTAAATATTTTTTTAATTTAGATTTAATATAAATTTATAATTAATTATTTTGAATAATGTAAACACCTAGGATTAATAAAATTACGCCTAGTATT
Organism: Clostridium sartagoforme AAU1; assembly: GCF_000401215.1. Taxonomy (GTDB): domain Bacteria; phylum Bacillota; class Clostridia; order Clostridiales; family Clostridiaceae; genus Clostridium; species Clostridium sartagoforme. Next base: position 27,458 of record NZ_ASRV01000034.1, on the reverse strand, counting down.
CTTTTTCCTGTTAGCAAGTGAGTCTGATTTCCTAATAAGCCAAAATGATCAAATATAACAGATAAGAGTATCTGTCCACATATAATAAGGCTAAACATATTTGCAAATCCAATTTTAGGAGAAGAAAGTATTGTTGTTAGAATATAAAAGGCTCCAAGTAATCCTCCAGATAGCATCCACCATCTTATATTTTTAATGTTATTAGAAACATTTAATGAAGTAGAGCCATTTATTACTGTAAAGAATAATACTATTGCAAGTCCTAGAGTTCCTACACCAAAGCTAATGAGAGATGAAATTATAGGATTTCCTATTTTTGAACGAAGAACTCTATTTAATCCACTTTGCATAGTTAAGGCAAATCCAGCAACTAATGACAGCAAGTAATATAAAAATATCAATTTAAAACCTCCAACTTTTTATTTATTGATTAACTTTTCTAAAGAAATTATAATTAGAAACAATGATATAAGTAAAATCGATTTTTAGTATAGGAGGTATATTAAAATTTTATATGGATATTAATTTTGAACTTTATAAAATTTTTTACATTACTGCGAAATTAGGTAGCATATCTAAGGCAGCTAAAGAACTTTTCACATCACAACCAGCAGTTAGTCAATCTATAAAGCTATTAGAAGGAAAGTTAGGGGGACAATTGTTTTATAGAACACCAAAAGGAGTTTGTCTTACAGTAGAAGGCGAAGTTCTTTTTAAATATATAGAGCAAGGATATGGGCTTATGCAGACGGCAGAAAGAAAGTTTTTAGAACTGAAGAATCTTAATATAGGACAAGTAAGAATTGCTGTATGTAGTGCATTATGCAAACATTATTTAATGAAGTATCTAGAAGAATATAATTTAAATTATCCAAATATAAAAATTTATATTAAAGATATGGCAAGTCATGAAATATTAAAATCTTTAAATTCTGGAGAAATAGATATAGGAATCTTTAATATGCACATAGAAACTAATAGTTCTATTGAGATTGTTAAAACATTTAAAATACAAGATTGTTTTGTTGTTGGAGATAAATATAAAGATATTACAAAGGAGCAAATAGACTTGAAGAAACTAATAGATAATTATCCTATTCTTCTCCTTGGCAAGGGTGGAAACACAAGAGAGTATTTAGATAATTATTTTACTTCAAATGGTGTAACAGTAGTACCACAAATGGAGTTAAGTAACATGGAATTATTGATTGAATCTGCTAAAAAAGGTTTTGGAGTTTCAAATGTTATAAAAGATTATGTTCAAAAGGAATTAGAAGAGAAAGAATTATATGAAGTTTCTATTAAAGAAAAAATTCCAGAAAGATCTCTTGGAATAGCAATTAAAAAGGATATTCCTATGTCTACAGCAACGCAGAAGTTTATTGAAGTTATTAAAAAGTAGATTAGTTAATTAACTATACATAATGTTAAAAGATTGTCTATTGTGTGTATTGTAAAATTTCAAATATAATTTATAATAATTTCATGATGGTTAAAGGATAATTTCAATATAAAAACCTCACTTGCAGTAGTTATGGAGAATCGTAACACATATAAATGAGGTTAAAATTTAATCATAACAGATAAAATTATAAAATAGCGATACACGTACAGTTCATGAATGTATTAGTATAAATGTTTAATGTATAAAAAATAATAAGAAATCAGTGATAGAGGTATAAGAATAAGTTAATAGATATATATAAGAAATTATAATAAATGATATAATAATATACGATGCAATATTTATATAATTTTATAGGGTAAAAAAGAAAGGAGGAACTTTAGTGGGGATACTAAAGAAATTTTATGGATAATAATATAAATATATTAGTTGTAGAGGATGATTTAGATATAAATAATCTTCTATGTAAGATATTAATTAAAGAAGGATATAATATAAGATCTGCATATTCAGGAACAGAAGCTAGAATGTGTATGGAACAGTATGAGTATCATCTTATTTTGCTTGATTTAATGTTACCAGGAATAAGTGGAGAAGAGATTATTAAGCATATAAGAAAGATAAAAACAATGCCTATAATAGTTATATCTGCAAAGGCTGAACAAGATGTTAAGGTAGAAACTCTTAGGCTTGGAGCAGATGATTTTATATCAAAACCCTTTGATACCAATGAGGTCATAGCAAGGGTTCAGTCTCAATTAAGACGCTATATGGTATTTTCAAAGCCTAAGGAGAAAGATCGGATATTAAGACATAAGGATTTAATTTTAAATAGAGATACTGTAGAGGTTACCTTAGATGGAAAGCCTGTTATTCTTACAGCAAGAGAGTTTTGTATATTAGAGCTTTTAATGGCTAATCCCAATAAGGTATTTACAAAGTCAAATTTATTTGAACATGTTTGGAATGAGGAATTCTTAGGAGATGACAATACAATAAATGTTCATATAAGTAATCTTCGCTCAAAGCTTTCTAAAATCAAACCTAATGATGAGTATATTCATACTGTATGGGGAATTGGATTTAAGATAAGTCAATAAAATTAATACTTTCTTAAGTTTTTCTTTAAGGTATCTTGTTGATTATACTTTAATATATAGTTATACAAGAAAAGGAGGAAAATTTGAGTTATGGATACAATACTTAAAACAAAAAATTTAACTAAGAAGTATCATAATCAATTGGCAGTAAATAATGTTAATATGGAAATAAAACAAGGAGATATATATGGACTTGTTGGAAAAAATGGAGCAGGAAAAACAACTCTTCTTAGAATGATAAGTGGGCTTACAATGCCATCTAGTGGGGAAATTGATTTGTTTAATGAAACATCATCTCAAGGATTAAATAAATCAAGAATGAGAACGGGAGCTATAATTGAAACGCCTAGCTTTTTCCCTTATTTATCCGCAAAAAAGAATCTTGAATATTATAGGATTCAAAGAGGGATAGCAGAAAAAGACTCCATAGATTATGCTCTTAAAATTGTAGGGTTACATGATACAGGAAATAAAAAATTCAAGAATTTCTCTCTAGGTATGAAGCAAAGATTGGGATTAGCACTTACAATAATGTCTAGTCCAGATATACTTATTTTAGACGAGCCTATAAATGGTCTTGATCCTACTGGAATAGTAGAATTTAGGGAGATATTATTAAAGCTTAATAGAGAGAGAAATACAACAATACTTATATCAAGTCATATATTAAGTGAACTTTCTCAACTTGCAACTACTTATGGCTTCATTCATAATGGTGTATTTTTAGAACAATTATCTTCAGAGGAGCTAAGTAACAAGTGTAGAAAAGCCTTGGCTATAAAGGTAAGTGATACAGCAAAAGCAGCTGCTATAATTGAGAGAGAACTTGGAAGCAGTGAATATGAAATTCTAAATGATAATGAAATAAAATTGTATGATCTTATGAATGTTCCGGAGAAGGTGTCTAAAGTTCTTATAAATAATAATATTATGTTATACTCCATGAGTTCAGAAGGAGTAAACCTAGAAAATTACTTTATAAATTTAATTGGGGGTGGACATAATGCTTAATTATATAAGAGCAGATATTTACAGGAATCTTAATAGAAAATATTTTTGGATTTATACAGGAATAATAGCTGCAATGTCAGTATTAGTTACAGTGCTTTTTAAGATTTCAAGTATTCCAGATAAAAATTTTAATTTAGTACTTGATATAGCTACTCAAGCATTTACTCTTCCTATATATTTAGTAGGAGTATTTGTTGAAATGGCAACTAGTGATGAGCAAAAAAATCAAACCTTTAAAAATGTAGTATCTTTTGGAGTTACAAGAAATACAATAGCTATTTCTAAGGTTATTACTGCAGTTATTCTTTCAATGCTATCAGCATTTATTATATTAACTGCATTTTCAATAAGTGGTTTAATATTTTTAGGGGGACCAAGTGACTTCTTATCAGAATTTCTTATCAGATTTGCACTGGCAAGTGTATTATGGATAGCAGCAATATCTATAGGTACATTTATAGCATTAGTTTTTAATAGTAGCAATATTTCTGCTTTTGTATATTTTGGAATATTCTTAATGACTAAAAATATTATAGCTATATTATCACTACTTGTTTGGGAGAAATTTAGCTATTTAAATAATTACCTTATTTCTACTAAGTTAAATATTTTAGCTAGTGAGCCTTTAACTATTGAAAATATAGGACCTGCAATACTAGTAGGAGTTGTATACACTGTAGTATTTACAGGATTAAGTATGTTATATTTAAGGAAGAAAGAAATTAAATAGATATTTATAAATTTAATTCTAAAGATTAAAGAGAAAGGTGTGACATATATGATTTTTATAATAGTTATTTGTCTTACCATTATATTGAGTATAGTTGTCACACTTTACATCTTATTAAGAAAAGAAATAAAAAGTGTGGAGAATCAACTTAGGTATATAAATAAAAATAAAACAAATTCAAGGGTATTATTGAAGACAGGAAATAAGAATGTTGAGAGGTTAATTTTAGAAATAAATAATAATATAGATTTAAAACAGAAAACAGAAGTTAATTACAGAAAGATGGATTTAGAACTTAAAGAATCAATTTCCAATATATCACATGATCTTAGAACACCTCTTACATCGGTAATGGGATATTTGCAGCTCATGGAGGATCCTAATATAAGCCAGTTTGAGAAAAACGAGTATATGAATATAATAAAGGATAGAACAAAATCTTTACAGATGTTAATAACTAGTTTCTATGATTTATCAAGACTTGAAGGGAAGGAATATAAATTTAATTTCGAATTAATTAATCTATCTAATTTGATTTGTGATTCAATAGCTTCATTTTATAATGATTTTACCAATAAAGGTATAGAGCCTTATATTGATATAGATGAAAACGCACCTAGTATTATTGGAGATGAAAATGCTGTAAAGAGGATATTATTTAATTTAATACAAAATGCGTTGAAGTATGGAGAAAGCTTTGTATCAATAAGTTTAAAGCATAGAGATGATTATATAATTACAACTTTTACAAATGAGGCTAAAAACTTAAGTGAAGAAGATTCAAAGTGCTTATTTCAAAGGTTTTTTACAGCAGATCGTACTAGAAGTGGTAAGAGCACTGGTATTGGTCTTGCTATAACAAAAGAATTAGTGGAACAGATGGGACATGAAATTTCATCTGAACTAAAAGATGGTAAATTAAGTATCATAATAATATGGAAAATAAAAAATATACATAAGTAGTAGAATTTGTATTAATTTTACTGCTTATTTTTTTGTGAAATTTAACTGGAATTTAAGATCTGAATATTATCAATGATGCTTTGTATATCTAAAGCTCAAATTTATTAAGAATACTGAATAGATTAACTACTTTCAGCAAATTAGGAACAGTTTTCATTTATTCTTGATGTTATACTATAACTACCACGTGGGGAAATGTGAGTGAAAGTTTGGATTATAATGATGCGATAGAAATATGTATTGAATTCATTGAGGAAAATATTAAAAATGAATTAACTTATGCTGTATTTACAACGCCTCCTATTAATACAAGTACTGAGGCTGGAAATAATGATTTTGCAAATGTTATTAAAAAAACTTGGAAATATATATTTGAAGAGTGGTTTAAAGACAGCGGATATGTATTTGATGAAACAAAATTAGATTTCGAATATTATGATGAGAGGTGTCATCCAGTTATAGATACTGTAATGGATATCTATGTACCAATATTAAAAAGAGAAATATAGAGTTTTATATAAAGCTCTAAAAAATAATTAAAAATATTAATAGATAAATGAAAAAAAGTAGACTTAAGCAATTGTATAATTATTAAGTCTATTTTTATAGTTAAGAATATTATTTATATTGACACTAAATATGATTAAGTATATTATAGATAAATACAGTCTATAATATAATATTAGTTAAGGAGAAATGATGTGAAATATACTAAAGCTACAAATTATGCACTACATATAGTTGCATATATAATTAAAAATGATGATGGAAAAAATATAAGCTTATATCCTTTAGCGAATTACTTTAATATATCTCCAAGCTATTTATCTAAAATTTTAACCAAGTTAGTAAAAGCTGATATAATCCAATCAACTCCAGGTGTAAATGGAGGATATATATTATATAAAAATAAAGAAGATATTTCACTTTTAGATGTTATTGAGGCAATAGAAGGAAATAGCAGCATATTCACTTGTGAAATGCAGGAAAAAAGTGAATGTAAAATTCAAAATGCTATATTAGAGGCAGAGGGTGTAATGAAAATATACCTTAAAAACAAAAAATATTTGAAATAATTTAAAATATATAAAATATTTTCATATTCATATTATAGACAATTCGAATCTATAATATGGTTAATTAAATAATAAAGCAAAAAATATATTTAAAGGAGAATAAAATATGACTGAGTTTTGGGAAAAAAGTTTTATAGAAAAGCAAACGATGTGGGGATTTGAACCATCAGAATCAGCTATTAGGGTAAAAGATTTTTTTGTTGAAAATAATATAAAAGATATATTAATACCAGGCATTGGTTACGGAAGAAATGCAAAGGTGTTTATTGATAATAATATAAATGTTACAGGAATCGAGATTTCAAAAACAGCTATTGATTTGGCAAGACAATATGGTATTAATATTAATATTTATAATGGTTCAGTTGCAGATATGCCTTTTGAAAATAAGCTTTATGAAGGGATATTTAGCTATGCACTTATTCATTTATTAAATGAAAGTGAGAGAAAAAAGTTTATTAGTGATTGTTACAAACAATTAAAACAAAATGGATATATGATATTTACGGCTATCTCCCAAAAGGCGCCTATGTTTGGAAAAGGTAGAAAAATTAATGAAAATTATTATGAAACAATGTCAGGAGTAAAAATCTTTTTTTATGATTCTGAGTCAATAAAAAAGGAGTTTCAAGAATATGGACTTGTAGAATTTTATGAGATTGAAGAAAGAGATAGTGATAATAAAGATAAACCGCCAATGAAGTTTTTATTAATAAAATGTAAAAAGTAAATAGTTTAAATAAGAGTGAAATAGGAATTTAGCGAGGTGATATAATGGGTAAATTATCAAAGTTACCAAACATAGGTAATGAAATTGAGCGACAATTGAATCAAGTTGGTGTAACTACATATGACGAATTGAAACACTTAGGAGCTGAAAATGCATGGCTTAGAATACAGGGAATTGATGAATCTGCATGTATGAACAGATTGCTAGCATTAGAGGGTGCATTGCAAGGATTTAAAAAGACATTACTGACAGATGAGCGCAAGTTAGAATTAAAGAAATTTTATAATTTGCATAGAAAATAATTGCAGATAAATTTATGGTTGAATTAAGTATTTAAAGCCAATCTACTTTAGGTAAGCTTAAGAAGATGGGCTTTAATACTAAGTTCAGTTATGGATAAATTCAACTTCATTAAGCATTTAATGCTTCTCATAAGTTAAATTTATGTTTTTAGAGGTAAAACCTCTTTGCTTTTCATTTTTTTATTTCTAACCTTACATTAAGTGTTCAATTAGTATTTTAATTCCTATGCCTATTAAAATGACTCCACCAATCATTTCTGCATAATTTTGAACATACTGTCCAAGTTTTTTGCCAAGAAAAACTGCTAAAAAGCTTAATACAAAAGTAGTTATTCCTATTATTGTTATAGAGGGAACAATACTAACACTTAAAAATGCAAAGCTTACCCCAACTGCTAAAGCATCAATACTAGTTGCAATAGCTAAAACAGTTAGTTTCTTATAAGAAAATTCATCTCTTTCACATTCTGTAGCTAGCTCTGTATCTTTATCAGCTTTTAGTTCTTTAATAGATTCTATTAACATTTTTCCACCTATAATTCCAAGTAGTATAAAAGCTATCCAATGATCAAAAGATTTTATATAGATTTCAAAATACCTGCCAAACCACCAGCCTAGTAAAGGCATAAAGGCTTGGAAGCCGCCAAAGAATGCTGCAACTCTAAAAGAGCATTTAAATTCATCTTCTTTTAAACAAATCCCCTTAGCTAATGAAACAGCAAAGGCATCCATAGATAAGCCTATTCCTGTCATAAAAATTGAAAAAAACCCCATTGTATGTACTCCTTTATTATAGAATTTATTGCAAAATCCTAAATAATATTTAGGATTTTATTGCCTCTTTATGGATTATAAACGAATAAAAAAAGACTTATACGCAGCAAAGCTACGCATAAGTCTCGTTATTTAATACTAAGCCAGAACAACGTTCAATATGTTGACTTAGTAACTCTTACACAATTAGAGTTAACTACTCCCCTATACAGAAAAATCAATATCATTATAATACCAAAAAAGTGTAAGTTTATCAATATATTTAGTGAGATAGTTAATAAAAAAAAATTCCTATATAACTTCATTCAATAAATCGTATATAATGTAAATAAAAAGATTTATTTATAGGAGAAAAGTATGACAGTTTTAAATAAAATAATCTCTTTATTCTTAATAATATTAATAGGGGCATATGGAACAAGAAAAAGCATAATAAATGAAGAAGTTAATAAAGGACTAAGAAAAATATTATTAGAAATAACACTACCACTATTGGTAATAAATTCCTTTAGTTTTGAATTTAGTGGGGGGATGGGACGAAATGTTTTAATATCATTTATTTATAGTATAGCCTTTATGATAGTTGGAGCCATTATATCTTATATTTTCTTATTTCCATTTAAAGGTGAGAAGAAAAAGATTCTTCATTTTGCAAATGTATTCTCAAACTGTGGCTTTATAGGTTTCCCAATAATCAATAGTATATTTGGAGCTGAAGGGGTAGTTTATACCTCAATATTTAATATGGTGTTTACAATAGCTTTATGGACATATGGAGTTATGATTTTTTCAGATAAAATGTCAAAGGATAATATAAAAAAGGTTTTATTGAATCCAGCAATAATAGCAGTATATCTAGGCATTCCTATGATGTTATTTAATATAAAGTTGCCAGCATTTTTACTAGATACAACTAAAATTGTTGGAGATATGACTGCACCAATTTCAATGATAATAGTGGGAAGTATATTATCCAAGGTAAAAATAAAAGATGTATTTAAGGAGTTTTCAATATACTATGGATCATTAATAAAGCTTATAATAATTCCTTTAGGTTTATTAATTATTAAAAAAGTTCTAAATGATAATAGTACTATAATAAATACTATAATAATCGTACAAGCCATGCCAGCAGCAGCTATGACCTCAATATTTGCGGCTGACTTTAATAAAGAAGAGGAATATTCAGCAATAGTTGTATTTATCACAACCTTGTTATCCATAATTACTATACCTATAATAGCTAAGATAATAAATTAAATAATAATAATTTTTAAATAATATATTTTATTTATTAGAAAATTATTATATAATGAGACCGAGCTATAATAAAAAGTTTTATTTTAGAAATAATATATAGAAATGATTATAGAAATTGAGGTGTAGAAATGGATTTAGTTTGTTTATGCAAAGGAATAGAAAAAGACATAATAATAAAGTCAGTAAAAGATGGTGCAGATACATTTGAAAAGGTTCAGCTAGATACTGAAGCAGGAACAGGATATTGTAGAGCTAGTAGATGTAAATGTAAGATAGAAGAATTAATTAGAGAAAACAAATAGTTTTGTTAAGGAGTTTTAGAGTTATTCTAAGGCTCTTTTATTATATTGCAAAGAATTACCATAAATGTAATTAATATAATATATAATTTGATAAATTTTTAAAGATTTAATTAGATATAGATAGTTTCCTAGAGATACTAATAAAACGTACAACAGGATCACACTTTTTATTGATAGTAAAATAAAATATAAAGTATACTTATAGTAAGAATGTTTAATGAGGAGTGTTAGTGTGAGTAGGATTAAGATATTTACTGGACACTTTGGTAGTGGTAAGACAGAAATTGCAATTAATTACGCTATAAAGATGGCTAAGGAAGGTAAAAAGGTAGCATTAGTTGATATGGATGTAATAAATCCTTATTTTTGTGTAAGAGATATTAAAGCAACTTTAGAGAATGATTATAAAATAAGAGTTATAAGCACAAAAAAAGATTTAGTTAATGCAGAGCTAATGGTACTATCAGGAGAAATATTATCTGTATTTAATGATAAATCATATGAAGTTATATTAGATATTGGTGGAGATAATGTAGGTGCAAGGGTTCTAGGTGTATATAACAAGTACTTTGAAGAAGAAGATTATTCAATGTATTTTGTTTTAAATAATTCAAGACCAGAAACCTTAAATTGTAGTATGGCAAGTAAATATCTAAAATCTATAGAATTAGCTAGTAGATTAAAAGTTACTAATATTATATCAAATACTCACATGATGAAGGAAACAGAATGTAAGCATATATTGAAAGGAGATATAGAATCTTTGGAGTTATCTAAGTTTTTAAGCATTCCTTACAAATACACTGTGTGTACTAGAGAGTTTGAAGAGGTAATAGAGGATAAAGTTAATGGAGAAGTATTACCTATAGAATTATATATGGACATACCTTGGGAATAATAAGGAGGAATTAAATGGCTAAGGTTATATTTAAAGAGGAAAGATGCAAAGGATGTGGGCATTGCATAAATATATGCCCTAAAAAAATTATAAGCTTTAAAGAAATTTTTAATAGTAAGGGATATCATCCAGCGGGAATAGAGGAAGATCTCATGACACAATGTATAGCTTGTGCATCTTGTGGAAAAATTTGTCCTGATTGTGTAATAACAATTGAAAGGTAGGGGATAACTATGGGGGAAAAGTTTTTAATGAAGGGAAATGAAGCTATAGCAGAAGCAGCTATTAGGGCTGGATGTAAATGTTTTTTTGGTTATCCTATAACTCCTCAAACTGAATTAATAGCATATATGGCAAAGAATATGGGAAAAGTCAATGGCGTTTTTTTGCAAGCTGAAAGTGAAATTGCAGCTATTAATATGGTTTATGGATGTGGGGGAACTGGAGTTAGATGCATGACTTCATCATCTAGTCCAGGAATAAGTTTAATGTCAGAAGGAATTTCATATTTAGCAGCAGCAGAGATTCCTTGCGTATTGGTAGATATAGTTAGATGTGGACCAGGGCTTGGAGGGATACAGCCAGCTCAATCAGATTATTTATTTGTAAATAAGGGATTAGGCCATGGAGATTTTAATATATTAGTTTATGCACCAGCATCAATTCAAGAAATGACCGAATTAATACATGATGCATTTGATTTAAGTGATTTATACAGAACACCAGTAATGATAATGGCCGATGGAATGATTGGACAAATGATGGAAGCTGTGGAATTTAAAGATAAAGAAAAAAGAGAATTACCAGAAAAAACTTGGGCTGCTAATGGACTTGGAAATAGAAAAAAACATAATATAATTAATTCTTTAGAACTAAATCCAGAAAAACTAGAAGAATTAAATTTGAAACTTCAAGATAAATATAAAGTAATAAAAGAAAAAGAAAGTAAATATGAGTTGTATAATTGTGAAAATTCATGTGATTTAATATTAGTTTCTTATGGGATAACCTCAAGAATATGTAAGAGTGTTATAAACCTTGCAAAAAATGATGGAATAAATTTAGGATTAATAAGGCCTATAACAACATGGCCATTTCCTTATGAAGCATTTACTAAGACATTAGGAAAAAGTAAATTTGGATATTTATCTGTAGAGATGAATTGTGGACAAATGGTTGAAGATGTGAAATTAGCTGTTAATGGAAATGAAGAGGTTAGATTTTATGGTAGGACAGGTGGAATGATACCAAAAGTAGATGAAATATATGAAAATATAAAATCTATTATTGGAGGTATAGAAAATGAGTATAGTTTATAGTCCAACAAAGGCACTTTTAGATGTACCTACACATTATTGTCCAGGATGCACACATGGAATAATCCATAAGTTAGTAGGAGAAGTAATAGAAGAATTAGGAATATTACACAAAACTATAGGAGTTGCATCTGTTGGATGCTCTGTTCTTGCATATGATTATTTTGCTTGTGATATGTTTCAATCAGCACATGGAAGGGCTCCAGCAGTAGCTACAGGTATAAAAAGAGCTAATCCAGATAAAGTAGTGTTTACTTATCAAGGAGATGGAGACTTAATAGCCATAGGAACTGGAGAGGTTGTTCATGCAGCAGCAAGAGGAGAAAATATTGTAACTATTTTTGTAAACAATTGCATATACGGTATGACAGGTGGGCAAATGGCACCTACAAGTTTAGCTGGACAAGTTACTGAAACATCTCCCTACGGAAGAGATGTTAATACTCAAGGTTATCCAATAAGAGTAGCAGAAATGATATCTACTTTAGAGGGGGCATGCTATGTTGAAAGAGTAAGTGTAGATAATATAGCAAATTTAACAAAAGCCAAAAAAGCAATTAAAAAAGCTTTCGATAATTCAATCCAAGGACTAGGATATTCTTTTATAGAGGTACTATCTACATGTCCAACTAACTGGGGATTAGCACCAGTTGAAGCTTTGAAGTGGCTTAGAGAAAATATGATTCCCTATTATCCATTAGGAGTTAAGAAGGAGTTAAAAGGGGGGCATAGATAAATGATAAAAAAGGAAGTAATTTTTGCAGGCTTTGGAGGGCAAGGAATATTAACTATTGGTAAACTACTAGCTTATGCTGCTATGGATAAGGGATTGAATGTTTCTTGGTTACCATCCTATGGACCAGAAATGAGAGGTGGTACAGCAAATTGTTCAGTAATAATATCTAGCGAAGAAGTTGGATCACCAGTAATATCAGAAGCAGATGCGCTTATTGCAATGAATAAACCATCATTAGATAAATTTATAAATTCAATAAAAAGAGATGGGATATTAGTAATAGATTCAGACATGATTAAAGAGAAAATCAATTTAGAGAAAATACAAGTATATAAAATTGATGCTGAGACAAAGGCAGAAGGTTTTGGGGATAAAAGGAATGCTAACATGATACTACTTGGTTTTTTAGTTGAGAAGCTTAAAATTATAACAATTGAAGAATTACTAGCCTCTGTTAAGATTCATGGAAAAAAAGAGCATTATAATTTAAATAAAGAAGCAATAGAGTTTGGTGCTAAAGAAGCTAAGAAATATAATACAAATTAAAGTATAAGGGCTGTCTGTGTGACAGCCTCCTTTAAATAAAAAAAATATTAAGATTTCATTAAATATGCTAAAGTTAGAATAATTTGTAACGAAAATGTCAATAAATCATTTTATAATAGTAGTAAGATAAATAATAAGGAGGTGAGAATATGATAAAAGTAGATGTGAATAAACATTGTAGCTTAAATAAAGCTGTAAGAAGTTTATTTTATAAAAAACAAAACATAAATAATTCAATATATTATAGCGAAGAAGAAAAAAAATTACTAACACAAGAAATAGAAAGAGATATATACAATACATGGGAAAAAATTAGATATTCATTAAATATGAGTAAAGGATAATATATTATTACTGTTTTTATTTGAAAATAAATTTATAGAGAGGAGTATACCTTGATAATAATTAGCATTATAGTATTTTTTACTATAGTTTAAAATTTATTTAATATAAAAATTTGTAAAAGTAATAATATGAGAGGTAATATGAATATAAATGAATATTATTTTTAGGTAAGAAGTTAGAGTTATAATAAATTCTAGCTTCTTATTTATTTTAAAAATGATAGAATAAGGTTAGAGATTAATTAATAATTTAATAAAATTAATAAATGTAAGTATTTATAGAATATGAACTTAATTATATTTTAGAATTAATGAATAAGGTGAATAAGGAGAGTATATATGTTTTTTATAGGTATATTTGGGATAGAAAACAAGGAAAAGGAAATAAAAATTATAAATAATTTGACCTGTAAAGGTTGTAATAGATTAACTATGGCAAGAGTTATAAAGAGTTATGAATTTTTTCACTTCTTTTTTATACCAATATTTAAATGGAATGAAAAATATTATATCCAATGTGAAAGCTGCAGAAAAGTATTCTCTATTTCAAAAGAAAAGGGAAAAGCTATTGAAAAAAATGAAAATATAGAGATAACTTATTGGGATTTAAAAGAAATTAATAATTCTTATAGTAATGGATATTACAAAGACAATATAAATAATGTTTGTAATAATTGTGGTAAAGTTGTTGATTCAGGATATAAATATTGCCCGTACTGTGGTCATGAAGTAAAATAAATATTTTAAGAATAGTTATATAATATCTTCATAATCTCTTTAAAAAACTTTGTTAAAGTTAAAGTGAATCATAAAAATTAGAAAGGAAAGTTTTATATGAGTAACATTTTAATAGTTGAAGATGAAGAAAGTGTAGCTAATGTAATAAAGGCATATTTAGATAAAGAAAGTTACAATGTTTATATATGTAATTCGGGATTAGAATCCTTAGAAATTTTTAAAAAAATAAATTTTGATTTAGTTATATTGGATTTAATGCTTCCAGATATAGATGGAGAAGAAGTATGTAAAATAATAAGAGAAATTTCTAATGTATATATTTTTATGCTTACTTCTAAAGCAAGTTTAAATGATAGAATTAATGGACTTAATTTAGGTGCTGATGAATACTTAGTAAAACCATTTAGTCCTAGAGAATTAACAGCAAGAGTAAATGCATTATTTAGAAGAATAAATACAAAGTCTGATGTAAAAGACTTATTTAATGATGGAATACTACGAATAGATTATGAAAAAAGAATAGTAAAATTAAATGAGATAGAAATATCACTTACTCCAAGTGAATTTGATATATTATATACTTTAATTATTAATAAGGGTAAGGTATTAAGTAGGGAACAACTTATAGAAAGAGTATTTGGTATGGACTTTGATGGCTATGATAGAACTATAGATGTACATATTAAGAATATCAGAAAAAGATAGAAGAAGATACTAGAAGTCCTAAATACATAATAACAGTGACAAAGGTTGGATATAAGTTTGGCGGTGAAATATAAATGCAAAGCATAAGAAAACGGCTAAGTATTTTGTTTGCTATATCATCACTTATAGCAATTTTATTAACAATATTATTTGTAAATATAACTATTAATAATAAATTTAACAAGTATATGCTTGATATTCAAAATAAAAGAAATGAAAGAATAGTTTCTTATTTTGAAGAAGTTTACAAAAGAGATAATATGTGGAAGGAAGACTCTGGAATAGAGCTTATGCATGAAGCATATATGGGAAATTACTGTTTAACATTAAGAGATACAAATGGTAATGTAATATGGGGAATGGATCCATCTAATATAATAGATAGTAGTCATTTAAGTAATATGAATGTAGAAAATAAAGGAGTTTATGTTAATAAAAAGTTTGATGTAATAGTTGATGGAAGTACAGTTGGATATGTTGAACTAGGACAATATTCATCTATTTTATTAACAGAAGAAGATATAGAATTCAAGTCATCAATAAATAGAAGTATAATTTTAAGTGGAATAGGAACTTTAGGAATAGTAATACTTATAAGTTTATATCTTTCTAATGAATTATCAATACCAATAAGGAAGATTGCAAAAACTTCAAAAAGGCTTTCCAATGGTAACTTTAATGCAAAATCTTATTATGAAAGTGATATTGAAGAAATTGAAGAACTAAGAGACAATATAAATATATTAGGAGAAAAGTTAAGATATCAGGATATGTTAAGAAAAAGATTAGTTTCAGATATATCTCATGAAATCAGAACTCCATTAAATGTATTACAAAATAACTTAGAAGCAATGATAGATGGAATATTTCCAGTAAATAATCAAAGATTAGTTTCTTTAAATGAGGAAGTAATTAGATTTGGAAAGTTATTAAATAACCTAGATACACTAAAAGAATTTGAAGATGAAAGTATATGTATAGATTTTGAAAATATTATTTTAGACGAATTTATTATGGAGATAGTACATGAATTTTCATTGGAAGCTAAAAGTAAAAATATAAACTTTGAATGTACAATAGATAAAGAAGAATCTTATTTGATTTATGGTGATAGAGATAAATTAAAACAAGTATTTATAAATCTTATATCTAACTCTATAAAATTTACAAATAGCAATGGATATATAAATTTATATTTATATAAAAATAATGAAAGTACAATAGTTGAAATTAAAGATAATGGAATAGGAATAAAACAAGAAGATTTACCATTTATATTTGAAAGACTTTATAGAGGTGATAAAAGTAGACAAAGTATAGAAGGAAATGGTATAGGATTAACAATAGTGAAAAAAATATTAAATCTTCATTATGCATCTATTGATGTGGAAAGTGAAGAAGGAGTAGGAACAAGCTTTAAAATAAACTTTAATAATACAAAAGCATAAAATGTAAGGGATCTTAGATAAATTTAATTTATCTAAGATCCTTAATGAGTTTTAGTCTAAAATTGTGAAGTAACTTTTCACTTTTTCACTATTTTGCTTCGCAAAATATAACTTTACTTAAAAATTAATATATTTATTTATAATAGTATCTAAATCACTATTTTGGACATCTTCAACGAATTCAATTATGCCTAGGATTTCATCATTTTTAGTAATAGAGTAACCACCAGATTTAATAGAATTTAATTCTATTTCAAATATTGATTTTTTCCCTGTAAATGATGATAAAACACTTCCATCTTCTAAATTTGAAATTGTATATTCTCCTTGAAAATCAGTATAATTATTAAGATCAATAGTTAAAAGGAATTTTAAATTATTTTGAGCAACTAGTATTAAAGGATTTAAACTACTACCTTCTCCCTTAATTATTGCTGTTTGAAATTCATTAGTTACTTTAGAAGTAGTAATTAAGTTTTCAGGATAAGTAGCAGAATTATTTAATGGTACAGCACAACAGCTAGGTCCATTACTTGCACTAGGTAATGAAGGGTCATATTTGGAAGTATCAGTTGAATCTAAATCATCAACTACCTTTATAACACCTCTTATCATTCCCATCCAGCAGCTGAAGTTTATGTCCTTATCAGTAGGAGTAAATTCAATTATGTTTTCTCCACTTTTAAGTTTTTGTTGAATATTTAATGAATTTACTACTATTGAATTATTACAGTAATTAAGACTTTCTCCATTAATTACCCATTTAACAGGAACTCCCTTTTGAACATAAAAAACATTAGGGCTATAACCATTATTGTTAGCAGTCATATTAATAATTTGAACACCATCTTCTAAGATCGCTTTAGAAGAATCAGTACTAGAATTCGAATTAAATGAACTTGCCATAACGTAACTTAAAGGATTTATATTTATTCCAGAAAGTGATAAACCTCTATTACTCATTATTAAACCTAAAACAATAATAAGAACTCCACTAAATTTAAGAAGCTTTTTAGTATATCCTTTACTTAAGAATCCGGATATTGCTCCAAATGTAAGCATTAATGGAACAGTACCTAATGCAAATATAAACATGGATAATGCTCCCTTTAAAGCACTTCCAGTTCCAAGGGCAAATAATTGCATAGTTTGAAGCGGTCCACAAGGCATAAACCCATTTAAAAAACCGACTAAAAAAGGTGAATTAAACTTTCTTTTATATTTAGATAAAAAGTTAGGTATTTTTATGCTAAATTTTCTAAATAACTTAAATCCAGATATGTTTAAACCCATTATAACCATAAATAATCCTGCAAAGATTTGGATAAAGGCTTTGGCAGTAATAGAAAGAGAAAATACAGAGCCAATACCGCCAATTAGACCACCTAAAATGGAATAAGACAGTACTCTACCTAAGTTATATAGCAGAGAGGGAGTTATGGATTCTAATTTACTTTTGCTTTCTTTAGCAAAGGACAAGCTTTGAGAAATCATTATTCCACCGCACATACCAACACAGTGAATAGATGTAAAAATTCCTACAACAAAAAGGAATGCGTATGAAGCATTATTAAGTTTAGACTCCATATCAAAACCACTAGTTCTTAAACCAAGAGTAAAAATAACAAATATTATTATAAGTATCCCTATAAAGCCTAAATTACTAGAAGATTCTGTGGAATATCCTATTTTTCTAATAAGTTTTTTAATGTCTTCAATATTACAAAGTTTACTATCATAATCAATTTCAAGAGTTTCTTTGGTGTAATCAGCTTTAGCATTTTTAACACCATTTATCTTTTTTATAGAGTTTTCAATTCTTTTTTCGCATGAAGTACAAGTCATATCATATACTTTAATTTTTTCTCTCTTAATACTCATAAAAGTCCTCCTAAATATTCATTAAAAAAAGTATATGAAATAAATGTGTTATTTTTATGAAGATAAAACACAACATATTAAAAATAATGATTATATACATAATCATTAGAGAATTAGGGGAAATTAATATTGATTTGTATTAAGAGATTAAAATAAAGGAGAGATAAATATGTATAATAAAATTAAATTACCATATGCCTTCGATGCATTAGAACCATATATAGATGAAGAAACAGTAAGGACACACTATGAAAAACATCTTAACACGTATGAAACAAATTTAAATAAGGCATTGGAAGGATATGAAGAATATACAAAAGGAAAGACACTAGATCAATTAATTAAGGATATAGAAGATCTACCAGAAGAAATAAGACCAGCAGTTGTAAACAATGGTGGAGGTGTGTCAAATCATAATTTATATTTTTCAATTCTTTCACCAAATCCTAAAAAAGAACCAACAGGAAAATTGCTTGATGAAATAAATAAGACTTTTGGAAGCTTGGAAAACTTAAAAGAAGAATTGACTAATGCATCTATAACACAATTCGGATCAGGATATGGATTTTTAGTTAAAGATAAAGATGGGAAATTATCAATAGTAAAAAGAGTTAATCAAAATTCACCAGTAATGGATAATCTTATTCCTATATTAACAATAGATGTATGGGAGCATGCATATTATCTAAAGTACAAAAATCTAAGAGCAGATTATGTGAAGAATATATGGAATGTAATAGATTGGGAAAAAGTTCAAGGTCTTTATGAAGATTGCCACAACATTTAAGTAAAAAACTGTCGCAGAGCAACCCAAAATATAAATGAAAAATTAATGAAAAAACTCCCGTAGGAGTTTTTAAAATTAAATTATTTTTAGTAATTTAGAACAAAATTACATTAATAATTAGTTGCTATTAATTTTTGATTTAGTTGTCCTTGCGGCAGTATTTCTATTCTTCTATAAATTTTAGAATTTCATTGTTCACTATTTCTTTTTCTTCAATAAACCCTGCATGTCCGCTGTTTTGTAATGGAATAAGTTTAGACTCTATAATATTTTTATTTATATATTCAGCAAATTCGTATGGACAAACAGTATCATGTACTCCATGAAGTATTAATGTAGGAACTTTAATTTTAGGAATGTCATTAAATAAAGTTTCAGTCTTAAGTGTATTCAAGCATTGAGAAGTAGCCCAAGATGAAGCAGTTAGTGATATATTATTAAACCAATTTAGCATAGGTGGAGAAGTATATTGGAAGAAGAATAAGCCTGAAATATCATTTAGAAGCTTAGGCCTATCATTAATAGACTGATTTATAAAGCCGTCCACCTGCTCTTTAGTATATCCATAAGGCCAATCTTGCATTTGAACCCAACTAGGAGCAGCTGGACTAATTAAGCAAAGTTTTGATACTTTATAATTGTTATATTTAGATAAGTATCTTATACATAGAGCTCCACCCATGGAATGTCCAACTAAAGTTACTTTATCTAGTTTAAGAACATCAATTACTTTTTTTATATCAGCAGCCATAGAATCATAGTCATAACCAGAATAAGGTCTATCAGATTCACCAAATCCTCTCAGGTCAACAGCAACACATCTAAATCCTTTATCGGGGAAAAAATTCAACTGATATTCATAGATATTGTGATTTAATGGCCATCCATGAATAAATAGTATGGTTTTTTCAGCATCAGGGTTTAGATCCTCCAATAATATTCTAGAATCATCACTTATTTTAACAAAGTATTTCATAAAACTCTCCTATATAAATTTTATCTATAGCAATATATTCAAGTGGTAATAAACCTGTTAACAGATAGTAATAATTGTGGATAAAAGAAAACTTAAATTAATGAATATTATTAAAGATGTAGAGAAAATATAAAATGAGAAAATAATAAATTTTATAAATATAAAGGGGAAATTAGTTGATGAAAATATATAATGTAAGCCAATATGGGACTTTAAAATCATGCATAATTTGCTATCCAGTAAATTTTAAAATAAATAATAAAAGCAGTGAGTATTATAACAAAATAAATTATGATTTACTTTATAGCCAATATAATAAATTTATAAATACATTAAGCAAAAATAATATAAGCTTATATTTTATTGATATTAATAAAAATGCGACTCAACAAGTGTTTACCCAAGATATTGGATTTGTAATAAATGATGTATTATTTATAAGTAATATGAAAGAAAATGACAGGAAAATTGAAACGGATTCTTTTAAATCTTTTGTGAAAGAAAATAACATTAAGCATTATGAAATGAGTAATATTATGGAAGGTGGGGATATAATTAAATATGATAATGTTATTTTCGTAGGAATAAGTGACAGAACAACAATAGAAGCTGCAAATGAACTTCAAGAAGTATTGATAAATATGAATTTCAAATATAAAGTAATTCCTATATACTTTGATACGAGTAAAATACATTTAGATTGTGTATTTAATATTTTAGATAAGGGAAGTGCAGTTATATCACCTTATATTTATGATAAAAGGTAATAGAAAAATATATAAAAACTTATACGAAATATCAAAGAAAGATGCAGATGAATTAGGAACTAATTATATATATTTAGGTAATAAAAAGATATTAAGCAGTAATAGAAATGTTACTGAATATTTAAAAAAAGAAGGATATGAAGTAGAATTTATAGATTATGGTGAAATAATAAAAGCAAAAGGAAGTTTAGGATGCTCATGTATGTTTACCTTGAGAGAGTAATATAAAGTATTATTTATATTAACAAAAACATATTTCATGAATATAATATAATAAAATTTTATGGAGTGATTATATGTTAAGTCGTGAAAAATATGTTGATTTATCTCTAGAACTACATTTATTTTACACAAAGATTATGAGGGATCATGCTATTTTTTTAGAAGCAGGATTTCCACAAAAGAATACTAAACTTTCAAAAGAAGCAGATGAATATAAAGTACAATTTGAAAAATATCTGATAGATATAATTAAATTAAGCAAAGGGATAGTTAAAGAAGATATATTAGAATCCAAAGAACTTTATACTGAATATACATTAAATGCTGAAAATAAAACACAATATTATACAGGTATAGAAATAAACCCAAAAATAACTGATATGCAGTCAAAGATAAAATCTAAAAATAATGAAATAAATGAAAGAACAATAAATAACATAAGAAAATTTAATAGTAGAGTTATAAAATTACTAGATGATTTTATAGATTTTAAAAGCAGGATTTTAGATGAGATACTAAGTTGTATGCTTTTCTCCTCAAACTATCCTACATTTGTTGAACATTTAATACATGAAGCAAAATTATATCGTTCATATATATATTCAATTGAGAATAATGAAGACATTAAGGAAAAAAATATAAAAGAAACTCAGTTATTTTGGAATCATATTATGATGGAGCATGCATTATTTATTAGAGGATTACTTGATCCATCAGAAGGCAATTTAATAAACTCATCAAATAATTTTGTAAAGATATATAATGATTTAATTGAAGAAGCAAAGCATATGAATGAATCTAGTATATTAGATTTAACAGAAAATACTTTGAAGGAGACAAAGAAATTAAGAGATTTCAAGGAAGCTGGTGTTGAAGGAATAGAAGAATGTAAGATAAAATCAATAATATTACCGCTTTTAGCTGACCATGTATTAAGAGAAGCTAATCATTATATACGATTATTAAAAAAATACGAAAATAAACGTCTAAAATAATAAAAACATATTTAAAATAAAAATAAACAGTGTATATAAAAATACCTAAAAACGAAGAATTATATAAATCTCTTGAAAATTACTGTGGTGATATATAAAATTAGTATATAGAAGCTGTAATATTTTTCAAAACAAAATTAATGATGAGAAAATGAAAGAATGAAGAAATTATTATATCAGTCTTAGAAACTACACAGTAGTTTCATCCTAAACTGTGAACTGTGAATTACGAATTGTTAATTGAATAATAGGGGTATAGGTATGAGGAAAGAAATAAAGAAAACTACAGGTGGAGTAATAGTTGCAGCAAAGAGAATATCAGAAAAGCCATTATTAAAGATAGGCTCTATTACTGTAATAAAGAGGGTCGTGTTAACATTTCAACAAGTTGGAATCTCACCAATTGTAGTAGTTACAGGACATGAATCAGAAAAGATCGAGCATGACTTAGCTGATTATGGAGTTATATTTTTAAAAAATGAAAATTATGAAGGCTCAGAAATGCTTGATTCTGTAAAAATAGGTTTAAGTTTTTTACAAGATAAGTGTGAACAGGTAATTTTTAGCCCAGGTAATATTCCTATGTTTACTCCAAAAACTATTCAAAAAATGATAGAATTAGAAGAAAAACTGGTTTCACCATCATATAACGGAAAATCTGGACATCCTTTATTAATAGCATGTGATTTAATACCTAAAATTTTAAAATATAATGGTGATATGGGGCTGAGAGGTGCTATTAATAATATTGGAGTTGAAAGATATTGGATGAATGTAGAAGATGAAGGAATATTTCGCAATACAGATGATATTGAAAAACTAGATGAACTTTTAAAAGAACATAATCAAAATATATTACATCCTTTTGTTAGAATAAGTATTGAAAATGAAACACTATTTTTTAATTCAAGGACAAAGTTACTTTTATTATTAATTCAAGAAAAACATTCTGTAAGAAGTGCATGTAATCATATTGCATTATCATATGGTAAGGCGTGGAATATGATAAACAAATTAGAAGAAGAGCTAGGTTATTCAGTTGTTCAAAGGCAGCATGGTGGGAAAAACGGTGGAAAAACTTTATTAACAAAAGAAGGAATTGAATTTTTAGAAAAATATCAAAAATTTGAAGATAATGTTCGCAAATATGCACAAAGTGAATTTAATAAATGTTTTAAATTTTAAATTATATAAAGCAAGTTCTTTTTAGAAAGAATTTGATGATTTACAACCTCTGTTTTATAATTAAGATAGTAAATAATTACTAAATTATTATAATGCTGGAGGTTTTATCTTTACCTTGAATACTAATAGTATTATATTGGGTAATCACTAAATAAAAAATTAAAATATATGGGAGGGTATTATGGGAAATATAAGTGAATCTATAAAGAAAAAAGATCATGATGCTAAAGTAAGTGGGCGTGCGATGTATGTTGATGATCATAAAATGGAAGATATGCTATATGGAAGGATACTTAGATCGTCAAAAGCCAAAGCTCGTATAATTAATATCATTAAACCAGATTTACCAGAAGGGTATTTCATTGTAGATAAAAATGATGTAACTGGTAAAAATAAAGTTCATATTGTGCTTGATGATACTCCAGTTTTTGCAGAAGACACAGTAGAGTATATTGGCGATCCAATTTTAATGGTTGTAGGGGAAAATTTAAAAGAAGTTGAAAGAATACTAAATGAAATTATTGTTGTATATGAAGAATTAGAGCCTATTTTAGATATGCAAAAATCTGATACTATATTCTTTAATTATAATTATGAAAAGGGTGATATTCAAAAGGCGTTAAAAGAAGCTGATAACGTTTTTATAGAAACTTTTCAAACGGGTCATCAAGAACAAGCTTACCTTGAAACCCAAGGGATGATTGCTTACCCTAATAATGGACGTATGGTTGTTAGAGGTTCAATGCAATGTCCATATTATATTTATAGAGCAATTGCTATGGCCTTGGGGTATGAGGAAAAAGATATACAAGTAATTCAAGATGTTACTGGTGGAGGCTTTGGAGGCAAAGAGGGTTACCCATCAATACTTGCCTGTCAAACAGCAGTAGCAGCCAAAAAGGTTAATAAACCAGTAAAAGTTGTATTTGATAGAAGAGAAGATATGGAATTTACTTCTAAGAGACATCCATCTTTATCTACTTATAAAGTTGCAGTTAAAGATGGAAAAGTTACAGGAATGGATATCGATGTTATGTATAATAGTGGCGCATATACTACACTTACTCCTGTAGTGTTACAAAGAGGATTAATATGCTCAAGTGGTGTATATAATATAGAAAATTTATGTGTTGCTGGACGAGCTGTGAAAACCAATACTATTCCTAATGGTGCATTCCGTGGATTTGGAGCTCCTCAAACATTTTTTGCTGTAGAAATGATGATGGATCATGTTGCAAAGAAATTGGAAAAGGATCCACTTGAATTCAAAGCACAACATATTGTTAAGCAAGGTGATGCAACTTCAACTAGTGGCAAATATCATTTCCATGTGCCTTTGCCAGAAATGATTGATAGAATAGATACTATTACTGATTATCGTAATAAAACTAAGTTATATAAAAATCAAACAGGAAGATATCGTAAGGGAATTGGAATGTCTCTATTTTTCCATGGATGCGGTTTCACTGGAAGTGGAGAGAGAGATTTAATTAAAGCTGTTGCTAAGTTAAGAAAAAATTCAGATGATACTGTGGAAATATTAACTGCTAATACAGATATGGGACAAGGTATTAAAACAACCTTTAGCAAGATAGTTGCAAAGACTCTTGGAATTCCTAATGAAAGAGTAATTGTAGAAAATCCTGATACTGATCAAGTTCCAGATTCAGGTCCAACAGCAGCAAGCCGTTCTTTGATGGTAGTTGGAGAATTGCTTAGACGTGCTGCGGAAAGACTTAAGAAAGAATGGAAATCTGGAGAAAAACAATTAATAGAAGAGCACTATGTTCATCCTGATTTCTTGATACCATTTAGTATTGAAAAATTCAGAGGTGATGCTTACCCAGATTATGCTTGGGGAGTAAACGTTATAGAAGTAGAGGTTGATACACTTACTGCTACTCAAAAAGTACTTGGAGCTTGGGGAGTATATGATGTTGGAGTGCCTATTGATATGAATATAATACAAGGACAAATGCAAGGCGGATTCTTACAAGGAATTGGTTATGCATCTATGGAAAATATATCATACAATTCAGAAGGTAGAATACGTAATAATAGCTTCAGTGATTATATAATACCAACAGCAGTAGACGTTCCAAATCTTATAACAGAAGTCATGAATAATCCATATATTGAAGGTCCATTTGGAGCAAAAGGTGCTGGTGAGCTTCCAACTGTTGGTCCAGCAGCAGCATATATACAAGCGCTTGAAAATGCTATTAATACAGATGTTAATAAGATTCCATTTACAGCAGAAGATACTATGAAAGTTTTACAGGAGGTGCTTAAATAATGATAAAATTTATTCTTAATGGAAAAGAAGTGACTTCAAATGCAAAAGGTAATGAACGCTTACTTGATGTACTTAGAAATGATTTAAGTATTACAGGGGTAAAATGTGGATGTAAAGAAGGAGAATGTGGAGCTTGCTCAGTTATTCTTGATGGAAGATTAGCTAATAGTTGTATGGTAGCTATGGGAAGTATAGATGGAAGTACAGTAACAACTATTGAGGGGTATAGTGAAACAGAGAGATATAAAGTTTTAGATAAGGCATATGCATCAGTTAGTGCAGTACAATGTGGATTTTGTATTCCAGGTATGATACTTGCATCAGAATGTATATTAGCTAAGAATCCAAATCCAACAGAAGAGGAAATTCGTGATGGAATATCAGGAAATCTTTGTAGGTGTACTGGTTATAATGCTATAGTTAATGCTATTGGTATTGCAGCTAAGGAGGGAAAAGGATTATGGTAAACGGATATAATGTAAGCTCCTTAAAAGATGCTTTAGATATACTTGCAAGAGAAGAAGTTACTCCATATAGTGGTGGTACAGATTTAATGATTGAATCAAAAGAAGATGCAACATATTTATTTCTTAATAAAATACCTGAACTAAAAAAAATTGTAGAAGATGATGAATATATCTATATTGGAGCAGCTTGTACTTTTACAGATATAATTGAAAGTAATCTAACGCCTAAAATTTTGAAAGAAGCAGTTTCACAAATTGCGGCACCAGCAATAAGAAATTTTGGAACTGTTGGAGGAAATATATGTAATGGTTCACCAAAGGGCGATAGTGCATTAATATTTGTTGCTACAGACTCAAAGTTAAAGCTTGCAAGTAATAAAGGAGAGCGAATAATCCCTATTAATGAATTTTTCTTAGGAAGAAAGAAAACAGCCCTTCAATCTGATGAGATATTAGTTGAAATTATTATGAAAAAGACAGGAATTGATAACTATTACTTTACAAAAGTAGGTCCAAGAAATGCATTAGCAATTTCTAGGGTATCTTTTGCAGGAATTCTTGATATTAATAATAATAAAATAAATAACTGTAGTACAGCTTTTGGTGCGGTTAGTGATGTTATATTAAGAAGAGCAGATATTGATGAAATGCTTATAGGTAAAACTATTGAAGAAGTAAAAAATATAAAGGAAGAATACTTATCAGCTTACGATAAGGCTATTGTTCCTATTAGAGGGAGAGTTTCAGCAGATTATAGAAAAACAGTGTGCATGAATTTACTTAAAGACTTTCTTAAAAGCAATGGAATTTAGAAAACTTATTAATATATAAATTTAATTATGTATTAAATAAATAATATATGTTAAATTCAAAATCAAAAAAGCTAAAATATCCTTGATAAGATGAATTTTAAACCTATTCATCTTAGAGAGGATATTTTGCTTCAAAGATGAATAAAAACTTTAACTGTGTTCTATATATTTACAAATAAGGAAAACACAATATATAATATATATAGCTTACAGAAATACAAATATTTATAAATATACAGTTTAAGGGAGGACTTATGAATATATTACTAGTTGAGGATGACTCAATTCAGAGTACTTATTTTAAAAATATTGTAGAAATGAAGTACATTGATGTGCGGGTATATGAAGCAGAATCTGCCAAAGAATCAATGAAAATTATAGAAAAAGTAGATATAGATATATTTTTCTAGACATTAAATTGAAAGGAATTTCAGGATTAGAATTAGCAGAAAATATTAGAAAAATTGTAAAATATGAATTATCCCCAATAGTGTTTATAAGTGGGCAAATTGGATATATAATAGATGCCTTAAAAAAAGTTAATTGTCATGACTTTATAACAAAACCATATCATATAGATGATGTAGCTAAAATAATTGATAAATTTTTAAGACATAAGAATAAAGTAACTAATGAAAATTATACTAATTTTAAGACTAGAGATGGAATAGAAATAAATATTAATA
>NZ_ASRV01000033.1 GCF_000401215.1 Clostridium sartagoforme AAU1 | reverse complement strand
GAAAGAAATATTATTTATAGAATATTATTTAAAAAAATGTATTATGCATACTAGAGTTGGAAAATACAATATAAAATCAAATGGACTAGAAAAACTAATAACTGAAATAAACTATAAAAATATTATAAGAACACATAAGTCATTTGCAGTAAACTTAGATTATTTGAAGGAGATAAGAAAAGTAAAACCAAAATTATGGGAGATAAGCTTTAAAAATTATAATGAAAAAGCCGACTTAAGTTATAATTATAAAGATAATATTGAGGGAATAAAATAATAATTAGTAAAATAAAAAAATAGAAAAATAGAAAAAATTAGATTTAAAAGGAAGAAGTTATTTAAACAATTCCTTTTAATCTTTTTTTTGCATTTAAATATAAAGTACATATATAAATATAATTATTTAGTATAATATTATAAATTAGAATTTACTTAATTAGAAGTTATATATAATAAAATAAATGAACATAGCAAATAAATTATGTAGTTTTTTATAATTTAAAGTTATTCTAAAATAAATATATGTAGAAAGAGAGAGGAGAAAAATGAAGAAAAATAAAATTAATAAAAAGAAAAGAGGCATAATTTATATATCTATAATAGCTATAATTATTTGCATATCTGTAATTATTAGATTTAATTACAATAAAGAAGGAAGATTTAATAGCAAAAAAATAGTAGCAAAAATGCTAACAAGTAATATTGAATATGGGCCACTAAAATTTCAAGATTCTATATATTTTCCATCAAAATTTAAGTTTTCAGATGAGTTAAATAGTAACCCTGTGGGGACGGTAGAGCCTAAGAATATGAATTTCATTATTTATCTTTTTATGAATCATGAAATAGTTACAGATAAAACAGATTCTAGCAATACACATATAAAAACTTTAGGAGATGATTCGAGATTTTATTCAAAAGCAGAATTTTTAGAAAATGCTAATTTAGTTAATGAAGCTTTTGAAAAATATTCTAGATTTGCTTTATGTGGAATTAATGCTGAAGAAATGGAAGATATACAAATTGACAAAGATATTTTAATAAAGTTAGAAGAAAGATATGGAGAAATTAAATATAATAAAGAAGATTTTGCTAAGGCAAATAAAATTTATTATATTTATGCAAATTACTTAAATACCCAAGATGCGGAATTTATAGGATGTATCATGGATTACCAAGGAAATTTATATTATGGTAATTTGAGCAATAAAATAGATAAAAGTTTAGCTGATTTAATTAATAAGTTAATATATTAAGATGAAAAATAAGACTTAAAAGGAATAATTTATATAAAAAATTCCTTTTAAGTCTTATTTTTACGTTTAAATCCAAATATAAGTATAAAATTGTAAAATAAATTATAATATTACAATAAAAGGGGGAAGGTCTTGATGAGATATAGATACTTAGTCAAACAGCATGACATAACAGATTGTGCTGCAGCTTGTCTTGCAACAGTTTGTATGTATTATAAAAAAGAAATAACTATAACAAAGTTAAGAGATATACTTGGAACTGATATAAAAGGGACGACCTTATTAGGCTTAGAAGATGGGGCAAAAAAGCTAGGGTTTGATACTAAGGCAATTAGGGTTGATAAGGAAGGGTTTAAAGAAAAATTTACACTCCCTGCAGTTGCTCATGTTATTACAAAAGAAGGATTAAGCCATTTTGTAATTATACATAAAATTAAAAAGGAAGAAGTAACAATATTAGATCCGGCTAATGGAAAAGTAAAAAAGAGCGTTGATGAATTTTTTAAAAGCTTTGATGGAGTATTATTACTATTAATACCTAATAATGAATTTAATGTAGGTAAGGTAAAAGGACAAGGAATACTTTCTAAGTTTATACAATTATTATTACCTTAAAAAGCATTATTTGCATATAGTATTATAACTTCAGCAATACTTACTATACTAGGAATAGCATCTGCCTTTTTTAATAAAATACTTATGGATGAAATACTTCCATATAGTTTAAAAAATCAATTGAATATATTTGTTATAGGATTTTTGCTTTTAGCAATAACTCAAATAGGTTTAGGTGCAATAAGACAGCATATGTTACTTTATTTATCTCAAAAGATAGATATTCCATTGCTACTTGGATATTTCAAGCATGTATATAAACTACCTATGAAGTTTTTTGCTTCAAGAAAGGTAGGAGATATACTTACGAGATTTAGTGATGCCTTTACAATAAAAGATGTATTAACGTCAGTATCATTATCACTAATTATGGATATTGTACTTGCAGTTGTATCAGCTTCAATACTTTATGTAATGAATGAAAAGCTTTTTATTGTTATTTTAGTTTTAACTATAATTAGTGCTGCTTTAATTTATATATTTAAGGCTCCATATAAGAAAATAAACTTAGAACAAATGGAAGCTAGTGCAAGATTAAATAGTCATATTATAGAAAGCTTGAAAGGAATAGAAACTATAAAGGTTCATGCTGCTGAAGAAAAAAGCATTGAAAAATTAGAAACTCAATATATTAAAAATCTAAAGATATCCTTTAAAGAAGGGGTTTTATCAAATATTCAAGGATCAATTTCAGGAGCAGTATCTACTGTGGGAAATCTAGTTATTATGTATATTGGTGCAAGAATGATTATGAATGGAGATATTACCTTAGGTAGTCTTATGGCATTTTCAACACTATCAGGATATTTTATGGACCCAATAGGTAGACTTATAGGATTACAATTAAGTATTCAAGAAGCTAGTATATCATTAAAAAGAATTGCAGAAATCTATGAAGTAGATAAAGAACAAGAAGAAAGTGAAACAGATAAAGTTAAAATAGAGAAAATAGATGGAGATATAGAATTAAATAATATTACCTTTAGATATGGTAGCAGGGCTCCAGTTTTAAGGAATGTTAGTATAAAAATTCCTAAGGGTAAAAATGTAGCTTTAGTTGGAGAGTCAGGAAGTGGTAAAACAACTATATCTAAGCTTTTATTAAAGTACTATACACCTGAAGAAGGGAAAATAAATATTAATGGATATAAAATAGAAGAATTAGACGTATATAATTTAAGAGAAAATATAGCTTATGTTCCTCAAAATGTTGAATTGTTTTCAGGCTCTATACGAGAAAATATAACTTTAGGTAGAGGCAATGCAACTTATGAAGAAATAAAGAGTGCTTGTGAAAATGCAGGTTGTAAGGATTTTATAGAAAAGCTTCCAGGTAAGTATGATACCTTCTTAGAAGAAGCAGGAGGAGGACTTTCTGGTGGAGAAAAACAAAGAATTGCAATGGCAAGAGCTTTAATTAAAAAGCCAAGTTTCTTAATACTAGATGAAGCAACAAGTAACTTAGACTTTATAAGTGAAGCAAAGATATTTGATACCTTATTTAAAAAAGGTAAGAATATAACAATGCTTATGATAGCCCATAGACTTTCAACTATAAGAAGCTGTGACATAATTTATGTTATGGATAAGGGGAAAATTGTAGAAGAAGGAGACCATGAAAGTTTATTAAAGAA
The DNA here is from genome assembly GCF_000401215.1 of Clostridium sartagoforme AAU1. Classification (GTDB taxonomy): domain Bacteria; phylum Bacillota; class Clostridia; order Clostridiales; family Clostridiaceae; genus Clostridium; species Clostridium sartagoforme. The sequence continues at coordinate 47,234 of NZ_ASRV01000033.1, read as the reverse complement.
AAAAGGATATTATTATAAGCTTTATATAAGCCAAGTTGGTTCAATAGAAGAAAAAGAAATTATATATAAAGATAACTTGGATATAGAGAAAAATATAGAAGCAGATTTTATAGAAGAGGGTGAGGAATATGAGTACAATTGAAAAAATAGTTTTAAGAGAAAATAAAACCTTAAAGCTTAATAATGTATTAATTAGAGAAGTAAGTGAAAATGAATTAATCGATATAAATAAAATTAGCTATATGATGGATAGTTATATTAAATCTAAGGGAAACTCAACTATAGGACCAGCGATAAATTATTCTACAGTAGAAGTAGATGAAAGTGGACAAGTTAAAGTAATAATAAAGCTAATGGTTCAATTAAAAAATCCAATTAATAATGTTGAAAAACCCTATGAATTAAAGTCACAGTTAAGGGTAACTAATTGTCTTTTTGCTAGATTTACAGAAAAAGAAGAAAATTTACAATTTGCATATCAAAAGCTTGGAGTATATGCCTTTGAAAATAATATTAAATTAAAGGGAGATTCTTATACTGTATTTGTAAAACAAGAAGAAGAAGATATAGTAGCAGATGTATTTATGGAAGCTTTGAAAGGTGGAGATTTACTTGAAAGTATATAACTTAAATGAAATTACTGATAGTAAAATCCTTTATGATAGAAAGCCACCAGCTTTTATGAAATATGTTATTTTAATAGTTGCAGCATTAATTATAGTATGCTTAATTTGGGCAAATAAATCAGTAAAAACATATATGGTAAAAGGACAAGGAGTTTTAGTTTCAGAAAATAAATCTCATATTATGACTAAAACTTCAGGAGAAATAAAAGAAGTTTTTGTATCTGAAGGAAGTGAAGTTAAGGAAGGAGATATATTATTTACAACTAATGGTATGGAATCAGATCTTCAATTAGAGCAAATAAATGCACAAATAAACAGCTATAGCAGAAGAATAGAGCTTTTAAGCTTAGCAGAAGAAAATGCAACTAATGGAACTAATTATTTTGATAGATACAATGAGGAAGAAGTTGAATTTTATAATAAGTTAAATGCAGCATATATAGCTAGAAAAGAGTTTGTTATAGATGAAAAAGCATTGAAAGAACAAGGAGCAAATGAACAACAAATAAAAGAGTATGCTAAAACACAAAAAAATAAATCTGATGAGCATTATTATAAAACTATTTCTGAATTTACAAGTGAAAAAAATCAATATGAATTAGAGTTATCTAAATTAGTAGCTCAAAAGGAAGCTATAGAAAAGGGAAAAGAGCAATATAAAGTAGTTGCTCAAAAAAGCGGAGTTATTCATTTAAATACGCCATTAACTTCTGGAATGGTACTACAAGGAGGAAGCTTAATAGGAACTATAACAAGTAAAGAGGAAGAATTAATAATAGAAACTATGTTACCTTCAACCGATAGACCAAGAATACATGTAGAAGATGAAGTATCTTTAGTCATAGGAGGCTTATTGCAATCAGAATATGGAACAATACCAGGAAAAGTAATAAGCATTGATGAAGATGCAACTATAGATAATGAAAAAGGAAATGTATTTTTTAAAGTTAAGGTTAAACCAGATAAAACATATTTAGAAGATTCTAAAGGAGAAAAAGTTAACTTAACTATAGGTATGGTAACTGAAACAAGGGTTAAATATGAAAAAATTACTTATATGAAATACATTTTAGAATTGATAGGTGTTAAATTTAGTTAATTACTTTGCATTAAAAGAAAATTAGAAAAATAAATTTTAGCAGACATAGCGCGCGAATTAATTAATTGTTTGTTAATTATTTACAACATTCTAAAATTCTTTTAAAATAAATATATGTATAAAAATGGAGGAGAGAAAATGAGCGCTTTTGTATTAAAAAGAGAATACGCCTTACAATTACCAAATAGCTATGTAGAAATTGACAAGGATGAGATGGAGTATGTTGATGGGGGTGGAGCAAGTCTAGCAATGTCAACATCGTATTTAAATAAGGATACTTGCTTAAGCACAGCTGATGTTTTAATAAGAAGTTATCAAGTTAGACTTATGACAAGGTATCAAATTGCTAAAGAAATATATGCACATGCAGTAATATATTATGCTTCACCTGCTACATTAGCAATTCTTGGGCCTATTGTTGGAGCACCTGTATTAAGTTATTTAAGAAGTCATGCAAATCCAATAGATATAGCAGATGGTGGGGATATAAAATCTAGAGAAGATATTTATAATATAATATGGAATAAAATATAATTAAATTATAAATTATACTAAACTTAATTTAAAAAGTATTTCTTGATTATGAATTAATTCACTAGATAGAAATACTTTTTACTTATTTTGTAACGAATTCACAAAAAATCGGATATATATTACAGGAGGTGAAACATTGCTTACTATTGGTGAAATATATAAAGAGAATTCTAAGATTGTATATGGTTTTTTACTTAGTTATACAAAGGATGCAAGTTTATCTGAAGAATTAACACAGGAAACTTTCTTAAGGGCAATTAAATCGATTCATAAATACAATGGAAAGTGTAAAATTTCGGTATGGCTTTGTCAAATAGCTAAACATCTTTTATTTCAAGAATGGGAGAAAAGAGGGAAAACAATAAATGTTTCATATGATGAAAACATCCAAATTAGGAGTGATTCTACAGAAGAATTAGTTATATCAAATGAAAATAAGAAAAAAATATATAAGATAATACAATCTTTAGATAATCCTTATAAGGAAGTTATGTATCTTAGATTAACAGGAGATTTAAGTTTTAAGGAAATTGGTGAGATTTTAGAAAAATCAGAAAATTGGGCTAGAGTTACATTTTATAGAGGTAAATCTAAGTTTATTAGGAGGTTAGAATATGGAAAATAAATTATCTTGTATCATAATTAAGGATTTATTACCTATATATATTGATGAAATTGCAAGTAAGGAAACTAATGCTTGTGTTGAACAACATTTAAATGAATGTGATACTTGTAAAAAAGAATATTATAAAATGTTAGATGTTAATAATTCTAATGAAAAAAATAGTGAAATAGATACATTTAGAAAATTTAAATTAAAAATTATATTAATGTTTGTTTCATTAATAATGATAAGTGTAGCTTGTATAAGTGTAGCAATGATGTGTGAAAACATTCGACTTGGTTTGCATAGAATTTCCACTAAAGAAATTATTTTAATGGTAATATTTAATATAGGTATTTATTTTATTCCAATGATGGCATTATTATTTTGCTGGATATGGAAGAAAGCTTCATATGGAAGTAGTAGCTATAATATTTCAAATTCATTTTTTATATCTTTATTAATTATAGTGATATATTTAATAACTGAGTTACTCTATAAGTATATAGATTTATTAAACTTTTTATAGGAGGGGTAAGATGAAACATATAGTATCATGTGAAATAATTAAAGATTTGTTGCCTAATTATATTGAAAATATATTAAGTAATGAAGGAAATGAATTAGTGAAAAGCCATATTGATAGTTGTAGTAATTGTAGAAAAGAATGTGAAATCATAAGTTCTAATCTTAGTATAGATAGTATAGGAAAAGCGAAAGTAGATTATTTAAAAAAGATTAATAAAAAATTTTTAATTATATTAATATCATTGTTGTTAGTTACAGTTATTTCAACTATACTATTGGTATTTTATAGTGAACCTAATATTGACGAGGGAATTTTAACACTAATATTTTTAGTTTTTGTTATTATTGCAATTATAATAAAATACGTAATTCCATTAATTGGATTAGTATTTAGTATCGTATATTTAAAGAAAACACATAAAAAGTTTCTTATTATTCCAATAATTATATTCGGTATATTGTTATTCAAATCTTTATATATTTATATAAGAAATCTAATATATTATTAAAATTTAATTCAAAGTTTTACAAGGTTATAAATTAATAATACGTTAAAAGGTTTTGTTTAATAAAATTATATATTTAAAATAGAGGGTAAGTATGTACAATTACAGTTGGCTTTTTCAAGCAGAAGCTATATGAGAATTTTTTAAATTTTAAGAATACCTATATAAATGAGTAATATTGGTATATAATAAAAATAATAAATCTTATATAGTAAAAGAGGTGAAGACATTAATGTTATTACCAAAATCTGAACAAAGATATACTTATGAAGAATATTTAAAATGGCCAGAAGAAGAGCGGTGGGAGCTTATTGAAGGAATTGCATATATGCAAGCAGCACCATCATGGCAGCATCAAGCTATTTCAAGAGAATTAATAATTCAATTTGGAAACTATTTAAGAGGAAAAAGTTGCAGTGTCTTTTCGTCACCATTTGATTTAGTTCTAACTAGTGATGAAAATGAAAAAGAAAGTAAAAACGTTTTTCAACCAGATTTATTAATAGTTTGTGACTCTAGTAAATTAATAAGTACAGGATATGTAGGAATTCCTGATTTAATAGTAGAAATTGTGTCTCCATCTACAGCTAGAAATGATAAATTTTATAAGTTTAACATATATGAAAAGTTTGGAGTAAAAGAATATTGGATAATAGAACCAGACATAAAATTACTTAGTGTTTTTACCTTAAGTGAAAATAAGAGGTATGGAAGGCCAGAAATATATAGTGAATTAGATAAAGTTAAAGTTCATATATTAGAAAATTTAGAAATAAATTTATCAGATGTATTTAATTATTAAAAGATTAAATAATAGCTAAAAGCCAGTATTCAATAAAGAATACTGGCTTTTTTACTAAATTTGTTAAAAATAAGGAATTTTTAAGAAATTGTTAAGGGAAATTTATACTAAATAGGGTACAATTATAGTATGGATAAATTTTAATCAAAATAACAATAATTAACTATTAATTACTAAATGTAATTGTTAACTGTTAACTGTTAATTGTTATTAAAATCGGGGGGATAGTAATGAAATACTTTTTTAGAAAAGGTATAGTAATTGTCATTGTAGCGTTAATGATTTTAACTTTACCTATTGGAACTTTATTAACAAAGGCTGAAGACAGCAAAACAGATCCTTATGAAGTGAAAATTACTTCAGGTATCGAAGGCAAGTATAGAGCTTTAAAGTATATACCTGTTATAGTGGAATTTACTAGTTTGGAAAAGGATTTTAATGGAGAAGTAGAAATAAGGGCATCTGCTCAATATAGCTCAACTTATGATGCATATAGTAAAGAAGTTTCAGCATTACAGGGAGAAACAGCTAAAGTAATTATACCAATTAAAGTTTTAGATGGCTCAAGTAAAATCACAGTTAATCTTATTGAAAATGGAAAGGTTTTATATGAGAAGAAAAGTTTAATATCAAATGGTAGAGTCGGTGAAGCTAATTTATTTATGGGTGTATTAACAGATGATGCAACTTCACTATCTTACACAGGGTCAATTTCCTTTGATAATACTCAAGGTGTTACAGGGGTAATTGAAAAAGTTCAATTAGATAAAGATATTATAGGAGAAAGTAATTTAAACATAGATGGATTAGATGCAATTATTATAAATAATTACAATATGTCAAATTTAAAGAAAGAACAATATGAAGCTTTAAATTCTTGGATAAATAAAGGTGGAACTTTAATAATTGGATCTGGAGCTAATGAAAGCAAAACAATTTCGAGTATAGATAAGGAATTTTTAGATATAAAATCTAATGGAGCTAAAGAAAAAAATATTAAATTAGTAGATGATAGTTTAAATCTTATATTATCTAGTTTAGAAATTAAAGGTGGTAGCCTTAAGCAAGGTACAAATGAGGATCCATTAATTTATTCAGTAAAAAGGGGAAAGGGTGAAATCTTAGTTTCAACTATTGATTTAGGATTAGAGCCATTAATATCTTCAAAAGATGCAGGAAAATTTTTAAGTGCAATTCTTGCAGATGCAACAGGTGGGCTTTTTAATAAAAATATGAATGGTGGATATATGCCGGGATACTATAGGTCTAGAGAATTAACTAGAAATATTCCTATAAATGAAATAGTAGGGGTTAAGTCTTTAATAGTTGTTCTTGCAATATATGCATTAATAGTTGGAGTAATTCTTTATATAGTATTAAAGAAATTAAATAAAAGGGATTTTACTTGGATAGCAGTTCCTTTAATATCAATAATTTTTACTTTAGTTATATACTTTATGGGCTCTTCAACAAGAGTAAAAGATGTTGTGTTAAATCAAAATAATATTATTTCAATAGATAAAGATGGAAAAGGAACAGCAAAGGGATATTTAGGAATAGGCACAAAATATAAAGGAAATATAATTGTTAAAAAGCCAGAAGATTTAACAATGAATTATTCTACTGAAGATAATTATTACTATGGTAACCCAGAAGAAGAGGAAGTCAGTAATGTACTTAGAGTAAAAACTACTTATGTTGGAAATAATGCTTACTTTACATTTAATGATAGTGCTGCATTAGATATGAAGAGTTTTGATGTAGTTGGTAAGGAACAAGTTCTTTCAACAATTGAATCATCTTTTAGCTTATTAGATGGAAAGTTAAATGGTAAAGTTAAAAACAACTTAGATTGTGACATAAAAAAATTACTGTTAGTAGCTGGTAGAAATATTTGGGACATGGGATCTTTAACTAAAGGAGAAGAAAGAGAAATTAGTAACTTATCTACTACTGGCTCAAGTGGATTACAAGCTTATTCAGATGTATTAAATCAAAAGTATTATGATGCTAAATGGAAAAAAGATAAAGATTTAAAGTCCGAAGAGTTTAAAAATATAATTAGAACTTCAGCTATAATTGGAACAGTTTCTGATGAAATACTTATTAATAAAGATATTAAATTAGTTGCAATAACTGATCTACCTGTAGAATATGGAGTTGATTTTGGTAATAAGTCAGTTTCAAAGTTTGATACAACAGCAATAGTTCAGAATGCTGAGTTAGATTTTAAAGATAAAGATGGAGTTTATAATTTCCCAGATGGATATTTTGGATCTACTATAGAATCATCCAGCGCTAATGTTCATGTAGATGATTATAATGGATATCTTTATGGTCAAGGGGAAGTAGTATTTAAATTTGCAGTAGATAAAAATATTGAAGTTTTAGAGTTAACAGTAAAACAAGGTGTAGATAGATATGGATATAATGGAGGAGATAATTCTGAAAAATATATCTATAATTATAAAACAGAAGCCTATGATAAATTTACAATGTCTCAAGGATATGAAAAAATTAAGGACTTAGGTAACTATATAAATAATAATGAAGTTAAAGTAAAATATGTTGTAGATGATATGAAGGGGCAATCCATGATTCCAATGATTACTGTTAAGGGGAGGGAAAAATAATGCTAGTTATAAAGAACCTTGAAAAATCCTATGGTAAGTTTAAAGCATTAAAGGGACTTAACTTAGAAATTGAAAAAGGTGAAATATTTGGATTTATAGGTCCAAATGGAGCAGGAAAAAGTACTACTATGAAAATTGTATCAGGTCTTCTTTCCCCAGATAGCGGTGAAGTTTATGTAGATGGAATAGATGCAATAAAAAATAATAAAGCTTTAAAAGATAAAATAGGATATATGCCAGATTTCTTTGGTGTGTATGATAATTTAAAAGCTATTGAATATTTAGAATTTTATGCCTCTATATATGGAATAGTTGGAGAAGAAGCAAGAAAATTATCTATGGATTTATTAGAACTTGTTAATCTTCAAGATAAATATGATGCAAATGTAGATGGGTTATCAAGAGGTATGAAACAAAGATTATGTTTAGCACGATGTTTAGTTCATAATCCAGAACTTTTAATTTTAGATGAGCCAGCTTCAGGTATGGACCCAAGAGCAAGATTTGAAATGAAGGGAATATTAAAAAACTTAAAGGAAATGGGAAAGACTATTATAGTTTCTTCCCACATATTATCTGAACTTGGGGAAATTTGTACTAGAATTGGAATAGTTAAAAATGGAGTTATAGTTTGTGAAGGTACTGTTGAAGAAGTTATGCTTATGGCATCAGGTACAGCGCCAATAAATATAACTGTTATGGATAGCGTTGAAGAATCCATAGCTTTATTAAAACAAAGACCAGAAGTTAACGAAGTATCTGTTGATGGAAATAAAATTACTATAAATGTAGTTGGTGGAGATAAGGAAGCTAAGGATATACTAAAAGAATTAGTAATTAAAGATATTCCAGTTATAAGTTATAGTAAATCAGCAGGTAATTTAGAAGAAGTATTTATACAAATAACTGAGGAAAATAATTAAGGGGGGAAGTAGTATGAGATTAAATTCAGTTTTAAGAAATGAAAGTAAGCTATCTGTTAGAACACATAGATTTTCATTAATGCTATTAATATATATTTTGGTTTTATCAGTAGGAACTTTGTTGTTTTACAATGGTTATAGCAGTGATGTTTATGCTTCAGGAATAAATCCTCAAAGTGCAGTTACTCTTTACATTGCAATGGCAGTAATTCAAGCAATATTATTAATGTTTATAGTTCCTTCTTTAACAGCAACTTCAATATGCTCAGAAAGGGAAAAACAAACATTAGATATATTACTATCAACAAGGCTAAGTCCTCTTCAAATTGTACTAGGAAAACTTTCAGCTTCATCACTAAAAGTAATAATATTAATAATATGTACGATACCATTATATTCAATATGTGGATTAATTGGCGGTATAAGATTAAGCAATATATTAATTTTAACAGGATCATTTATTATTAATACTATATTTGTAGGAGCAATTGGAATTTTTGTTTCAACTTATTTAAAAACCTCTAAAGCAGCAACAGCCTTATGTTATGCATTAGTATTATTTATATTTGCAGGAACAATTGTTATAGCATATATAGTTTTCTTAGTTAATATGACAAAGCTTGGCTATACAAGTGGGAAAACTCCAGCTATATCTCCTATTGCATATTTAAGCCCAGCTACTGGATTTTTTATGATGCTATATAATCAAGTAGGCTTTGGAGGGAATTCTATGTATTTTATAGGGCAACTAGGACTTGCTAAATACACAGAATATATTTCCGTGGCAATTCAAATAGTATTAAGTTGTGGTTTTATAGCTTTAGCAGCTAGAAGACTTAATCCATTAAATAAAAGAAAAAAGAAGGTAAAGATTAAGGCGAAGAAAAGCGTAAAGGAGTAAAGCTATGAATTCTTTAAATAATGAAATATTAACCTTTATAAAAAAGGCATCCAAAAGAATTAAAGCGAACTTTATAATAAATTTAAGCATAGTAGGTTTAAAATACCTGCTATGCTTAATCTTATGTTTACTGTTAATATCTTTATTTATAACATTTCCATATGTTGAAGAAGTTTCACTTGGTGTTTTAGCTGTAGGATTAATTTCAATAATAATATATGGTTTTATAAAATCACCTGATAAAAAGAAAGTTGCTTTAATAGTTGATTCAAAAGGATTAAAAGAAAGAGTTACAACTTCTTTGGAATTAATAAATGAAGAAGATAATATTTCAATTGCTCAAAAGAAAGATACGGTTTCTTATATCAAAAGTTTTAATATAAAAAATAATTTAAAGATAAGTATAGATAAAAAACAAATTCTTATAGTTTTAGGATTAATAATAGTATGTCTTATAACTTCATTTATAGATACTTCAGCAAAAAAGGAAGCTAATTCAATTAGAGAATTTAATAGATATCAACAAGATTTTATTAAAAAGGTTGAAGAAGAAAAGAAATTAGTTGAAAAGTCAGAAGAGTTAACTGAAGAAGAAAAAGAAGCTATAAAAAAGATATTAGAAGATGCAAAAAAGGAATTAAAGGAAAGCGAAAAGAAGCTTGATGTAAATAAGACTTTAGAAAGAATGGAAAAAAAGCTAGAAGATAAAAAGAATGAGGCAAAGAGTGATAAAAGTAAAGCGGTTATAGAAAAAACTCAGAAAAACCTACTAGATGAGTTTAATAAAGATAAAGAAGAAAGTGCAAAGAAAGATTTAAATAAATTAGTTAATGAGCTTATGAAAAAGAAAGAGGGAAAGGAACTTTCTGATGCAATATTATCCAAGGATAAGGAAGCTCTAGAAAAGGCCTTAGGAAAGTTAAAGAAATCCCTTGGGAATATGAGTAGTAGTGAATTAAATAATTTATCAAAAGCTCTTGCAAATGCTGCTAATAGCATGGATGATGAAAATCTTGCAGAAGCGCTAAGTGAGGCTTCAAATTCAGTTTTAGATGGGAAACTTGATGCAGAAAGTCTAAAGGATGCAATTCAAAATTCACAAAATAATAGCAGTGGAAATAAGCCTGGAGATAAAAGTGGAGAAGGAGCTGGAGAAGGGGAAGGTTCTGGAGAAGGAGAAGGGCAAGGAGAAGGCCAAGGTCAAGGTGGTCAAGGAAATGGAAATGGTAATGGAAGTGGAAATGGCCAAGGAGGAACAGGCTGGGATACAGGGAACAATGAAGGTAATAAAAATGATTTAGATAATAAAAAAGGAGAGCAAATATATATTCCAGGACGAGAAGTTGGTAACGATGAGAATCTAACTGGAAACAAAAATCAAGATGGAAATTCTCAAACTATAGAAACAGAAAATGGATTCAATTTAGATGGGAATAAAATAAATTACGATAAAGTAATAGGAGATTATACTAATAGTGCATTAGAAGGTGCAAATAATAGTAATCTTCCAGAAAGTTTAAAGAATCTTATAAAGGATTATTTTGAAGGATTAAACTAAGAGGTGAGAAAGATGGAAATAAACGAAAAAGAAATGATAGAGGTTTCAACGAAAATAAAAAGATGTGAGGAAGAAATAGCAAAAGGAATTATAGGACAAAAGGATATAATTAGAAATGTTTTAGTTGCTATTTTTGCAGATGGTAATGTACTTTTAGAGGGTATGCCTGGAATGGGAAAAACTCAATTAGTAAAAACAATAGGAAAAGTGTTGAATTTAAGTTTTTCTAGAATACAGTTTACACCAGACTTAATGCCAGCAGACGTAGTTGGAACAAATATAGTAGTTAAAGAAAATGATAAAACTTTATTTAAATTTGAAAAAGGACCAGTATTTACGAACTTACTATTGGCAGATGAAATAAATAGAGCAACTCCTAAAACTCAATCTGCATTACTTGAAGCTATGGGAGAAAAAACAGTAACAGTTGGTAAGACAACTTATGAAATGTCAAAGCCATTTATGGTGCTTGCAACTCAAAATCCAATAGAGCAAGAAGGAACATATCCACTTCCAGAAGCACAATTAGATAGATTTTTATTTAAGTTAAATGTAGATTTTCCAAATCTTCAAGAGCTTAAAGAAATTATGGATTTAACATTAACTAATAACAAAGTTGAATTTGATCCTGTTCTTGAAGGTGATGAAATATTAAAGATAAGAGAAACAATTAGAGAAATAAAACTTGCAGAAGCAGTTAAGGAATTTGCATTAAAGCTTATATTAGCAACTCATCCTGAAATTCCAGAAGGCTCAGAGTTTGTTAAAAAATATGTAGAAGCAGGAGCTAGCCCAAGAGCAGCACAAGGTATTATCAGCGGAGCAAAAGTAAGGGCTGTTATGGAAGGGCGATTAAATGTATCCTTTGATGATATAAAAGCATTAGCTTATCCTATTTTAAGACACAGAATAATATTAAACTTTGATGCTATAACTGAAGGTTTAACCGAAGAAAGTATTATAGATAAGATACTAGAAGATTTAAAGGTTGTGTAATAAATGAGTGAAAGGATATTTAATGAGGACTTTTTTAAAAAGCTAAATAAAATAAATATGCATATAAATTTTAAGCTTTCCTCAGGGACACAAGGGGGAAGAAAGTCAAAAGCAAAGGGAGTTTCTGTAGAGTTTTCAGATTATAGAGAATATGCTCCAGGTGATGATTTTAGACGAATAGATTGGAATGCATATGGTAGATTCGATAAGTTTTTTGTAAAAGTTTTTATGGAAGAAAGAGAAGGGGTTTTTAATTTCTTTGTTGATAAAAGTAAATCAATGGATTATGGAAATGAGAACAAAAAAGATACTGCATTAAAAGTAGTTGCGGCTTTAAGTTATATTGTCTTAAATAATCTAGATAGAGTAAATATAAACACTATGGATAGTGGTGATATACAAAGTATAAAATCAGCAGCTGGGAACAAGGCCTTTCAAAGAATACTAAGAGAATTAGAAAATATTGAATTTGATGGTAAAACAGATCTTACAAGCAGTATAAAGAAGAGACCATTAACTCCAAGAGGTGTATCTATAGTTGTATCTGATTTTTTAAATAATGAAGGATTAAAAGATTTAGAAGATGCTCTTAAGTATTTAGCATTTAAAAAACAAGATATAATCTTAGTTCAAATACTATCAAATGAAGAAATTAATCCAGAGTTTAATAATGAAATTACTTTTATAGACAGTGAGACAAGTGAAAATGTAAAGATGAGTTTAACTCCAAGTCTGATAAAGGAATACAAAAGTACTTTAAAAGCTTATAAAAAATCTATTGAAGATATTACAAAGAAATATGGTGGTAAATTCATAAGTGTAAATTCATCTATGGAAATTGAAGATATTATATTAGGTGAATTTAACAAGAAAAGAGTATTGTATTAAGGCACAATCCAATAAAAGGAGGAAGTCATGGGATTTACAAATTTTTGGCCCTTATTCTTATTAATAACAATTCCTCTTTTAATAATGCTTTATATATTGAAAAGAAAGTATAAAGAAGAGGTTATATCTTCAACACTTTTGTGGAATGAAGTATATAAAAATACTAGAGCAAACACACCATGGGAAAAGCTAAGAAAAAATATTATGTTACTACTTCAAATAATAACATTGATTGCCCTTATTTTTAGTTTAATGAGACCTTTTTTAAACTTTGGAGGCAAGAGTTATAAAAATATTATTTTAGTATTAGATAATACTGCAAGCATGAGTGCAGAATATGGCAGTAATACCAGGTTAGATGAAAGCAAGAATTTAGCAAAAGAGTTTTTACAATCAACAAAGGATGATACTAATGCTTTTATAATAAGCTTTGATGGAAGTAGTAATTTACTTCAAAATGGAGATTTTAATAAAGAAGCCTCTAATGAAATAATTGATTCAATACCTCAAAGTTATAATACTGGAGATATAAATGATACTTTATCATTTATAAAAGCAATAGGCCAAGGAATTGAAGAAGAATACGAAGTTATAGCTTTTACAGATAAAGAATTTTCATTAGGTGATGTTAATGGAAAGGTTATATCATTAGCTAACTCAGGAATAAATGCATCTGTGGATAATGTATCTCATAAGTTTTTAGAGGATAAGGTAAGAGTTATAGCAACTATAACAAATAGAGGAATAGGAGTTTACGAAGGCGATTTTTCTCTTTATGATGGCGAAGAACTTGTAGCTGTCGAAAGTTTGCAATTGCAAGAAGGAGAAAATAAAACTTTAACTTTTGACTTTCCTAAGATAAATGGTGAAGTATTAAAGGGAGAATTATCTAGAAAAGATATGATTTCTGGAGACAATACTTATAACAATGTGGTGGGAAAGAAAAAGGTAAATAAGATTCTTATAGTTACAGAACAAAATGTATTTTTAGAAAGAGCTTTTGGTAGTATTGAAAATACAGAAGTATATAAAACTAATGATGCATCAAATTTAACAAGTGCAGATGAATATGATTTATATGTATTTGATAATGTTACTCCAGATATAATCCCATCGAAAGGAAGTATATTATTTATTAATCCAAGCTCCAATGAATTCTTTAAGGTTGTTTCAGGTGGAGAAGGGGGAGAGGCTAAAGCTGTTATAGGAGAACTTTCAAAGTACTTAGAAGATACAACATTTACTGCTGCTAAGTATAATGCAATAGAAATTCCTTACTATGGAAGAGGCTTCTTAAATATAGATGAAAGTTATATAGGATTCAAGGGAGAAATTGATGGAAGGAAAATAGCGGCTTTATCATTTGATCTTCATAATAGTGATTTTGCACTTAAAAAGGAATTTCCTATATTAATGTATGAACTTGGAGAAAATTTAATATCAAGTGGAATGGTTTATAAGAGTAATTTTAAAGCTGGAGAAAAGATAATAGCTAAAGGGTTATCTTTAGATAATAATATAACTTTAACATATCCAAGTGGAAAAACATTAGAAATAAAATCAGGGGATGATATAAAAGAAGATAGTGAACTTGGAGTTTATAAACTAAATGTTTTAGAGAAAAAAGAACTATTTTCAGTTAACTTTCCATCAGAAAAGGAAAGTAATACTAATGTAAATAATATTGGCGAAAGTGAGAATATAAGTAATGCAAAGGCTGATTTGAGAAGGGGTTTAAATCTTGCTCCATTACTTATAATATTGGCTATTTCAGTAGTAGCTTTTGAATGGATTATGTATAAGAGAGGAAATTAGGAGGCAAAGAAGAGATGAAAATAGAAATAGGAAATTTATACTTTTTAATATTGATTCCAGTTATTTTTGCCTTTATGTATTATAGCTTTAAAAAATATAAACCATGGAGTAAAAATGAAATTGCAGTATTTATAAGTAGAGTAGTAATATTTATACTTTTAATATTAGCATTTGGAAATATAACTATAAATTTAAAAGGTAGAAATATATCAACTGTATTCTTACTTGATGTATCAGAAAGTGCAAGTGACTTTGAAGAATCAGGAAAGGATTTTATATCTACAGCTATAGAGTCAATGCCAAGAGGAAATAAAGCAGGAGTAGTTTTATTTGGTGATAACTCGAAGATTGATAAGGTATTAAATAAGAAAAAAGAATATAAATCAATAAATGAAAAGCCAGTTGTAACAGCAACAAATATTCAAGAGGCAGTAGAAAGTGCTTTGGGATTATTTGAAAGAGGCGGTTCTAGAAGAATAGTTTTAATAACTGATGGTGAGGAAAATCAAGGAGATATATTAAAATCCATACCATTAATAAATGAGCAAAAAATAGATTTTAAAGTTTATAAAATTACTGGTGAAAAAGGTGATGAAATCTACGTTGATAATGTAAAGGTACCAGATAATATATCTGTAGGGGAGGAATTTTCGGTTTCTATTGATATAAAATCAAATTATGCAACAAAGGCAAAACTTACATTATTTTCAGGTAGGAACAAAGTTGGAGAACAACAGGTACAAATACAAAAAGGGAAAAACTCCTTTGTATTTAAAGACAAGCAAAGTTCAGGTGGGTTTAAGGGATATAGAGTGCTAATAGAAGCAGATGGAGATAAAAACAAAGTTAATAATGAATTTAGCACTTTTACAAATGTAATGGATAAGCCCAATATTCTTCTTATTAATGGAGTTAAGGGCGATTCAAAGGCATTAGAAGAAATATTAGTAAACTCAGGTGCTAATATTAAGAAAATATCACCAAGTGCATCACCAAGTACTTTAAATGAATTACTTGAATATAAATCAATAGTTTTAAATGATGTTCATAGAGACGATTTAAGTAATGGATTTATGGATAATATAGAAGACTATGTAAAAGATTATGGCGGCGGATTAATTACTTTTGGGGGTGAGGATTCCTATGCTCTTGGAGGATATAAAGATACTTCACTTGAAAAAGTATTACCTGTTTATATGGATAAGAGAGGGAAAAATGAAGTTCCAGCAATAAGTATTAACTTAATAATAGATAAATCAGGTAGTATGAGTGCTGAGGGAGGTGGAGTTAGTAAACTAACTTTGGCTAAGGAAGCTGCGATGAAGGCATTAGAAAATTTAAGAGAAGTAGATGAGATATCAGTAATAGCTTTTGATGATACTTACGATGAGGTAGTACCTCTTCAAAAGGTTGGAGATAAAGAAGCTATAAGGGAGCTTATATCAGGAATTCAAATAAGAGGAGGAACATCAATTTATCCAGCCCTTGAACAAGGTTATAATATGCAAATGCAAAGTAGCGCAAAGATAAAACACACAATATTATTAACAGATGGTCAAGATGGATATGGATTTGATAACTATGCTAATCTTCTTAAGAACTTTAATGATAATAATATTACTCTTTCAACGGTGGCCGTTGGTGAAGGCGCTAATGCAGATCTTTTAAATCAGCTTGCTTCAATAGGAAAGGGAAGAAGTTATTATACAGATATATATACTGATATTCCAAGAATATTTGCAAAGGAAGTTCTTTTATCAGCAGGGACCTATATAATAAATGAAGAGTTTACTCCTAAGATATTAAGTAATCACGAAATATTAGCTGGAGTAAAAACGTCAGATGGAATTCCAAGCTTACTTGGATATATAGGAACATCTATAAAAGAGAATGCAGTTGAAATATTAAGTTCTAATCATGATGAGCCAATTTTAGCTGCAATGCAATATGGAATAGGAAGAACAGTAAGTTTTACTTCAGATGTTAGTGGGCAGTGGAGTAAAAATTATTTGGCGTGGGAGTATGGACCGCAACTTATAAAAAATATGGTTTACTTTACGATTCCAAAGTATGGAGAAGAAGGAAAGCTTAATATCAGCCAAGAAGGAAATGAAGCAAAAGTAGAGTTTTATAATGATAAGATATCTAAGGATGCAAAGGTTAAAGGGATATATAATGGGGAAAATGGAGAGGAAGGGGAATTTGAATTAAGCCAAGTTGAACCAGGGAAATTTCAGGCTAATATTCCACTAAGTTCATTAGGATTTTATAATTTCAGCATAAGAGAAGAAGAAAGTGGAAAAATAAAAAACAACTATAAAGGCGCATTTGCTCTTCAATACTCAGATGAATATAAATTTAATACTAATGGAGAAAAGTTAGATGTAGTAATTAAAGAAACAAAGGGAAGTTTCATAAATAAGCCAGAGGAAGTTTTTGAAGGAAAGCTTCAAAGAGAATATAAAAAGATAAACTTAACAACTCCATTAATAATAATAAGTATTTTATTATTTATGCTTGATATAGTTTATAGAAGGCTAAATATAGATTTAGTTAGATTCTTTAAAAAGAGAAAAGATAAGGTTAAAAAAGAAAAAATAGCTAAAAATAATAATTCTGTGAAAGTAGAAAGTAAAGCTATCAAAGGAAATAATATATCAGCAGTAGATGCTAAAGAACAAAACAAGCTTAAAATTAAATCTAGCGCTGAAGCTGAGAATCAAAATTCAGCTAAGAAAAATGAAATTAAAGATAAAGAAAGTAAAAAACCAAAGAAAAAGTTAGAGAAGGAAGTTCCAAAGAAAGACTCATTAGATACAAGTGCTCTTCTTAAGAAAAAGAGCGATAGAAAGAAAATATAAATATATAGATTATTACAGAAGATTAGTTATATAGTTAAATGAAATTTAAGGATCATATAAAGTGCCATTGTAAAGATGACTTTATATGGTCTTTTTTTACTCAAAATATACAACACTTTTGCATAACACTTTTATTAGTATGATTTAAAGTGTTGAAACAATAGTAATTGAAGATATAAATATAGTAAATATAAGGGATATGAAGCTTAAATAAACTTTGGCATATATATTGCTTAATAAATTAATGAGTAAAGGAGGCAGAAATATGAATCAAATAATTTTAGCAAGTCATGGTGAATTAGCAAAAGGAATGAAAGATACTTTAAACATGATTATAGGAAATACAGAGTCAATAAAGGTTTTTTCTTCATATAGAGACGAGGAAACTAGTATAAGAGATTTAATTGAAGAAGTAATTATAGAAAACTATGATATCAATAAAATTTATATTTTAACAGATATCTTTGGCGGAAGTGTAAACAATGAAATTATGGATTTAATGAAGAAGTATTCAAAAATAAATTTAATATCAGGAATGAATTTACCTTTAGTTATTTCTATAGCAACAACAGATAATATTTCAGATGAATTATTAGATGAATTTATTAAAGATAGTCAGAGTGCAATTATAAATTGTAATAAGCTACTAAACAAATTTATAGATAGAAAGGAGGAAGATTTATGATAAAACTAGTTAGAATAGACCATAGGTTACTTCATGGACAAGTCGTTTTTGCATGGACAAAAAGCTTAAATATTTCAAGAATCATCATAGTAGATAATAATGCAGCCAAAGATGAATTAAAAAAGATGTCATTAAACTTAACCAAACCATCAGGGGTAAAGTTAAATATTTTTTCTGTAGAAGAAGCTTTGTCTAAAATGCCAAAAGTAGAAAAATTAAATGAAAATATAATGTTTATATTTGGTGGTACAAATTCAGTACTAAAGTTTTGTGAAGGTTACAACAAAATTAAAGAAATAAATTACGGTGGAATTGCTAAAAAAGATAATTCAAAACAATATAGCAATGCAATTTTTCTTAATGAAGATGAATTAAATGATTCAGTTAAATTAAAAAACATGGGAATAAATTTATATATGCAACAAGTACCTACTTCAAGAAAAGAAGATTTGTTATCTAAAATTTAAATTTAAATAGAGGGAGGTTATAAAATGTTACTTAAATCTGTATTACTAGGTTTTATTGGTGTTTTTTGTATTTTAGATTCAAGACTTTTAGGAAGACTTAATTTTGAAAGGCCACTGATTGTAAGTACATTAGTGGGAATTGTTTTAGGAGATATGCAAAAGGGGTTAATGGTTGGAGCATCTCTCGAATTGATTTCATTAGGGTTAGTAAATATAGGAGCTGCTGCACCACCAGACATGAATATGGGCTCTATAATAGCAACAGCATTTGCAATTTTATCAAATACAGATGCAGAAACAGCACTAACAATTGCTATTCCAATTGCTATACTAGGTCAAATGATTGGAATTTTATTAAGAACTATTCTTTCTAATTTAACTCATACAGCTGATTCATTAATTGAAAAAGGGGAATATAAAAAAGCATATAGAGTTCATATTGTATTAGGGCCTATATTATATTCATTAATGTATTTTATACCTATATTTTTAGCAATATATTTTGGAACAGATTTAGTTAAAAGTATTGTTGATACGATTCCTGAATGGTTAACTAGCGGATTGACTCTAGCAAGTAAAATATTACCAGCATATGGTTTTGCATTACTTCTAAATACAATGCTTTCAACAAAGATGTTACCATTCTTATTAATAGGATTTTTTGCTACTGCATACTCTGGATTAAGCGTTACAGGTATAGCTATATTTGCATGTACACTTGCGTTTATATTGTCAGAATTCAAATTTAAGAAAAATAAGCAAGAAGATGAATTAGATGCTTTAGATTTATAAGATTATTTGAGGGGGGAAAGGAATATGCAAGATAAAAATGTATTAAAAGAAAAAGATAAAAATAAATGGAAATATAGAAAATTCTTTTGGCGTTCTTGGAATATACAAGCTTCATGGAACTATGAAAGACAGATGAATATGGGATTTTTATATGGAATTGCCCCAATATTAGATGAAATATAAAAAGATCCTAAAGATGAAGAATTAAAGAAGGAAGCTTATAAAAGGCATATGGCATTTTATAACTGTACACCTCAAACAAGTGCTTTTGCATTAGGGTTAAGTTCAGCTATGGAAGAACAATATTATGAAGACAGAGAAAATTTTAATCCAGAGGCTATTAATGCAATGAAGACTTCTTTAATGGGGCCTTTATCAGGTGTAGGAGATTCATTTTTCCAGGGAACTATACGTGTTTTAGCTTTTGGGCTTGGAATAAACTTAGCAAGAGAAGGAAACATACTAGGACCTATCTTAGCCATGATAATATCATTCATACCATCATATTTAGTTACTTATTATGGAGGAAAGATTGGATACTTAATGGGAAATAAGTATTTAAGCAAACTTTATAATGAAGGCCTTATGGATAAGGTTATGTATATATGTTCTATAGTAGGATTAATGGTTATAGGATCTATGATGGCAAGTATGATTGGAATAACTACACCAATAAAATTTGGAGAGAAATTAATATTACAAGATATTTTAAATGGAATTATTCCTGGAATCATACCATTAGGATTAACTTTCTTCATGTATTGGCTGCTAAAGAAAAAAGTCTCTACAGGATGGATTCTTAGTATCAGTATAATAGGTGGAATAATTCTTGGTGTATTAGGAATTTTTAAATAAAATTTATGATATTAAAAATAAATTAATATAAATAAAATCTAGTTAATAAGTAGGAGGAAAATATAATGAATTCAAAAGAAATTATCCAAGGAATAAAAGAAAAACAAGGTGAAATAAAGAGTGTAATTTTTGTAGGCTGCGGAGCATCAAAAGCAGATTTATACCCAGCAAAATATTTTTTAGATGGAAATGCTAAGGCGTTAAGAGTTAGCCACTATACAGCTAATGAATTTAACTATGCAACTCCAGAAGCTGTAAATGATAAATCTATAGTAATTACAGCATCATTAGGAGGAACAACTCCAGAAACTGTACAAGCTAATGCAAGAGCTAAAGAATTAGGAGCTCACGTAATCAGCTTAACTAGGACTGTAGACTCACCCCTTACAAAGGATGCTGATTATGTAGTATATCATAGATTTGCAGAAAGCTATTCAGCAAAATTAGAAAAAATGGGATTTGCTTTAGAATTAGCAGTTGAGATATTACAACAATTTGAAGGTTATGATAACTATGAAGATATGCAATTAGCTTTTAGTAAGATATATGACTTAGCAGATACAGCAGCAAAATCAGCAATACTAGATGCAAAGAAATTTGCAAATGAATATAAAGATTCCCAGTAATATATGTTATGAGCAGTGGAGCAACTCATGAAGTAGCTTATTCTACATCAATTTGCTTAATGATGGAAATGCAATGGATTAATTCAGGAACATTCCATTCAGGAGAATTTTTCCATGGGCCATTTGAAATAGTAGACAAAAATGTTCCATTTATATTATTGATGAATGATGGTAGAACTCGTAAGATTGATTCACGTGCATTAACTTTCTTAGAACGTTTTGAAGCTAAAGCAACAGTTGTAGATGCTTTAGATTATGGATTATCAGCTGTTATTCCTAAAACTGTAATTGATTATTTTAATCCTATGATACTTACAGCAGTATTCCGTGTATATGCTGAGGAGTTGTCAGAAGCACGTCAACATCCATTAACAAAGAGAAGATATATGTGGAAGTTAGAATACTAAGATAAATTTAATTTAGCAAAGAAATCAAATATATATGATTTCTTTGCTTTTTAAATAATACAAAATAGTATAAAATTATTATAATATTTACATTCTTATAGGAAAAGAGGTGGATTTGTAATTGAAAATAGATATATCTAGTTATTTAAAAGAGTTAACTAAAAAATTTAATAAAGATAATCTAAATTTATTTTCAGCAAATAATATAGCAGAAAAAATTAATTTAAGTAGGAGTACTGTAAGTAGTTATCTTAATAAGGAAGTAAAAGAAGGAAATATTATTAAAGTTAAGGAATATCCTGTTATTTTTTTAGATAAAGAAACATTTTCTACTCTATATTTTAAAGCAGGTTTAAATGAATACGAATCATTAGAGGAACTTTTTGAAGAAGATAAAGGAACAACATGTAATAAGGATATATTAAGTAATATTATAGGAGCAAGAGGAAGCTTAAAAGAGCAAATAGAACAAATAAAAACAGCATCTTTATATCCAAACAATGGATTACCTATAATGCTTTTAGGGCCAAGTGGGTCTGGAAAAACTTATTTAGCTAAATGTATATATGATTATTGTATTAATGAAAAGTTAATAGATAAAAAATCAAAATTTATATCATTAAATTGTGCTCAATATTATCATAACCCTGAGTTACTATCTAGTTTATTATTTGGATATATTAAAGGTACTTTCACTGGTGCAGATAAGGATAAAAAAGGACTTCTTGAAAGTGCTGATGGAGGAGTGTTATTTCTTGATGAAGTCCATAGATTAACAGAAGAGGGACAAGAAAAGCTATTTACTTTTATGGATTCGGGAGAATATTCGCCTATAGGTGATAATAGTATAAAGAAAACATCAAGGGTAAGATTAATTTTTGCCACAACAGAATCAATACAATCTACTTTTTTACCAACATTTATCCGTAGGTTACCTGTCATAGTTAATATTCCAAGTTTTATGGAAAGGCCTCAACAAGAAAGGCTTAATTTAATCGATAGCTTTTTTCTAATAGAAAGTGAAATATTAAAAAAGACTATAAAAGTATCTAAAAATGTTATTTCATTTCTGCTTTCAAGTAGCTATGAAGGAAATGTAGGAAAAATAAGAAATATTGTTAAATATAGCTGTGGAAGTAGTTATGCAAGAATGAGAACTGAAGACGTAATAAAAGTAAAAACTACTGATTTACCTATTGAATGTCAAGATAGAATTAAAGATAGTTATAATTTTACTAACAAATATCAAGATAGATTATATGATTTCGAATGTCCTGAACTATTAAATGTAAGTAGTAATGAACAAAAGAGTATTGCTACAACATACTTCCAATTTATAGAAGAGTTTAAGCAATTAGAAAAAAATAATATAACAAGGGAACACTTTATAAATAAAATGACAAACAATGTAAATATATTATTAGATGATCTTGTTTTCAATTCTGGATTTACTAAAGAGCAAAGTTTGTTTTCAGTACTAACATTTAATATAAGATATACCTTCAAATATCTTGAAGAAAACTACGGATTTAATCAAGATGGAAATAAAATATTATCTATTGCAAATCTTTTATATTTTAAGGGTGAAAGTGAAATATTAATTAATCATCCAGATTGGAATAGTGTAAAAGCTAAATTACTTTTGTTTATTGGAACTCATATGGAAAATTCTCTATGGTTAGCAAAACTTATGTTAAACAACTTAAGCAAATATCTAGATTATAGATTTTTAGATGAAGATTTGATATTTATAACATTTTATCTAAATAGTACAGAAATGCCTAAAATAAAAAATAAAGTAAACAGTATAATTTTAGCTCATGGGTATTCTACAGCAAGTAGTATAGCAAATGTTGCAAATAGAATGTTAAAGAAGAATTTTTTCCAAGCAATAGATATGCCTATAGATACAACAATAGATGATATTGAAAATAAGGTTATAGAGTTTATTGATAATTATAATACTGAAAATGGATTGATTTTATTAGTAGACATGGGCTCTCTTTCTGACTTAACTAATAGACTAAAAGATAAAATAAAGGGACCTATATTAATAATAGATTATGTATCAACACCTATAGTATTAGAGATAGGTAGCTTATTATTACAAGAAAAAAATATTAATGAAATAAATGATGAAATATTAAAGGATATAAAAATTAATAAGAAACTAGTATATCCAAATAGAAATAAGAAGAGGGCTATATTAACATGTTGTTATACTGGAATGGGGAGTGCCGTTCAAATACAAGATATACTTTATAAAAGCTTAAATGAAACAAAAGATTCATTTGCAATTATTCCATA
The DNA here is from genome assembly GCF_000401215.1 of Clostridium sartagoforme AAU1. GTDB lineage: Bacteria > Bacillota > Clostridia > Clostridiales > Clostridiaceae > Clostridium > Clostridium sartagoforme. The sequence goes on along the minus strand of NZ_ASRV01000033.1, from coordinate 23,821 downwards.
TGATTATCATAAGCTACAAAAAAATAAACAAAAAGAAATGCCATTTCAAATTTACGATGTTCTTGCAATTATAGGTACAGCAGATCCTAAAATAGATGGAGTTAAGTATATTGGATTGGATCAATTAATTAGTGGAGAAGAAATTCAAGATTTTATTAATATATTGAAGAAAAACTTCGAAATCGATGAAGATAAATTAAAAAAGGACATATTATTTAATTTTTCAATAAAGAAAATAATAGGAAATTTAACAATATTAGATGTTGAAAAAGTATTAAAATCTATAGAACAAGCAGTAGATAAAATGGAAGAAAAACTAGATATTAAGTTATCTAATAACATAAGATTCCTATTGTATCTTCATTGTAGTTGTATGATAGAGAGAATTTTAAGAAAAGAAAAACTAGATGAACAGTTAGATATTCAAGAGTTTTTAGATAAACAGAAAGAGAAAGTTGATATTATTAAATATTCCTTTTTAGAAGTACAAAAGGAATACAGTATAAATATTTCAGATTTAGAAATTAGATTAGTTCATGATATAGTATTTAATTATTAAAGGGGGATAAATATTGAAAAAGGCTGTTATTTTTGATATGGATGGTGTTTTAATTGATAGTGAATATGCTTATTTTTTAAGAAGAATGAAATTTTTTGATAGTATTGGAATTGAACCAGGAACTAGAAATTTCACTGATTTTATTGGATTAAGTGATAGTATGATATGGGAAAAGCTTATTATTGATGATAAAAATAAAAGAGAAAGATTAAGAGAAGAATATAAAAAGTATAGAGAGATAAATAAAATTAATTTTAAAAAAGTCATGAATAAATCAGTTAAATATATAATTAAAAATCTAAGAGATAAAAATATAAAAGTTGCTATTGCTTCATCATCAGAAAAAAAAGAAATATTAAGAATGATGAATGAATGTGAGATAACTGAATATATAGATTTCGTAATAAGTGGAGAGGAATGTACTGAGAGTAAGCCAAATCCAGAAATATATATTAAGTCTATTGAAGCTTTAAATATATTACCTAAAGAAGCATTAGCTATAGAAGATTCAACATTAGGAATAGCCTCAGCAGTATCAGCTGGCTTAGAAGTAGTAGGAGTAAAACAAAAAGATTACGATTTAGACCAATCAAAGGCAACATACACAATATCAGATTTAGATGAAATAATAAAATACTTGTAGCAAAACAAGTTAATATAAAATACTTATATAGTAACAATAATTTAATAGGAGAAAGCCATATGCAAATGATGGACATGCTTTTTAAAGGTCTTATGGGTGGCGGAATGGGAATGCCTAATATGGGAGGAGGAAATCCTTTAGGTGGACTAGGCGGAGGAAATCCACTTATGAATATGTTAATGGGCTCCATGATGGGAGGCCAAAACCAAATGAATGGAGCTAATAATCCATTATCTATGCTGATGAATGGAATGGGAGGAATGAATAGGGGAAATAACCCTATGAATAATCCCATGAATCAGCAAGGAAATGGAATTAATCAATTGTTAGGTATGCTAATGGGTGGTAATGGATTAAATATGCTAAATCAAAATAGAGGTGGAATGAATAATATTAATAATAATTCCAATGCTAACAATCCACTTGCTGCTTTAATGAATGGGATGAATCAAGGTCAATCAGGAACTCAGCAAAGAAACTCAAATAATGGAACTGTAGATATGAATCAATTAATTAGTATGCTAATGAATGGAAATGGTTCAAGTAATACAAATAGCGCAAATAATTTCTCTCAAAATAATAATAGCAATGCTCAAATGGACCCATTAGCAATGCTTTTTAATTCCATGAATGGTGGTAATGCAAATAATAATGCTAATGCTAACTCAAATAATGGAAGAAGACAATCTTCTAGTAGTAGACATCATAGAAGTAGAAGATAGTGAATCTGCTAGCGTATAAAAATTAAACTAATAATTGTTTATTAATAATTTTTTGATTATTAATTACATTAATTTGGCTGTCCTTGTGGCAGCCAAATTAATGTAATTAACATAATGTAGTAAACTATAAAAATATAAAATTTAAAACATAAAAAATTATTTTATTTATGCAACATTTTAAAGAGTTAAATTGTATTAAAGGTGAAAGGGGGAGAGAAAATGAATGAGTTTTCTTTACCTAGGGAAGAACTGATTTTGAGAGTTATAGAAAAGTATTCAAATACAGTATATAGATTAGCTATTTCAAGGACTAAAAGTGTCCATGATGCCGAGGATATAATGCAAAATGTATTTATAAAATTTATAAATTGCAATATTAACTTTGAAAGTTATAATCATATAAAAGCTTGGTTAATAAAATTAACTATAAATTTAAGTAAGAATTTATTAACATCAGCTTGGTTTAAGAAAACTACAGCTTTAGATGAGAATATAGTTGCAGTAATAAAGGAAGAATATATACCACCCAAAGTGTAGAGTTTCCTTTGGAAATAGGGAAGGAATTAATAGATAAAAAAATAGGAGTTACATGGGACCTAATGAGTGAAATTCAGGATAATGGAACTTCAGCAGGATATATAGATTTAGAAGCTTTAAAGGATTTTGCAAGCATAAGCGAAGGTGATGAAGTTTATACAGCAAAGGGCTATGATGAAAGCTTTAGATTAATAACCTATACTAAAAATGAATACGGAGAATATATTAATCTATGGGAATGTTTAAATGACTTTATATTAGCTGATGGTAGTGATGTTTTTGGAATGATGAATATAAGAGAAAACTTAGGGAGTGCTACATGGAAAAGCTTTAATAACTGGAATAATGGAATAATAGAAGAAAAAGAAATTACTATAGATGATACAGTAAATAGTTTTATAGATTCTATGTATAAAGGAACACCATATTCACTAGAGGATGAAAGCTTAAGAAATGAATTGTTTGATAAAGAAAGTAACTATTCAAGCGAAGAAGATTATGCTGATATAAATGAAGAAAGTCAAAAATTTATTTTTTTGAAAATGAAAGATGGAACAAAAGCTGAAATAAGACTATTCAAGAATGGATATATATACTATTCAGGATTAAATTTTGCTTTTAAATTAGATGAAGAATCCTTTAATAATATGTGGAATAAATTGAATTAAAATATTATAGTAATAAAAATAAATTATATACGTAGGCTTAGGGAATCTAAATTTGCAATAAAGTCACGTGATGACCAAATGAAAATTATAATAAATTTGCATATGCTAAATTAAGATTGTAAAAAATAGTTAGTTTTGTATAAAAACAAAACTAACTATTTTTTTAAACTACGAAAGAAGTTTGCACCTTAATTATCCATTACGTAGTCATTGTGCATTAGGACCTAAAAGCCTCTTTTCTTTGCTTCTTCACCACTTTCATTTATTCCAGGTTCCTTAATTGTAAAGTTATATGAACTATTTGCAGATTGATTTTGTGTTTTTGTCCCATTTCTTAGCACATTTTCTTTTGAATGAGTTCTTTTATTATCATTTTTCATAAATGTTCCCTCCTAAATAAGATAGATTACATATATAGTATTAGAAAATTAATAGAAAATTATTAGAGTAAATAAAATTGAAAAATTGAAAGAATTTATATAGTTCACAGTGCACAAGGCAAAGTTCACAGTTTCTTAGATAAAGTAACATTTATCAGGGAACAGGTAACAACTTCAGTTATGAAATGATATAATTTACCATAGTTTTTATATTGGTAAATTAAAACAAACAATAAATAAATTATATATTTATTGTATAATTAATATATAATTTATTTTTTGGGGGATTGAATAGACATGATTAAAATTTTATTTTTAGAGGATGAACCAAATATACTTGAGGTTACAACTGAATATATGAAGATGCAAGGCTATGAGGTTACTTGTGTTAATAATGGACAAGATGCCTTAGAAATTTTAAAAAATGAAGATTTCAATTTAGCTATTTTAGATATAATGGTACCTAAGGTTAATGGTTTAGAAGTACTTGAATATATAAATAAAAGCAAAAGGAATATGGCGACAATTATGTTAACTGCACTTGGAGATGAACAAACTCAACTTAAAGCATTTAACCTTAAGACAGATGATTATGTTATTAAACCATTTTCTCCATTATTATTATTAAAGAGAATTGAAGCGGTTTTGAGAAGGAGTTTAACAGAAGGTAAATTTGATAACGATGATACTGAGTTTTATATAGATGATAATACTTATCAGGCTTATTATAAAAGCGAAAGTTTAAATTTAACATTAAGTGAATTTTTATTATTACAAACTTTAATGAAAGAACCTAATAGAGTTTTTAATAGAGAACAATTGATAATGAGAATTTTCAATGAAGATTATATTTCAAATGATAGAATAATAGATGCGCATGTTAAAAACTTAAGGAAAAAACTACCTCATAATTATATTAAGACTGTAATTGGTGTAGGATACCAGTTTAACAAGGAGGATATTTGATGAATTTATCTAAAAAGACTTTTATTTATAGTTCTATACTTGTAGGGACAATTGTATCACTAATAATAATTTATTTTGTGGTTATGTTACCCTCATTATATATTGATCATTTGAGAAAAAGTCATTATCAATCTATAAAGAAGATTCAAGAGAACTATATTGAAAATAAGGATTATAATAGTATATACTCACCTAATCCATCAGGTACAATAAGTCTTATGATTCCATCAAGTGGAGATAATGTATATGCGGCTAATAGATTTGGAACAGCAAAGTTTACCATTAAAGATAGCAATTTAATTAAATTAATAGATGAGTTTAGATATTATTCTAATAATATTGATGAAATTAAAGAACTTGAAAACTATGATATTAAGGTTTTGGATACATTAAAAGAAAGCTTCAATAAAAAAGTATTTATTGAAGAATTACCAGTAAAATTTGAATTTAGTAAAAGTAATAATGTTAATGTATTTACTGAGGATTCAAGTAAAATGAGTATTGCTTCAGATGATACTATTATTTATGAATTTAATAGCTTTGATGGAATAAATTATTATACAGTTTACTCTGCAATTACAATAAGAAATGGAGATATTATAATTTCATTGTTATCTGTAATGACTCCAAAGATAGAGGAAATTACATCAATAGTATTTCAAAGCTTACCAATGATAGTATCAGTACTTATATTAATAATATTGCTCTCAACATATTATTTTTCAAGAAAAATAATAGTTCCAATAAAAAGGTTAGCTAATCATGCTGAATTTATAAAAAATAATAACATAAATAATATTTATCCTATAGAAATTCAAGGAGAAGATGAAATTTCGGTTTTAGGAAATACATTAAACGAACTATATATTAAATTAAATGAAAGCTTTAAAAGTTTAGAAGAAAAAAATAAATTATTGATTACTGAAAATAAAAGACAAGATGTATTTTTAAGGGCATCTTCGCATCAATTAAAAACACCAGTTGCTGCATCGCTTTTACTTGTAGAAGGAATGATAGATGAAGTAGGAAAATATAAAAATACAAAGGAATATTTGCCAAAAGTTAAAGCTCAACTCCAATCGATTAGAAAGATTATTGATGAAATATTAAACCTTAATAATAAAGATATAAATAAGAAAATGATTAATATAAATGATTTAATAGAAGAAATATTAATTCAACATGAAATCCAAATAAAAGAGAAATTTATAAATGTAGAAAGAGAATTAAAGAATATAAACTTAGATACAGATTATCATTTAATGTATAAGATTATAGATAATTTAATTGCAAATGCAGTAAGATACACAGATAGAGAAAATAATATAAAAATAACTTTAAATGAAGGCAGCCTTATAATAGTAAATTATGGAGCTCATATAGATGAAGAACTTTTGCCTAATATATTTGATGCTTTTGTATCAAGTAATTCAGAAAATAGGGGAAGTGGTTTAGGGCTTTATATAGCATATTATTATTCAAATTTATTAGGTTATAAGATAGAAATTAATAATATAAGCAATGGAGTAGAAGCAATAGTATATTTTAATTTTTAGGAATTTATAAAAACTTACCCTTTGAATAATCTTTAATAAATTCCTATTAACATGAATTAAAGCTACAGAACATTTGCATATTAAATTCACAGGAAATTCATACCAAGGTAATATACTTAGAGTATAGAAATTAAGACAAAGGGGGAGCAATAGTGATTACTATAAATAACTTAGAAGTTAAATATGGAAAAGAAGTAGCTTTATTAATAAAATCTCCTATTAAATTTGAGGCAGGAGATAGAATTGGAATAATAGGTTCAAATGGTGCAGGAAAAACTACTTTAGTTAAATCAATTTTAGGACTTATTAATTATAACGGATCTATCAATACTAATATAAGGCCTGAGGATATATCTGCACATATGCAAAGCAATAATTATGCAGAGACAATGGCAGTTAAGCATATAATAGAAGCTGTTTTAGATACAAAAATTAATAAGAATAAAAGGTTACAAGATTTAATTAATTTTTTCGACTTTGATAAGTGCTTAAATAAAAGGTATAGTGCACTTTCAGGAGGGCAAAAACAAAGACTTACTATAATATTGGTTTTAATTCAAGATTCACCACTAGTATTTTTTGACGAAGTTACTTCAGGCCTTGATTTTGAAACAAGACAGCAATTAATGAGTAAAATTGAAGAATGGTACAGAAATAAAAATACAACTATTTGTATAGTATCTCATTATTATGAAGAGCTAGAGCAATTAACTAATAAAATATTAATATTAGAAAATGGTAGAGTTATTGATTTTGGAAGTAAAGAAGAATTGTTTAAAAAATATTGTGGAAATTCCATCATAACTTTATCTAAAACAAGTGAAAATATTGAAATCACAAAGGATTTTAGAAAAATAAAATCTCCAAAGCATTTAATAGCAATTCCTAGTTTCAGTATAGAAGAAGAATTAGAAGTATCAAAGCTTTTAATAGAAAAAGATATAAGCTTTAAAAGAAGTAATTCAGATATAGAAATAATGAGTATTAATGCTAAAAGTAAAAATGAAGTTTATCAAAAGGATGGTGAGACCCTTGAAAGCAAAATTAGTTAGATATAATTTAGTTAAGTATGAATTAAGAAATTTAGTAGGAAATATATTTTCAATAATATTTGGAGTTGTTTTCCCAATATTCATGTCTATTTTTTAGGGAATATAATTTCTTCAAAATCTCCAGAAGAATTTAGAGAAGTTATAATGACTAGTATATTTATAAGTAATAGTTTAATGATTCCATTAGCTACTGTGTTTGTATCATATTCAGCAACTTTTTCACAAGAACTTGAAAAAGGAATTCCTCTTCGTTTTAGATTGTTTGGATATCGTGAAAAAGATTTGATTATATCTAAAATATTAGCTTATTTAATTTTTATGACAGTAGCTATAATTATTTATGGAATAGTATCTTTTTTAACATTAAAAATACAGGTTCCATCATTTTCTTCAGCATTAGTTTTAATAGGCTCACTATATTTTCTTGCTATAATATTTTTTGCATTGGCTCATGGGATATCTTTATTTTTTAAGAAGTTTGGACCAACTTATTCTATAACAATGTTACTTTATTTTGCAATAATGATTTTAAGTGGAATGTTTGGAGTACAAGCAAAAGATTTTCCAGAGTTATTAATGAAAGTTGCATATTTGTTACCAACAACTTATATATGTGGTGATTTTATTGATTTCTGGCAAAAAGGAAGCTATAACTTTATGCCGTATATACAATCTTTAGTTCTACTTGCATCAATAGCAGCAATAATTATGTTTTTAGCAATAAATAAGAATTCTAGATATATTCATAGGGATAAGGCGATTTAAATTGCGAAGCAATTTTCAGTTCACAGTTCACAAGGCACAGTGCACGGTTTCGGATTATAAGGGGTGTAAGGGAATATGGAACAAGTAACAGGGAATAGGTAACAGGGAACACAAGTAACAGGTAACAGGTAACGGGTATAGTATTTTGCTAAGTAAAATTAAATGAAAAAGTGAAAGAGTGAAGGAATGAAAGAGTTGAGGAAAAAATCCTCAAAGGATTTTTTCCATCACTATTCACTTTTTCACTTTTTCACTCTTTCCCTTTTCACTATTTTGCTTCGCAAAATAATTAATGTCCTTTGTGTTTTTCTTTCTTTTTTTGTTGGCGTATCAAAAATTGTCTATCTTTTTCTTGTTCTTTTTTTTCTTTTGAAATCTTTCTTCTTTCAAGTTTTCTTTCTTCTAATTGTTTTTTCATAGCAATTTGTGCCTTTGATCCAATTTGAATTTCTTGAACTTCTTTTTTTATTTTCTTTTGAAGTCTTTTAGGATTAATTCTTCTTTGTTCAATTTTATCATCAGATAGAGGGGGGCTAAATTTACACTTATTGTATTCTTTTAATAAGAAATCATACACCTCATAATCTTTTGGCTCAGGACCAAAAACTATTCTACAAAAGCATAGATAATTTTCTTCGGATTTTTCAAAGATACCTACCCAAAATGGGTCTTCAAAAAATACAGTTAATTTTGAATTTGCATACATAAAATTTTCCTCCTGTTTTTAAAAATTATTAATGGAAAATGGACAACCCCAGGAGGGCAGGTTACTGCTATAGATTTAATGAATAGGTTCGGACTACCAACCGAAACTGTGTTTTTATCTCCATGAAATTATTATATATTACATAAATATAAAATTACAAATAGATTAAACAGACTATATATAAATTTTTTGAATTTAGAAATCTATTGAGGCTATATAAAATAATGAATATTAAATTTTATCAACAAATTTATTAATTTGGAAATTAATAAAATATAAAAAATAAATGATTTAATTTATTTAAAATGTTATAATCATTAGACGTAATGTTAATATTGATATATAAGAACTAATACAAGATTACATTATTAATTTTCAATTTAAAAAAGTGAGGGTTTAAATGTTAAATAATAGATTTTTACCAATTAGTAAAGAGGATATGCAAGAACGTGGATGGGAACAATGTGACTTTATAATAGTTACAGGGGATGCTTATATAGATCATCATAGTTTTGGAACAGCAATTATTTCAAGAGTTTTAGAAAGTGCAGGATACAAAGTAGGTATAATTCCACAGCCAGACTGGCATAGTACAGATGACTTTATGAAACTTGGAAGACCAAGGCTTGCGTTCTTAGTTAATGGTGGAAATATGGACCCTATGGTTAATCATTATACTGTAAGTAAGAGAAAAAGAGATAAAGATCTTTATACCCCAGGTGGGAAAATGGGTGCAAGACCAGATAGAGCTACAATAGTCTATTGTAATAAAATAAAAGAGGCTTATAAAAATATAGATATAGTTATAGGTGGGTTAGAAGCAAGTTTAAGAAGATTAGCTCACTATGATTATTGGGATAATAACGTAAGAAATTCAATACTTATAGATAGTGGTGCTGACCTTTTAATATATGGAATGAGTGAAAAGCAAATTGTAGAAGTTGCAAATTCTTTAAATGATGGATTTGAAGCAAAATACATAAGACATATAAATGGAACTACATATGCAATAGATTCATTAGAAGAAATTTATGGTGATTATAAATTGTTACCTTCAAGAGAAGAAGTTACAAAGGATAAGATGAAATATGCTGAAGCTTTTAAAATACAGTACGAAGAGCAAGATCCGGTAAGAGGAAAAGTTCTTGTGCAGAAGCATGGAGATAGATATGTAGTTTGTAACACTCCAGAGATGCCACTTACAAGAGAAGAATTAGACAAGGTTTATTCTCTTCCTTATACTAAAGAATGTCATCCTATATATGATGAATTTGGAGGAATTGCTGCTTTAGAAGAAGTTAAATTTAGTATAGTAAGCTCAAGAGGATGTTTTGGTAACTGTTCATTTTGTGCCATTACATTTCATCAAGGAAGAGCAGTGCAAAGTAGAAGTGAATCATCTATATTAGACGAAGCTGTTGAAATAACAAATCTTAAAGACTTTAAGGGATATATACATGATGTTGGAGGCCCAACTGCAAACTTTAGAAAGCCAGCTTGTAAAACTCAGCTTACTATAGGTGCATGTAAGAGTAAACAATGTTTAACTCCAAAGCCATGTAAAAATTTAATAGTAGATCATAGTGAATTCTTAGGACTATTAAGAAAAATAAGAAAGCTTCCTAAAGTAAAAAAGGCATTTGTTCGTTCAGGCTTAAGATATGATTATATAATGGCAGATAAGGATGATACATTCTTTAAAGAACTTGTTGAACATCATGTTAGTGGACAGTTAAAAGTTGCACCAGAACATGTAGCACCTAATGCTCTAAAATATATGGGTAAGCCATCGGGTGATACTTATGATAGGTTTAGAGAAAAGTTCTTTAAAATAAATAAGCAATTAGGAAAAGAACAATATTTAATACCATATTTGATGTCAAGCCATCCAGGAAGCGGATTAAATGAGGCAATAGAACTAGCTGAATATTTAAGAGATACAAAATATCAACCAGAGCAAGTTCAAGACTTTTATCCAACTCCAGGAACTTTATCAACTGCTATGTTTTATACAGGTATAAATCCTATAACTGGCGAAGAAGTTTATGTTCCTAAGACAAGAGAAGAAAAAGCTATGCAAAGAGCACTTCTTCAATTTAAAAATCCTAAGAACTATAATTTAGTTCATGATGCTTTAGTTAAAGCAGGAAGAGAAGATTTAATAGGAAATGGGCCTAAGTGCTTAATAAAATCGAAAGCTGATAGATATATTTCTAAAATGAGAAAAGAAGAACCAATATCTAAAGTAAATTCAAAATCAAGAAAATCAAACTCTAAGTTAAACTCAAAATTAAGCTCTTCCTCAAGGTCCGGAGTAAAATCAAATACAAAAGAAAATAAACCTACTTCAAATGGAAAGTTAACTACTAGAGATAAATATGATGGGTTTAAAGGGAAAAAATCTAGTCCAAGAAATAGCAAGAGTAGTAGACAAGGAAGATAAATTGAAATATATAATAATCCTATAGCCAAAGGAGAATAAGTAAATGAAAAAGAGTTTTAGAATAGATGAATTCATATTGAAATATCCACATGTAGAAGAGAAAATTAAAGAAAATAATATAGATATTAAAGCTTTAAATGATATTTATAATGATTTTGTAGATTATGAAATATCTTATGAGAATCAAGCAGATTTTATATCTAATATTTTACGTTCTCAGCCAATGATTCATTCAGTAAAATCAAGAATAAAGAATCCTGATAGATTGATTGAAAAGATTATAAGAAAAACTGAAGATAGAAAATTAAAATATGGTGAAGACTTTCAATTCACGTTAGAAAATTATAAAAATGAAATAAATGATTTAATTGGAATTAGAGTAATACACATATTTAAAGATCAGTGGCAGGATATTCATGAATTTATCACTAAGACTTGGAAGGTTATTGAGGTTACTGCAAATGTAAGAGAAGGGGATAATACTAAGAAGTTTGAAGAACTAGATATTGAAGTAAGATCAAGAATATCAGGATATAGATCTGTTCATTATTTAGTTGAGTTTTATCCAACTAACGAAAAAGTTATAGCTGAAATTCAAGTTAGAACAATATTTGAAGAAGGCTATGGAGAAATAGACCATAGATTAAGATACTCACATATAGAAATACCGGAAATATTAAAATCAAATCTTCTTTTATTTAACAGAATTGTAGGAAGTGCTGATGAAATGGCATCTTTAATTAATGATCTTAGTAAAGAATGGTTTAACAAAGAGGAAGAATTTTTAAAAGTTATAGAAGAGCAAAAAGAAGAGCTAGATAAACTAAAAAGTTTAAGTAAAAAGTAGCAAGGTAAAGTGATATTATATTTTTATATAAAGATATAATATCACTTTTATTTTATAATTTTATTATACAATTAATGAAATTATATTGACTAAATATAGATAATAATCTATATTTAAGTATGATATATATAGATATGTGTCTATATATTTTAAGATTAGTATATAGACAACAATCTATATAAGGAGGTTACTATGATTAAAAACTATGAAAAAAATATAAGAATATTTAAAGCTCTTGGAGAAATAAATAGAGTAAAAATCATAGATATGTTATCAAGTGGTGAAAAATGTGCCTGCATAATATTAGAAAGTTTTCATTTTACTCAACCAACATTATCACATCATATGAAAGTTTTAATAGATTGTGGAATAGTAAAATGTAGAAAAGAAGGAACCTGGATATATTATAGCTTAGATAATGAAATTTGTAATGATCTTATGAAATTTCTAAATATAATATTAAATAGTAAAGAAAAATGTATATGTAGCGCAAATAAAAAGTCAGAATAAATTTAGAGTAGGAGAAAATATGAAAAAGATAGATCTTACAAAAGGGAAAGTTCTTAATGTTTTAATAACTTTAGCAATCCCTATAATGGCAAGTTCATTTCTACAATTTGCATATAATATAATTGATATGATATGGGTTGGAAATCTTGGGAGTGATGCAGTAGCAAGTATAGGTTCGGCGAGTTTTTTTATTGGACTTGGTAATTCTATTAACTCTTTTGTTGTAATAGGTACAGGAATAAAGGTAGCTCATGCAATAGGTGAAAAAAAGGAAAATGAAGTTAAGGAGTATATATCTTCAGGCATAATTCTAAATTTGTTTGTTGCATCAATATATTGTATTGTAGTTTTAATATTTGGTAGAAATCTTATAGGATTTTTAAATACAGGGAATCCTATAGTGGAAAATGAAGCATATAAGTATTTGGCTATAAATGGACCAATTTTATTCTTTTCATTCTTTAATACTTTATTTATTAGAATTTTTAATAGTTTTGGAAATAATAAAAGTGCTTTAATAATAAATATTATAGGTATAGTAGTAAATATAATTTTAGATCCTATATTTATATATGGCTTAAAATTAGGAGTAAGTGGAGCGGCTATAGCTTCTTTAATAGGAACAGTAATAGTTTTTCTATTACTTTTATATAATGGAAAAACAGTTTTAAAAATAAATAAGGAAAATATAATAGATATAATAAAGATAAAAGAAATAACAATTTTAGGGACTCCAATGGCCATGCAAAGAATTTTATTTACATTAATAAATATAATTTTAGCTAGGATAGTTGGAGGATTTGGATCAGAGGCAATAGCTGCACAAAAAATTGGACTTCAAATAGAATCAATAATTTATATGGTTATTGGTGGATTAAATGGAGCCATAACAAGTTTTGTAGGACAAAATTATGGAGCAAAGCAATTTAGAAGAATAAATCAAGGATATAATACATCAGTAGGTATTGGAGCTATATATTCTTTATTTATAACAATAATTTTTATATTTACTCCAGAAGTTTTAGTCAAATTATTTATTAGGGAACAAAATACTATTCATATTGCAAGTAATTATCTAAGAATTATAGGAGTATCTCAGATATTTTCAACTATAGAAATGATATCGAATGGAGTTTTTACAGGCCTTGGATTACCTAAAATCCCAGCAATAATAAGTATAGTTTTTACAATACTAAGGATACCTATAGCTTTAATACTAATAAGGTTTTTTGATGTAAATGGAATATGGTTAGCAATATCAATTTCAAGTATTTTAAAAGGAGTTATATCTTATTTGATTTATAAATTAAGAATATGGAAGGAGTACAAAGATGTTAAATGTGATCAAATCACTTGAATATAAAAATAAATTATTAAAAGGAAATTTTGGGGTAGAGCGTGAAACACTGAGAATAGATAGAGAAGGGAAATTGGCATTAACTAAGCATCCTAAAGTATTTGAATGTAAAATCAGTCATCCATATATAACAACTGATTTTTCAGAAAGTCAAATAGAGCTTATAACTCCTACCGTAAATACAGTAGAAGAGACCTATAGTTTTTTAAATTTACTTTATGATATTACAGCTTTAGAAATAAAAGATGAACTTCTTTGGCCTCAATCTATGCCATGTAGTATTCCAGAAGATGATTTTATTCCAGTTGCAGATTATGGAGATTGTGGTAACGGGAAAGGTGCAAGTGACTATAGAAAAAAGCTACTAAAAAAATATGGTGGAAAAAAACAATTAATATCAGGAATACATTATAATTTTTCCTTTAATGAAGAATTAATAAAGGACTTATATAAAATTTTAGGGAAAGAAGAAGATTACAGAGAGTTTAGAGATAATATATACTTGAAAGTAGTTAGAAACTATTTAAGATATAGATGGCTTCTTATATATTTATTGGGTGGAACTACCATAATGCATGAAAGTTTTGGTGATAAGTGCGTAGTAAACTTAGATAAAGTATCAAAAGATGGTTTTAGTAATGATGGAGTAGTATCTTATAGGAATAGTGAATGTGGATATAAAAATCCTATAGATTTATATCCAGACTACAGTTCAGTTAAAGATTATGTTACAAGTGTTAATAGATTTATAGATGATAAACTTATAGATAGTCATAAAGAGTTATATACACAGATAAGATTAAAAGCAATAGATAACACAAAATTCTTAGAGTCTTTATTAAATGATGGAATAAATTACTTGGAAATAAGAAGTATAGATATAAATCCATTTAGTAAGGCTGGAATATCCTTAGAAGACTTGAATTTTATAAATATATTCACTATATACTTACTTATAAAAGAGGAAAGTTCTTATGAAACTTGGCAACAAGAAGCTCAAAATAATCAAAATATAATTTCTATGTATGGGCAAATGGATGTGGTTTTAAATAAAAATGGAAAGACTATATCTAAGAAAGACTGGGCTTTAGAGATATTAAGCGAAATCAGAGTTATGAATAATGAGTTATGTTTAGGTAAGGAAGAAGTAGTAGATAACATGATAGAAAAGGTATTAAATCCTAAATTAACCTATGCATATAAACTTTCAGAAATGGTTAAGAAAGAAGGATTTTTAGAAGGACATATTAAATTAGCAAAAGAATATCGTGAAGATGCCTATAAAAACAGGTTTAAATTAGAAGGTTTTGAGGATTTAGAATTATCAACACAAATACTAATGAAAGAAGCCATAAAAAGAGGTATAAAAGTCGATTTAATAGATAGAAGTGAAAATTTTATTTCATTACAAAAAGGAAATCATATAGAATATGTAAAACAAGCAACAAAAACTTCTAAAGATAGTTATATAACAATTCTAATGATGGAAAATAAAGTTGTTACAAAAGAAATCTTAAATAAAAATAATATTAAAGTTCCTTCAGGTTTTGAATTCTTTTCTCTAAATGAAGCACTTGAAAGTGTTAATAAATTTGTAAATAAATCAATAGTTGTTAAACCTAAGTCAACAAATTTTGGTATAGGAATATCTATATTTAAAGATGGAGCAGGAGAAGAAGATATTAAAGAAGCCTTTAAAATTGCTTTTGAAAATGATACTACAGTTCTAGTTGAAGAATTTATAGAGGGAAAAGAATATAGATTTTTAGTTGTTGGAGATGAAGTTCCAGGAATACTTCACAGAGTTCCAGCTAATGTTATAGGAGATGGAAAAAGCACTATAACAAAACTTGTAGAAGAAAAGAATAAAAGTTCACTAAGAGGTAAGGGATATAAAACCCCACTAGAAAAAATCAATTTAGACAATAATGTAAAGTTATTTTTAAAGCAAGAAAATAAAGATTTTGAATACATTCCTCAAAAGGATGAAATTGTATATCTTAGAGAAAATTCTAATATTAGTACTGGTGGAGATAGCATAGATTATACGGATTTAATACCTAAAAAGTTTAAGGATATAGCAGTAAATTCAGCAAAAGCTGTAGGTGCTAATATTTGTGGTGTTGATATGATGATAAAAGACTACAAAGATGAAAATTCAAATTATGCAATAATAGAGCTTAATTTTAATCCTGCTATTCATATTCACTCATATCCATATAAAGGAGAAGAAAGAGAGATTGCCAAGGGAATACTTGAGTTGTTGGATTTTATTTAGAATAAAACCTACCTTAGATATATTCTCTTTTTAATAAGGGAACAGTTTTAGAGAGCAAAAGAGCTTTTAGTACAAAATATATTGTATTAAAGGCTCTTTTCACTATCTTACTTCGCATTTTATAACATTGATTTATTAAATATTAAAGTTATAGAAATAATAATATTATAATGATAAAATTGATTTAGAAAATTAATGTAGGAGGAGTAAATATATGAGTTTTAAGATTAATAAGGAATATGTATTAAATACAGCAAAGAGAATATTAGAATTTGATAGTCCAACTGGATTTTGTTTTGATATTATGAATATTATTGAGGAAATAGCTACAAGCTTTGAGTATAAATTTGAAAGAACAAATAAAGGTTGTGGAATAATTACTATTGAAGGTCAACAAGAAGGGAAAGTTATAGGACTTTCTGCTCATGTTGATACTTTAGGTGCAATGGTGAGATCCATAACTAATAATGGGACTTTGAAGTTTACATTGCTTGGAGGTCCAATACCTGCAACTTTAGATAGTGAGTATTGTAAAATAAGAACAAGAGAAGGAAAAATATATACAGGAACATTTTTAAGTACAAGTCCAGCTGCTCATGTTTATGCAGATAGTAAGGACAAAAAGCGTGATCCAGAAAATATGGAAGTTAGAATAGATGAAAGAGTTTTGTGTAAAAAAGATGTTGAAGAATTAGGAATTTGTTCAGGAGATTTTATATTCATAGATACAAAAACAACTATAACAGAAAGTGGATTTATAAAATCAAGATTTATAGACGATAAGGGTAGCGTAGCTGCATTGATGGGGTTATTAGAATTCTTAAACAGAGAAAAAGTAATACCTAAATATAAAACTAAAATATTTATTTCAACATATGAAGAGGTTGGTCATGGCTCATCATATATTCCACAAGATATAACTGAAATGATAGCTGTAGATATGGGATGTATTGGTGATGATTTAACTTGCACAGAATATGATGTATCAATTTGTGCTAAGGATTCAGGTGGACCTTATGACTATAATATGGTAACTAATTTGATAAATATAGCAAAAGAAAATAAATTAAGTTATGCTGTTGATATATATCCATTTTATGGTTCAGATGTTGGAGCTGCATTAAGAGGTGGTAATGATATAAGGGGAGCCCTTATAGGACCAGGAGTTCATGCATCTCACGGAATGGAGAGAACCCACTATGAGGCTTTAGAAAATACAATAAAACTACTTATTGGATATATAATTCAGTAAATATACAGATAGAGTTAAGTAAATATTAAGAATCTTTATATTTAATATTAAGAAAGATAGGGTATAATAACATTCATTAAATATAAATTTGGAGTGTAAATAAATATGGATAAGATACAAATAATAATAGAATATTTCTCAACATATGGATTAATATTTTTGTTTGTAGTTATATTTTTAGAATATTTAAATTTCCCCGGATTAGGGGCAGCAATAATAATGCCTGCGCTAGGAATAGCAATTGCTAAGGTGGGAATAAATTTTTTTGTAGCTTTAGGAATATCTATCTTAGCAGGAGCCTTAGCAAGTTATATTTTATTTGCTCTATCTTATTGGTTTGGGGGACCTATATTAACAAAAGTATATAATAAATTCCCTAAATCTCGAAAATCTATTGATAAAGTATGCTTTTATATAGAGAATTATGGTGATAAAGGGGTTTTAATAACAAGACTAATTCCAGTGGGAAGAACTCTAATACCTTTTGTAGCTGGGATGTTTAGAATGAACATAATAAAATTTTCAATATATTCAACAATAGGAATAGCTATTTGGAATGCGGTATTTATATATGCAGGATATGCTTTTGGATATTGGTTTATTTAAAAAATAAAAGATAAGTCGTATAAGAACATTTTACATAATGGAGAATATATTATACTATAACTTAGCTTAAGGAGTGATATGTATGGTTTTAAGTGAACCAAATGAAAGAAATTCCAAAAATGAGCTAGAAGAAAGTTCAAATGATAAAGTAGAAGCAAAATGTTGTAGTAATAATATATGTTCTGTAGTAAATCCTTCTGATCCTTT
This sequence comes from Clostridium sartagoforme AAU1, assembly GCF_000401215.1. Classification (GTDB taxonomy): domain Bacteria; phylum Bacillota; class Clostridia; order Clostridiales; family Clostridiaceae; genus Clostridium; species Clostridium sartagoforme. Next base: position 5,767 of record NZ_ASRV01000033.1, on the reverse strand, counting down.
TACAATACCGAAGTTTGTAGATAAACTACCAATTCCGAAAGTAGCAAAACCTATAAATAATGATAATAAATGTGAAGAGAAAGAAAACCATTATAAAATAACTATGGAAGAAGCAGAGCATCGTTTTTCATCATATTTTCCACTAACTAAGGTATGGGGATATGATGGATTATATCCTGGACCAACTATAGAAGCTTTTAAAAATATAGCAACTTATGTTTTATGGGATAATAAATTGCCTAGCAAGCATATTTTACCTTATGATAAAACTTTGCATGGAACAGTAGATGATCCGGAAGTTAAAACAGTAGTTCATTTGCATGGGGCCAAAGTAGAAAGTGATAGTGATGGACATCCAGAGGCTTGGTTCACAAATGGATTTAAAATTACAGGATCTGAGTTTACTAGAAAAACTTACAAATATACAAATTTTCAATCTGGTACTACCATGTGGTATCATGACCATGCCATGGGACAGACAAGATTAAATGTATATGCAGGTCTTGCAGGTTTTTATATATTAAGAGATTTATTAGAAGAAAGATTAAATTTGCCTAAGGGAAAATATGAAATTCCACTTTTAGTACAAGATAAGTCCTTTACTGAAAATGGTCAATTGTTTTACCCAGCTGCTCCACCATTTCCAGTAGATGTATTTCCATCAATAGTACCTGGATTTTTGGGAAATACAATAATAGTAAATGGAAAGGTATGGCCATATTTAAATGTTGAACCTCGTAAATATAGATTTAGAATATTAAATGGTTCAAATAGGCGTGAATATACTATGAGCTTATCTAATGGGGGAGAATTTATTCAAATAGGTACTGATGGCGGATTAATAGAAAGTCCTGTTAATTTAAAATCATTTAAGTTAATGCCTGCTGAAAGAATTGATGTTATAATAGATTTCTCAAAATATAAGGGAGAAAGAATAATATTGATGAATGATGATCCTGCTGCAAATTTATCAGGGACTAATATGATTATGAGATTTAATGTAATAGAGCCATTAAAAGGCGAAGATACAAGTACTGTTCCAAATACTCTTAGAGTTGCACATCCACTAAATGCAGATTTAGCAAGAAGAAAAAGAAAAGTATCATTTGGAGCTATGACGGATAATTACGGTAGACCAATGCTCCATATTGATAATATGACTTGGAGCGATCCTGTAACAGAAAAACCAGCACTAGATAGTATTGAAATATGGAATTTAATTAATCCAATGTTAGGAGCTCATCCTATTCATATTCATTTAGTACAATTTAAGATTCTTTGGAGAAGGCCATTTGACGTTGATGATTATAATAAAACAGGCAAAGTAACATTTACTGGACCTGAAGAAGAGCCGTATGATTATGAACGAGGATTTAAGGATACAGTAAATGCTGAGGCAGGAAAAGTAACAAGAATCATAATGCAATTTAAAGGTTATGCAGGAGATTATGTATGGCATTGTCATTTCTTAGAGCATGAAGATCATGAGATGATGAGACCTTTAAAGGTTGTAGAATGTAATTGCGATTAATGATATAATAATGTTATCTAAAATAATTAAACAGTAGATAGAGACCTATCTACTGTTTTTTATAAAATAATGAGGGAGAAATTAATGTATAAGAACATAATTTTTGATATTGGGAATGTATTACTAAGTTTTAATCCGAAGGAATATTTAAGACAAAAAATAGGAGAACAAAAGTTAGAAGAAATATATAAAGCCATTTTTGAAAGCGAAGAATGGGTTATGTTAGATAGAGGAACTATAACAGAAGAAGAAGCAGTAAAAAATATAATTCAAAGAAATAATTTATATGCTACTGAAATTGAATTAGCATTTAAAGATTGGTATGGATTATTAAAGCCAATTGAAGAAACTGTAGAGATATTAAAAGATCTAAAAAATAATAATTATAAAGTATTTTATCTATCTAATTTTCATGATTTAGCATTTAAGGAAGTAAATAAAAGGAACTCTTTCTTTAAAGTTTTTGATGGAGGAGTAGTATCTTATGAAGAAAAACTAATTAAACCAGAAGAAGCTATATATAATTTAATTCTAGATAAATATAATTTGATTGCAGAAGAATCTATATTTATTGATGATACAAGAGCAAATATAGAAGGTGCAAAAAAACTTAATATAAAGACTTTATTATTTGAAGCACCAGAGAAATTAAGGAAAGATTTAAAACAATTAAATATAAATATTTAATTGATAGAGTAGGGACTAAGTTTATATTAATGTAGTCTCTACTTTTTATTATAATATCTGTCATTGTTAAATTTAGTGCTATAGGGTAAAATAAATAATAGTTTAAAAAAGTGAGGTAAATTAATGGTTATAGATAATTTTAAAAATATGAAATTAAGTGAAGAAATTCTTAAGGCATTGAAAAATTTAGGCTTTGAAAAACCTTCAGAAGTTCAGCAAGAAGTTATTCCATATATGTTGAAAAAAAGAGATTTAGTAGTAAAATCTCAAACTGGAAGTGGTAAAACAGCAAGTTTTGGCATTCCATTATGTGAATTAGTAAATATAGAAGAAAATAAGGTGAAAGCTTTAATATTAGTTCCAACTAGAGAACTTGCAATGCAAGTAAAAGAAGATATATCTAACATAGGAAGACTAAAAAAAGTTAGATGTGCAGCTATCTTTGGAAAACAACCTTTTAATGAACAAGTAAGAGAACTTAAACAAAGAGTACACATAGTATGTGGGACTCCAGGTAGAGTAATAGATCATATAGAAAGAGGAAATTTAAATATAGAGAATATTGAATTTGTAGTAATAGATGAAGGGGATAAAATGCTTAATATGGGATTTATAGATCAAATTTCCGAAGTATTAAAAAGATTACCTAATTCTAAAAATACTGCTTTATTCTCAGCAACAATACCACAAGAAATAGAGGGGTTATATTCTAAATATATGAATGATCCACTAGTTCTAAATATAAAATCAAAAGTATTTAATAGAGATAAAATAATAGAGAAATATATAAGTGTAGATAAAGAAGAAAAATTTAAGTTTTTATTAAAGTCCTTATATGCCTGGACAGATGAATCTGCAATAATTTTTTGTAATACAAAGGATTCAGTTAAAAACTTAAGTACATTATTAAAAAAAGAAAAAATTAACGCAAGAGAATTACATGGAGATATGGAGCAAAAAGAAAGATTATCAACAATGGATAGTTTTAAAAATAAGGAGTTTAAGGTATTAGTAGCAACTGATATAGCAGCAAGAGGAATACATATAAACCATATAACAAATGTTTTTAATTATGAAGTTCCAATGGAAAAGGAAAGTTATGTACATAGAATAGGGAGAAGTGGAAGAGATAATAAAAAGGGGCTAGCTATATCTTTAGTAGGAAAAATGAAAATAGATTTTACAAGAGATAGAGGAGTACATTAATTATAAAATAGAAGAAATAAAAATACCTTCTTATGAAGAAATAATAGATGGAAGAAAAAGATTTTTTGAGAATCAGAAAAATAATTATGGAAACCAAATAATCACAAAGAAAAATATTCATAGCGAAGTAATAAAAATACACTTATCAGCTGGTAAAAAGAAAAAAATAAGAAATATAGATATATTAGGAGCTTTAAGTAATTTGGAAGAACTAACTGGAGAAGATATAGGTATAATAGACGTTCAAGATGGATATTCATTTGTAGATATTTTAAATGGTAAAGGAAATATACTTTTAAAGAGATATAAAGAAATAAAATTAAAAGGTAAAGTGGTTAAAATCAGTAAGGCTAAAAGTTAATAGAGATAGTATTTCAATTTTTTTACAAGAGATATGTTATATTTATTTATAGTATAATATATCTCTTGTTTTTTATGTTAACAAAAAATGAATATAATGTGGTATTTATGTTTATTTATTCATATAAATTATTAATTAATATATATTAATTGAATTATCAAGTAAAAGTATTGAATGATATATACAAAAAATTGTATAATAAAACAAAGAAGAATTATAAGAATTGGGATGGTGGAAAATTTGAAGCTTTCAAAGAAATTAGCTACATTTTTATTCTATTCCACATTATCTATATCTATTATTATAATTGCAATATTTTTAAATATAATTTACAAATTAAAAAGTGCTTCTGTAGTCTTTATTATAGATTACAGGCTAATATCCTTTTTATAATATTTTTAATGGTTATTTTAAATATAAGCACATATATATTCATCAATAAAAATGTAATAAAAAGATTAACAGTAATTAAGCAAAATATAAACGAATCAAGTTTACTTGAAGAAGAAAATATTATAAACCTTGAAGACGATGAAATAAATTGCATTTATGATAAAGTGAATGCTCTTAGTAATGAAGCTAATGTAACTAAGAAAAAACTTATAAATACAATTAATAATTTAAAAGAAGAAGAAAAAAATTATTCTAATATATTAAATGCAATGTCTAATGCATTTTTCTCTTTGAAAGCTATAGTAAATGATAAGGGAGAATATATAGATGGTGAAATTACGGATGTAAATCTTGCAGGAATGGAGCTATTGGGATTATCTAGAAAAGAAATTATTAACAATAGATTTTCTAACTTATATATGAATTTCTATAGAGATGAAGAAGAGATAATACAAATATTTAAAAGAATTAAAAAATCAAAATCGGAATGTATTGCACGAGAAATAAACATAATAGATGATAAATGGGGATTAGTATCTGTATACTCACTTAGTGATGGGTATTTTTCTATAATAATAAATAATATTACTGAAATAAAGAAATATGAAAAAACATGACGTATCTAATTAATTATGATACTTTAACAAACTTATTAAATAGAAATAACTTATTAGAATATTTAATGGAGTTAACAAATTTAAGTAAAGAGTTTAGCATATATTTTATAGATTTAGATAACTTTAAGAATATTAATGATACAGTAGGTCATAATACAGGAGATGAAGTTTTAAGAATAGTATCAGATAGATTGACTCAATTATCCTCAAACAATATAACTGTTGGTAGATTGGGTGGAGATGAATTTATTATAGTAGAAAAAGAAAATTCAGATCCAGAGTCAATTATAAAGCTTGCTGATAAAATATTGAATTTATTAAATAAAAAAATTCAAATTAATAGATATAGTTTTAATTTAAAAGCAAGCATAGGAATAAGTCACTATCCTAAGCATTCAAAAGATATATTTACTTTATTAAAATATGCAGATATATCTATGTATAAGGGAAAGCAGGATGGTGGGAACATAGCTAAAATATTTTCTAAAGATATGGTTGAAGAAATAGAATTAGAAAATAAATTAATAACGGCTTTAGATAACAATGAATTTGAAGTATATTATCAACCTATATATAAAGTTAAGCAAGAAAAAGTTGTAGGTGCAGAAGCACTAATTAGATGGATAAGGAATGATGAAATAATTTCACCTATAAAATTTATACCATTAGCTAAAAAAATAGAGAAATAATAAGAATAGATGAATTTGTATTGAAGGAAGCTTGTAAATACTGTGAAAAAATGATAGCTTTAGGAGAAAAGGACTTTAATATATCAGTAAATGTGTCTCTTTTAGCATTAAAACAAGAAGATTTCATAGAAAAAACTCTTCAAATATTAAATCAATTTAATATTACTCCTAAATCTATAAAGTTAGAAATAACGGAAGATGAAATAATAGATAATACGGAATTTGTTATTGATGTACTAAATAATTTAAGAAAATTAGGTTTTAAAATATCCTTAGATGATTT